>NZ_DAMANB010000001.1:0-154445 GCF_032073645.1 Myroides sp.
GAAATTAACTCTCTTTTTTTGTGCCTTTTTTTAAATGTTTAGGACGCTATTGTTTATATATAAATAAAGGTCTAATACTGACGAAGTATTAGACCTTTATTATAAGTGATATTTTTTTGTCTATCCTAGAAACTCTTTAACGATATCGAAGAACATTTGTGGGTTCTCTGCATGTAACCAATGTCCTGTATTTGGAATCGTTTTAATGATTGCATTAGGGAAGTGTTCTTGGATAAGAACTTCATCCTTTTCTTGAATGTACTTAGAGTTTCCCCCTCTAATGAATAACGTGTCTCCTGTGTATTCAGCACCTTCTTCTACACCTTCACCTACTACATCTTCATTTTGATTAAAAGCATTCAGATTGAATCTGAAACCTAGTTGTCCTGGTTCTACCCAGTATAAACTTTTTAATAAGAATAGTCGTGTACCGATTTCGGGAATATGAGAAGCGATGGTTTCTTCTACTTCTTTTCGACTTGGTTTAGTAGAGAAGTCAACAGCGTTAAGCGCTGCTAATATATCCTGATGATGTGGGGCGTAGCTGCGCGGTGAAATATCTGCTACAATTAGTTTTTCTACTTTAGCTGGGTAACGAGTGGCTAACTTCATCGCTACTTTTCCTCCCATAGAGTGTCCTAATATGATAGCATCACATATAGCGTGATAATCCATATAACGAACGATGTCCTCTACCATAAAATCATAAGACCAATCGTCAGAATGAAAACTGCGACCGTGATTTCTAAGATCTAATAGGTGTACTTCGTAACCTACTTCTGCCATTTGTTTACCAAAAGTATTCCAGTTGTCAGACATTCCCATATATCCATGCATAACAATTAAAGGGATACCTTCGCCTTCTATTTTAGAGTATAATATATCTGCCATTATTGTAATTTTCTGATGTACATATTTACTACATTTTCTAATCCTAGGTAAAGAGATTCAGATATTAAGGCATGACCTATAGAAACCTCTAGTAGGTTAGGAATATTGTTTTTAAAGAATTCAATGTTGTCAAGACTTAAATCGTGTCCTGCATTAATTCCTAATCCAAGTTGGTTTGCTAATTCAGCAGCTTGAGTATAAGGTATGATAGCGTTTTCATTTCCTTTTGCATATTCAGCAGCAAAGTTTTCAGTATATAACTCAATGCGGTCAGCACCTACAACTTTAGCACCTTCTACCATTTCTAATACTGGATCTACGAAAATAGAAGTACGAATATTACGTGATTTACACTCTTGAATTACTTCTTGTAAGAATGCTTTGTGTTTAATGGTATCCCATCCAGCATTAGAAGTAAGTGCATCTACAGCATCGGGAACTAATGTTACTTGGGTAGGTTTGCACTCATATACTAAGTTTAAGAAGTTATCCATAGGATTACCTTCTATATTATATTCAGTGTAGACTACGTCTACTAAATCACGTGCATCTTGATAACGAATATGTCTTTCGTCAGGTCTAGGGTGTATAGTTACTCCTTGAGCTCCGAATTTTTGTACATCTTTGGCTACTTGCAATAAATTAGGAACATCTCCTCCTCTTGAGTTTCTTAGAGTAGCAATTTTGTTGATATTAACAGATAGCTTAGTCATAAAATTAAGTTTTAAAGACAAAAATACAAACTATAATTAACGTCTATTGTTTTATTTTTGATTATTTTGCACTTCTAAATAATAACCTTGAATTATGTTATCTCCTGACTTCTTTCTACTCACAGATTATCCTATCTGTAAATTGAATACGCTTATTAAAGATGTATTTCCTTATCTAGAAAAAAGTAATTATTCTCATCTTCCTGTGGTGAATAAAGATGAAATCTGGATTGGCAATATCAATACAGAGGATATTTATACAGCTGATCTCGATAGCACTATTCAGGATGTTATGTATGATTTAGATAAGTTCTACCTTTTAGAGTCTTCGAATTTGAATCCTTTTGATTTTTTTGATTTGTTTAGTCAGTGTGATACGAATACTATTCCGCTATTAGACGAAGAAGGTAAAATAAAAGGAATATATTCTAAAGAATATTTGTTAAATGAATGGAGTAAAACAATGTTTTTTGATGAAAAGGGTACTACTTTTGTCATTGAAAAAGGACATTTAGATTACAGCTTCTCAGAAATAACACAAATAGTAGAAGGTAACAATGCTAAAATGATAGGTCTATTACTATTGTCTAACAACAATCATAATACTCAACTATTAGTTAAAACTAATAGTGTCAATACAAAGGTTATTTTAGATGACTTAAGACGTTATGGTTATGAGATAGTCAGTACACTTTCTGAAGATACGCATATTAATGATCTAAAGGAAAGAACAGAATACCTTAATAAATATCTAAACATATAATATGAAGTTTGCGATTTATGGACAGACTGCCAAACCTATAGTACAAAATATAGTACGTAGGTTATTTAACTTATTTCAAAAATACGAAAACACAGAGGTCGTATTTGAAGAAAAGTTTTACAGTCTATTGAATGAACAAGATATTCTTGATAAAGAATACCAAACGTTTGGAACGAATAATCCATTGACTAGTGAAGTGGATTTTTTTATTAGCGTGGGAGGTGATGGGACAATGCTGCGCGCCGCTAATTTTATTAAAAATACGGATATCCCGATTGTGGGAATTAATGCAGGAAGGTTAGGTTTTTTAGCTAATGTACAACACGATAATTTAGAGGAGCATATTCCTTTGTTGTTTGAAAATAAGTTTAAGAGATCAAAAAGATCTTTGTTGAGCTTAAATTGTTTACCTCAAGAAAATAATGCTTTTGATATTCAGTATGCTTTAAACGAGGTGACTGTATCAAGAAAGAATACAACCTCTATGATTACAGTAGAAACTTATTTAGATGATGAGTTTTTAGCTACTTATTGGGCAGATGGATTGATTATATCTACACCTTCAGGGTCTACTGGTTATTCATTAAGCTGTGGAGGGCCGATAATAGAACCTGAGACGGGATGTTTTGTGTTAACTCCGTTGGCACCGCATAATTTAAATGTGAGACCGTTGGTTATCCGAGATAATTTAACAATTAAGTTAAAAGTAAGTTCTAGAGAGAAACAGTTCTTAGTGTCACTTGACACGACTACAAAAGCTGTGGACAACGATACAGAATTAATTATTACTAAAGCTCCTTTCACAGTAGATTTAGTGGAGTTTCCTACTCAAAGTTTTATTAAGACATTGAGAAATAAATTACTGTGGGGAGAGGATAAGAGAAATTAAAAAAGTCAACAAACTATATACTTTTTAAGGGTTTTCTACGTTTAGAACAAAATAGCTTAACCTCATTTGGGCAATCCGTGAGAAAAAAATAGATTTTGAAAGGTCTATATTACTATATTTGTAAATTATTTTAACAGAATGAATAAAATTCTTATATCTCTATTACTGCTACTTACAACAGTTATAGCTAAAGCTCAGATTCACGAATTCGGTGTAGGGCTTGGTGGTTCTAATTATGTAGGAGATATTGGTTCTACTCAATATATAGCACCAAAGGATATGGGGTACAATGTTTTTTATCGTTGGAATAGAAGCCCTAGGCACTCTTTTAGAGTTAGTTATTCTCACCATAAAATAGGAGGAGATGATGCTAAATCTGATATGGGAAGCCGAAAAGAAAGAGGATATAGTTTTACAAATACTGTTCAACAATTGTCGGTAGGTATTGAATTTAATTTTTTTGAATTCGATTTACACCAAGAGAATTTTGGTTTTACACCATACCTTTTTGTTGGCGTATCAGGTATAAGATATAACGATATTTACTTTAGACCAAGTACACCTGTAGAAGGATTTGAGTCGACAAGTGTAGATTTAGTAAAAGGAGGTAAGAAAAATTCAATGACTATACCTTTTGCGGGTGGGTTAAAATTAAGACTTACGCCTAAGATAAATCTGAATGCTGAAGTAGCTGCACATTATACTTTCACTAATAATTTAGATGGAAGTAGTCCTACAGAAGCAAATAAAAAGTCTTATGGTTTTGGTAAAAACGGAAATGATTGGTTTTTTTACTCAGGTATATCGATAAGTTATACTTTTGGAAATAACCCATGTTATTGTGCAGATTAAATGAATTTGAAAGAACAGATTAACACAGACAACTTACCTAATCACTTAGCCATCATTATGGATGGTAACGGTAGATGGGCAAAACAAAAAGGATTTCTAAGAACGCTAGGCCATGAGAATGGTGTTAAGTCCGTGCGTACTACTATTAGCACATGCGTTACGTTAGGAATTAAGCATTTAACTTTATATGCGTTTTCTACTGAGAATTGGAATCGTCCCAAATTGGAAGTAGATATGTTAATGAAATTATTAGTGAAGTCACTAAAAAAGGAACTCCCTACTTTTACGAAAAATAATATTAAACTTAATGCTATTGGTGATTTATCTTTATTACCAGAAAAAGTACAAGCTCAATTAAGAGACGTATTGGATCAGACTAAAGACAATACTCAAATGACTTTAACATTAGCGTTGAGCTATGGTTCTAGAGCTGAACTAATAAAAGCTGTAAAAGAAATTTCATTTAAAGTTAAAAATAACTTAATTTCGGAGGCTGATATAGATGAATCAGTTATAAATAATCATCTTTACACGAGTGATCTACCTGATGTTGACCTATTAGTTAGAACAAGTGGAGAGCAACGAATAAGTAACTTTTTGTTATGGCAAATCGCTTATTCTGAGCTTTATTTTACAGAGGTACTCTGGCCGGACTTTACGGAAGAGGAACTTTATAAAGCCCTTCTTACTTATCAGAATAGAGAAAGAAGGTTTGGAAAAACAAGTGAACAAATAAAATAAAAAACGAATCTAATGTTTCAAAAAGGTACATCTCTTTTTGCACTGTTTATTGCTGGTCTAGTATACTCTCATGTGCATGCACAGGACAGTATAAAAGCTCCTTCTTTTGAAGCTCCTAAAATCTATACCTTAGGAGATATAACAGTGACAGGAAAATATAGCTTAAACCCACAAACGATAGTTACTTTTACAGGGCTTTCTAAAGGCCAAAAAATAGCTGTGCCTGGAGAAGAGCTTTCGCATGCTCTTACAAAGTTATGGAAGGTTGGTTCATTTACTGATATTAACTTCTACGAAACATCTGTTGTAAATGACACTATTAATCTAGAACTAACTTTAAATGAGCTGCCTCGTTTAAAAAGTGTAAAGATTAAAGGTTTTAAAAAGGCAAAGTCTGAAGCTCTTATCAAAGAAGCAAAACTGAATAGAGGTAAAATTGTTAATGATAACTTTCTGTCTACTACTAAGTATTTCTTACTAAATAAGTATAAGAAAGATGGTTATTATAATACAAAAGTAACGTTAAATACTATTCCAGCTGACTCGACAGGCCGAACAGTAGAACTATTAGTTGGAATAGATAAGGGGAAGAAAGTTCGTATAGAAGAGATAGCTTTTAGTGGTAATACGCAATTAAGTGATAAGAAATTGAAAAAAGCAATGAAGGAGACTAAGCAACGTAGTCCTTTCAATCCATTGCGCATTTTCAAACCTTCTAAGTTTATCAAAGCTAAATATGAAGAGGATTTAGATAAGCTTGTTAGTAAATATAAAGAGAATGGTTATAGAGATGCTCGTATAATTGCTGATACAACAAGTTATAATCCTGAAACCAATAGAATAAGTATAAATATTGATGTTACTGAGGGGAATAAGTATTACTTCGGTGATATTCGTTTTATTGGTAATACTGTTTATACAAATAGCCAATTAAAACAGGTATTGGGTATCGAAAAAGGAGATGTTTATAACGGAGTCTTACTGGATAAACGTATAGATGATAAGACTGATCCTGATGGGTATTATATATCAAATGTGTATCAGAATAATGGATATTTATTCTCTAACGTAAACCCAGTTGAGGTTAGAACAGCTAATGATACAATTGATTTCGAGGTAAGAATTGTGGAAGGACCTATCGCAAGGTTTAATAATATTACAGTTTCTGGTAATGATAATACACATGACCACGTAGTTCATAGAGATATAAGAACTCGTCCAGGGGAGATATGGAGTAAATCTTTAGTGATGGAAACAATCCGACGATTAGGAGGATTAAATATTTTTGATGCACAAGCTATTATTCCAGATGTGAAAAATGCTGATCCAAACTCTGGAACAGTTGATATCGATTGGCAAGTAACTGAAAAAGGATCAAGCCAGGTTGAGTTACAAGGAGGATACGGTGGTGGAGGATTCATCGGTACATTAGGACTATCATTTAATAACTTCTCGTTGAGAAATATATTTAATAAGAAGTCTTATAAGCCTTTCCCAATGGGAGATGGACAATCTTTATCACTACGTCTACAAGGAAGTACTTACTATCAAACCTATAGTATAAGTTTCTCTGAGCCATGGTTCGGAGGACGTAAGCCTATTAACTTCTTTGGTACAGTAGCATATAGTACACAGAATCTTTATGATTATGTAAATCGTCGTACAGATAGAAGTAGAGGATTTGATATTACAACATTGCAATTTGGTATTGCTAAACAATTAAGTGTGCCAGATGATAACTTTGTATTATCTCATACTTTGAGTTTTCAATATTATAATATGAAAAATTATAATACAGGATTATTTACATTCGGAGATGGAGACTCTCGTAACTTAGCTTATCAGATTGAATTAAGACGTGATAATCGTGGTAATGACCCGATTTTCCCAACGTTTGGTTCATTCTTTAGTGTTAGTGGTAAGTTTACTGCTCCATATTCGTTGTTTAACAATGTGGATTATAAAAATCTTGGTGATCAACAAGAATATAAATTAAGAGCAAAAGCAGGAGCGATAGATCCAGTAACTGGAGCGACTATCCCTGTAGGAACTTATTTAGATTCTAGCTATAGACCAGTTAATAATTGGGAAGATGCTACAGCAGATGTGGCTAAAGTAGACCAAAAGAAATTTAATTGGTTAGAATACTATAAATTAAAATTCAAAGGAGATTGGTATACAACTATCTATGATAAATTAGTAGTTCGTGCACTAGGAGAATTTGGATATATGGGAGCTTATAACAATAATAGAGGAGTAGTTCCGTTTGAAAGATTCTATGTAGGAGGTGATGGACTAGCGAATTATTCATTAGATGGTCGTGAGGTAATTCAGTTAAGAGGATACCAAAATCAGACATTAACTCCATATAATGATAGAGGAGAACAAATCGGAGGTACTATTTATAATAAATTTTCGTTAGAATTACGTTACCCTATTACATTAAAGCCAAGTGCATCAGTTTATGTGTTGACTTTCGCAGAAGCAGGGAACTCATTTGCATCATTTAAAGACTATAGTCCGTTTGAGTTAAAACGTTCTGCTGGTTTTGGTGTTCGTGTGTTCATGCCAATGTTCGGATTGTTAGGTATTGACTTTGGATATGGATTCGATTCTGTACCAGGTACTACTCAGAAGAGTGGATTCCAAACACATTTTATTCTTGGGCAATCGTTTTAATGTACTAGTTACATCATAAAACTTGATTTAGAATGAAAACGTATTTAACTTTATTATTTAGTATTTTTGGAATAGTATCAGTAGTGGCTCAAGGTGGTAGCGCTCGTGTAGCCTATATCGATATGGAGTATATCTTAAGTCAGACACCTGAGTACCTACAGGCTACTACCCAATTAGATGAGAGAGCGAATACGTGGAAAGGAGATGTTGATAAAAAAAAGGCTGAAATCAAAAAGCTAAAAGATAATTTAGCTGCTGAACGAATTCTTTTAACTAGAGATTTGATAGAAGAGAAAGAAGAGGAGATATCAATATTAGAGGAAGAGCTTTTTCAATATCAACAAAAAAGATTTGGAACGTCAGGTGATCTGATTACACAAAAGATCATGTTGGCCAAACCAATACAAGATCAAGTTTTTGCTGTAGTGGAAGATATTGCTGAAGCTCGTAAATTTGATTACGTTTTAGATAAAAATTCTGAAGCTACTATGGTGATTGCTACAAAAAAACACGATATTAGCGACTTAGTTTTACGTAGACTAGCTACTGCCCGTAGAAAGCAAGGTATGACTAAATCAGAAGCACAAGCTGTCGAAGAAGAAGAACAGAAAGAGGATGCAATGTCTCTAAGGCAGAGTAGACGTGAAGAGCAACAGAGACGTAAAGAAGAAGCTGAACGTATCATGCGAATTGAAGAGAAGAAGAGAAAAGAAGAGCTAGCAAACGATGTTAACTATCAGAGAGAGCAAGAACTTCAGAGAAGAAAAGAGGAACAAATCAAACAGCAGATAGAGAAGCAAGAGAAGCTGAAACAAGAAAAAGCGGATAAGATCGAAGCTCAGAAGAAGTTGATTCAAGAGCGTCAACAGCAAGCAGAGGATAAACGTCTTCAAAATGAGAAGAACAGAGAGCAGGCAACTCAAGAGCGTCTAAAAATGATGGAGGAGCAACAAGCTGAGTCAGATAGACGTAAAGCAGAAAGAGATAGACTGATACAAGAGGAGTTAGAGAGAAGAAAACAACAAGCTTTAGATCAACAGTCGAAAAAATCTTCTGTGGATATCGAGAAATTACAAGAAGAACGTAGAATAGCTCAAGAAAAAAGAGAAGCAGAGCAAAAGCGTAAGCAGGAAGAGGCGTTGAAAAGGAGACAAGAGTTAATAGATGAGTCTCTACGTAAGCAAGAAGAGCGAAGACAGCGTATCTTAAAGGAACAAGAGGACCGAAAGTTATTAATCTTGCAAAAGCAAGAAGAAGCGAGAAAGAAAGCTGAAGAAGCTAATAAAAAGTAGAATAACAATAAAATATAAATCAAAAATCGAGAAAGATGAGAAAAATGAAATCTTTATTAATTGCAGCTACAATGTTTTTCGGAGTTAGTACTACAGCGGTAATGGCTCAATCTAAAGTAGCACATATCGACGTAAGAGCTTTAATGACAGAATTACCAGCGATGAAAAATGCTAATGCTGAATTAAAGAAAATAGGTGAGGGATACGAGAAAGAAATTTCTACAATGATGTCTACTTACCAAACTAAGATTCAACAATACCAAGCAGAAGCTGCTACTGCAGGAGATGCTAAAAATGAAGAAAGAGCTAAAGAAATCGATGAATTACAACAAAGAATTCAACAATTCCAAACAACAGCTCAACAAGATTACGGTAAGAAAGAATTAGAGTTAACTCAACCTATCGTAGAAAAAGCTTTGGCAGCTATTCAGAAAGTAGGAAAATCTAAAGGATTTGACTATGTATTAGATTCTTCTAATGGTTCTGGAGTTTTATTAGCTGGAGGTGCAGACCTTTTAGCTGATGTAAAAAAAGAATTAGGAGCTAATTAATTTTAGTTTAACTAGATAATCATAATCAAAACCGCTCTTGTTAAAGAGTGGTTTTTTTTATATTTGTATATGACTAAGAACAACCCTATAGGTTTATTTGACTCTGGAATAGGAGGAACAACTATCTGGCAAGAGATTAATCTCTTGATGCCAAACGAAGATACTATCTTTATAGGTGATCAGCTTTATGCTCCTTATGGAATCAAGACAAAACAAGAAATAATAGATTTATCTCTTAAAAATGTTGAGTATTTAGTCTCTCTGAATTGTAAGATTGTAGTAGTAGCATGTAATACAGCAACGACCAATGCAATAAGCGAGATGAGAGCTAGATGTCATATTCCTATTATCGGAATCGAACCAGCTATTAAACCAGCTACTATCCTAACGAAGACTTCTAAAATAGGTATATTGGCCACTAAAGGAACAATTACAAGCGACTTCTTTACTTCTAAGGTTAAGATGTATCCTGATATAGAAATCATTGAGCAAATAGGTTATAATCTAGTTAATTTGATAGAAAATGGAGGAATTCATTCTCAAGAGATGAAGGATTTACTTCGTTCTTATTTAGAACCAATGGTAGAGAAAGGAATAGATACTCTAGTTTTAGGTTGTACACATTATCCTTATCTAATTCCTATTATAGAAACTATTATTCCTAAAGAAATAAAGATTATAGATTCTGGTAAAGCAGTTGCTAAACAAACGAAAAAAATACTTGAAGAATTAGACTTACTTACAACACGAGAAAGTAAAGGAACTAATTACTTTTTTAGTAATACAGATACCTCTATTCTTAAAACATTTGTTCCTAATAATGGGATAGTGGAGTATAGAAAATTTTAGTCTATGTAAATTAAGAAATATTGTAAAAAGAGATATACCGAGTGTATATCTCTTTTTTATTGACTGTTTTTGTTGTTAGATAATCAATGGTTTGATAAAAATGCAAGATGTTGTTGATTTTTAAATATATGTGCTGTTAATGTATGCATGCATAATTCTTTTAATTTGTTAATTGTATTGTATTAAAATGAGTTTATTTGAGTTATATTTTAATAATAATTAAAAAGTGAAAATATGAATGTTAAAAATAGGCTTAAATATTTGTAAAACTAATAGAACTGTATATATTTGAAATAAACGAATTATAAATAACAGTTAATTATGATAAGAAAAATATTATCACTGTCTCTACTTACTTTGATATCGACTTCAGCTTTTGCTGGGGGGTATAGAGTTGCAATGCAAGGAAATAAACAACTTGCAATGGGACATACGGGAGTAGCAGTCATAAGTAGTGGTGCGGAATCTTTATTCTTCAACCCTGCTGCATCTGTTTATTTGGAAGATAAGTTTAATTTTTCAGGAGGTGTTAGTGTTTTAGTCGCTGATACTAAATTTCAGAATAAAACTTATGGATGGGAGAATGAAACTCGTAATCCAGGAACACCATTCTATGCATATGGTACTTATAAGGCTACTGATTGGATGACAGTTGGTCTAGCTATCTATTCGCCATACGGTAGTAAAGTAGAATGGGATAAAGATTGGCAAGGTTCACACTTAGTTAATAATATTGATTTAAAAGCAATCTATTTTCAACCAACTGTAGCTATTAAAGTTAGTAAACACTTCAGTTTTGGAGGGGGACCTATTTTCGTAAATGGTGGAGTGACATTTAATAAAAACTTGTCTCGTAGCATGACTGATGAGCAAGGAAATAGAACGAATGTAACAGTAGAAGCTAAAAACGTTACTGCTTGGGGATGGACAGCTGGATATATGGTGAATGTAGATGATCATCTAAGATTAGGATTAAACTATCGTTCTAAAATTGTCATGGATGAAAAGAGCGGTAAGTCAAAATTCTATGATGTACCAGGATATGGTCAAGGATTGTTTAAAAATGGAAAAATTAAAGCAGAAATGCCTTTGCCAGCAGAATTAGCAGTAGGGGCATCTTATACTTGGGATAAGTGGTTATTTGCTTTTGATTATAATAGAACATTCTGGAATGCATATAAAGCATTAGAGATAGAATTTGTGGATAACCCTACAATTGGAACATCTGTAAATCCTCGTAATTATAAAGATTCAAGTACATATCGTTTAGGATTACAGTATACAATGAATGATCAGTTAACACTTAGAGCTGGTTGGTATTATGACGAAAGTCCTGTACAAGAGGGATACTTTGCCCCAGAAACGCCACGTAATGATTCTCGTGCTTATACAGGAGGGTTTAGTTATAAGTTTAAGAATGGTATAGCAATCGATATGTCATTGACTTACTTACACTTTAGTGATACAAATAGTTCTTATGATTATTTTATGGAAGATGGTCAGAATGTGTCTTTTGGAGGAACTTATAAGTCTTCTGTGATTAGTGGAGGCCTTGGTGTGAGCTATAGTTTTTAATTTAATTAAAAAGAAATCATGAAAAAAAGATATTTATTATTATTACCTGCCATTGCTTTATTAGCATCATGTGAGCCTTCTATCAAAGATGAAATAGATGGAGGAACATATTATGCAGGAGAAGCTGACTTTAGTTCGTATGTAGCTGTTGGAAACTCTCTTACTGCTGGATTTATGGACGGTACTGTTTTCAAATCAGGACAGAAGAACTCATTTCCAAATATATTAGCAACCCAATTTAAAATAGTTGGTGGTGGCGAGTTTACTCAACCATCATTTGAAGATGATATGAATGATGTCGGAGGTTTATTATTTGCAGGGCAAGCGAATCCGGGCTTTCCAACAAGAATGATTGTTAATATGATGCCTGGAGCAGATGGACAAGCTATAGGGCCTCAGAATATTGATAGAGCAGTAACTATAGAAGCAACTAAGCAACAGAAAAAAGCATATCACAATGCTGGTGTACCTGGTGCTAAGACTTTCCATTTAATAGCGCCTGGTTATGGTAATCCATCAGGGTTATTAACTACTCCTGCTACCGCTAACCCATACTTTGTACGTACGGCTACAGCTGATAATGCGACAGTATTAGGTGATGCGATGAGCCTAAAACCGACATTCTTTACGAACTGGATTGGAGCTAATGATGTATTAGCATATGCTACTTCAGGAGGAGAAGGTGTGGATCAAAATAAAGCAGGGGGAACTAATCCTGCTATGTATGGTTCAAATGATATTACTCATGCAGGAGTGTTTAAGCAAGTATACGAGCAAATTACAAATACACTAACTTCTGAAGGTGCAAAAGGTATAGTAGCTACTATTCCTGATGTGACCGCTATTCCATTTTTCACTACAGTACCTTATAATCCATTATCTCCTAAACTTATCGGTGAAGGGAATATAGATCAACTAAATAGTCTAATAGGATTATTAAAGCAAATTTTAGCAAAAGGAGGTCAAGGGGATAGACTTCAGTTGATATCTAAAACTTCAGCTAACCCACTTTTGATTCAAGATAAAACTTTGGCAGATATGTCTGCTTTATTAGAAGGAGGGTTAACACAAGTAGTAGGGGCAGGTTTGTTTCCTGTAAAATTAACACCTGAGCAAATCAAGTTTATCGCGATGTCTTATGGACAAGCTAGACATGCTACTGCAAAAGACTTAATGCTGTTAACAAGTAAGGCACAGATTGGAGCTTCATTACCTCAATCAACGGGAAATCCTACAATGGATGCTATGCTGAAAAAAGGAGTTAGTTTCCCTATCAGTGATTCTTTTGTACTTAACCCTACAGAACAAGCAAATATCAAAGACGCTACAGTTCAATTTAATAGTATTATTAAAGCAACAGCTACTAGTAAAGGATTAGCTGTAGCTGATATGAATGATATCTTAAATAAAGCAGTTTCTGGACTTAGAGTAGAAGATGGTCAAATCTATACAGCTAATTATTTCCAAGGAATGGGGAATTTAAATACCGTTATGTTTTCATTAGATGGAGTACATTTAAATGGAAGAGGATATGCATTTATAGCTTCAGAGATTTTAAGATCTATTAATAAACATTATAAGGCTAGTATACCATTAGTTAATCCTGCTGTATACCCTGGGCCAACATTAATGGTTGGTAATAAGTAAAATTCTTTTTAATTTTAAACAAAAAATTAAATATGGGATTTATCATTAGATTATTAATTACTACTGGTTTAGTTGTTTTATTAGCAAATATTTTACCAGGAGTTTTTGTAGAGAGTTTTACTACTGGACTATGGGTGGCAGTAGCGCTAGGGATATTAAATATGTTTTTAAGACCTATTTTAGTGTTTATGACATTACCTGCGACTATTGTTACTATGGGATTGTTCTTACTTGTAATTAACGCAGTTATCATACAGTTAGCAGCCTATTTTGTCAATGGATTTACGGTAAGTGGATTTTGGACTGCATTACTATTTAGTGTTGTCTTGACATTTTGTCAATCTGTAGTAAATGGGTTTTTACAAAAAGATGAGCCTAGAAGAGGATAAAAAAATTAATAGTTGAAATACAATTACTTAAAAAGTTGTTTGGGTTGTAAAAATAATATATTTTTGCAACCCAATTTTATATGTAAATACATCAAAAATGAATATTACAAGAAATAATGTAGATGCTCTTAATGCAATCGTAACTATTGAGCTTGCAAAAGAAGATTACCAAGGTAATGTAGATAACGTTTTATCTAACTACAAAAAGAACGCAAACGTTCCTGGATTTAGAAAAGGTGCAGTTCCAATGAGTTTAATCGTAAAACAATATGGTAAAGCTGTATTGTTCGAAGAAGTAAACAAAATTTTGCAAGAAAAATTAAGTAACTATCTTGTAGAAGAAAAATTAGATATTTTAGGAAATCCATTACCAGTAGCTAATGATATTAACTGGGATGCAGATGTATTAAAATTTGATTTTGAATTAGGATTAGCTCCTGAGTTTTCTTTAGACTTAGAAGGTAAAAATAAAATCAAGAAGTTCAAAGTTGTAGCTGATGACGCTATGCTTGACGAGCAAGTTGAGTTTATTCAAAAACAATACGGAAAAATGATCTCTAAAGAGGTAGTAGAAGAAACATCAGAAATGGTAGGTACTTTCGCTAACGAAGAAGAGGGAATCAATAATGAAGTTAAGATTGCTGTAAGCGATATCAGAACTAAAACGAACCAAAAGAAATTTATTGGTAAAAAAGTAGGTGACCAAGTTACTGTAAGTACTAAAGGTTTATTCGAAGATGACCATAAATTAATGGAAGTTTTAGCTGTTGATCATGATAAAGTTCACGGATTAGAAATTGATGTAGTATTTACTATCAACGAAATCAATGAAACAGAGAAAGCTGAATTAAACCAAGAGTTATTCGATAAATTGTTTGGAGAAGGAGTTGTTACTTCTGTTGAGCAATTAAAAGAAAAAATCAAAGAAGATGCTGAAAAGCAATTTGCTAGTCAAGCAGATCAAAAATTCTTAAATGATGTTTACGAACATTTATTAGAAAATACTTCATTTGAATTACCAGCTGCTTTCTTAACTAAATGGTTAATGGATGCAGGTGAGACTCCAATGACTGCTGAAGAAGCTGCTGCTGAGTACACAAAATCAGAAAAAGGTTTACGTTACCAGTTAGTAGAAGGAAAAGTAATGTCTCAATATGACTTACAATTAAACTTCGAAGAAATTAAAGAATATACTACTAAGTTGATTAAAGATCAAATGGCTCAGTTTGGACAAATGGATCCTGAAGCTAAAGTAGTTGAAGATATTGTTGCTAGAGTAATGACTAACCAAGATGAAGTTAGACGTATTTCTGAGCAAGTAATGAATGAAAAAGTATTAGCTTTATTTAATGATAAAGTAAAAGCTGAAGTAAAAGAAGTATCTTACAAAGATTTCGTTAAGGAAATGTACGGAGAATAATATCCGGAAAAAAATAAGTATATTTGAGCGTCTTTCTGTTAAAGAGAGGCGCTTATTTTTTTATATAGTATTTAAAATAAATTGAAGAAGAATATGGATTTTGGTAAAGAGTTTCAAAAATTTGCTACAAAGCACCAAGGAATAAATAGTATGTACTACGATAAAATCGTTAGTAGTATGACTCCTTACATTATAGAAGAAAGACAGATGAACGTTGCTTCTATGGATGTGTTCTCACGATTAATGATGGATAGAATTATCTTTATGGGAACAGCTATTGATGATTATGTAGCGAATATTATACAGGCGCAGTTATTATTCTTAGAAAGTGTAGATAACGAGAAAGACATTAGTATCTATGTGAACTCTCCTGGAGGAGGTGTTTATGCTGGATTAGGTATCTATGATACAATGCAGTTAATCAAACCTGATGTAGCAACGATTTGTACAGGTATGGCAGCATCAATGGGAGCTGTGTTATTATGTGCTGGAGCTGCAGGAAAACGTTCTGCATTACCACATTCACGAGTGATGATTCACCAACCATTAGGAGGAGCACAAGGACAGGCTTCTGATATCGAAATTACAGCTCGTGAGATATTAAAATTAAAAGATGAATTATACGAAATCATCTCTAAGCACTCTGGACAATCTATGGAGAAAGTACATCATGATAGTGATCGTGACTACTGGATGATTGCACAAGAGGCTAAAGAATATGGAATGATTGATGAGGTTTTAATTAGAAAATAATTTATGGCTAAAGAAGAAATGTCATGTTCATTCTGTGGGCGTGCTAAATCTGATACAAATATTCTAATTGCTGGTATAGATGCTCATATTTGTGACCGTTGTGTAGAGCAAGCTTATGGTATAGTATTAGAAGAACAACAGTCAAAACATTTAAGTGATTTGTCAAGTGATTTATTACTTAAGAAACCAATGGAAATAAGAGCATTCTTAGATGAGTATGTCATAGGACAAGATCAAACTAAGAAAGTAATGTCTGTAGCTGTTTATAATCACTATAAACGTCTTCTGCAAGAAATGAATGGAGATGATCAAGATATCGAAATCGAAAAGAGTAATATCTTGATGGTGGGACAGACAGGTACAGGTAAAACATTAGTAGCAAAAACAATTGCTAGAATGTTGAATGTACCATTAGCTATTGTAGATGCGACAGTATTAACAGAGGCTGGTTATGTAGGAGAAGACGTAGAAGGTATTCTTACTAAACTTTTACAAGCTGCAGATTACGATGTAGAAAAAGCAGAACGTGGTATCATCTTTATAGATGAGATAGATAAAATCGCGCGTAAGAGTGATAACCCATCTATAACACGTGATGTGTCAGGAGAAGGAGTTCAGCAGGCTTTATTAAAGCTTCTAGAAGGAAGTATAGTAAATGTACCACCTAAAGGAGGAAGAAAGCATCCAGATCAGAAGTTTATTGAAGTAAACACAAAGAATATTCTTTTCGTAGCAGGAGGAGCTTTTGACGGAATTGAAAGACTTATTTCTAAACGATTAAATATGCAAGCTGTAGGATATAAGTCTACAGTAGAAGGAGATCAAGTAGATCGTACTAACCTAATGCAGTATATTATTCCAAAGGACATTAAGGACTATGGATTAATCCCTGAGATTATTGGAAGGTTGCCTGTATTAACGCATATGGATCCATTAGATAAGACGACATTGCGTGCAATTCTTACGGAACCTAAAAATGCTCTAATAAAACAATATGAAAAGCTATTCGAAATGGATGGTATTAAGTTCTCTATTACTGATGAGGCATTAGATTATATTGTGGATAAAGCACTAGAGTATAAGTTAGGTGCTAGAGGATTGAGATCGTTATGTGAGGCTATTCTAACAGACGCTATGTACGAGTTACCTAGCCAAGATGGAGTAAAAGAGTTAAATGTAGATAAAGACTACACGGCTCAGGCATTAAATAAAAACTTATTGCAACGATTAGAAGTTGCATCATAATAAAAAAGCAGGAAAGATCTTCCTGCTTTTTTTATTGAGTAAATTGTTTTCTCAATTTCATATATTTCTTAAGTTGGTTGGATGTTATTCTGTTCTGATTAATTAATAGATTTAATTTATTATCTAATACATTAATATCTAACATGAGATCAGAGTATCTTTTTAAGGCCTCTTTATTACCATATAGCGCTTTCGGGTATATTTCTGAGTAGATAGAAGCATGTTGACTGTAAATAGTCAGTATAGAGTCTATTTCTACTTGGTAAGCTTTATCTTCTTCTGTAGGCTCCATTACTGTATATCGCCCTTCATTACAACCAGAAAAAAGAAGAAAGAAAGAGATAACTAATAGATAAACATATTTTTGCATAATACAGCATGATTTATGGAAGGTAAAAGTACTGGCTATAAATGACAGTGTATTACGGAAAACCTCATTTAGTGAATATTTATGTCAAAAATATTTATGAATACTAGAGTTTACTTCAGTATTTGGCTAATGGAGGAGAGTCCGGGTTTAAATAATCCCCATATCTTTTACAATACCAATAAGGTGTGTTGTGTTTTTAGCATTAAAAGAAACTCTTAAACGGCTTATTCTCTTTTCGATACTACTTGTACTTGCTATCGATAAATTATCTTCTTTAAACTTATGGCTCATTTCACTTTGAGAGTACCCTTCTGCTAGTAGACGGAGAATAGTTAAATCTTCCTCTTGAAGTACTAGTGTGACAGGATTATCTTTTACATCCTTGATATCTGGTGATAGATAAGGTTTTTCCTCTTGTTGGATATAGGTGATAGCCGCTAGTAGTTCTTTAATACTATTTCTCCCTTTGCTGATATAAGCATTGACTTTTAAATCATCTATTAATTCACTTACTTCTATAAATCTGTTTTCTATAGAATAGACAATGATTTTAAGATTGTCATCTTGTTCACGTATTAATTTGATTAAGTCTGCTCCTCCCTTTAGTTTAGTTTCTCTATAGTCTTCTTGAAAAGACAAGTCAGAGATGATTAAATCAAACGGTGAGTTATTGTTCTTAGCACCTTGAATTTTTAGCCAAGCATCATCACAGTATTTAGTACTGTATACTTCGACCTGCGGAATGTTGTCACTTAGGGCTTGTACAATACCAATATTGATACTATCATAATCCTCGACAACTAATATCTTTTTAAACATAATTTTTTTTCGGTAATTGGATATTATACTTTACACCCAGTTTATTAGTAGAATCAAATATAAATGTTCCTTCAATATTAGTAATACGGTTTTCCACATTTGAAAGCCCATTTTTTGATTTAATATCTTCCTGTAAGATTCCTACGCCGTTATCAGAATAGAATATTTTAAAGTATTTTTTATCTTCACTGAATTTGAATACTACTATAGTGGCCATACTATGTTTCTTCATATTGACTAATAATTCTTGTATTACTCGATAGATGGTTATCTTTTGATTCTTATCAAGTAGAGAAAAATCAAAGTTGTCAAGTCCTGAGATGATAATCTGGCAGTTGGCAGTAGTGTATTCATTGAATAAATTAGTCAAATGGGTAACAAAGGTTTCATCCGTTGCAATAGAGCTATGTTGCAGAGAAATATTTCTTGCTTTTTTATAGATAGACTCCAAATCAGATAGTAAATGATTCTTTGTTTCTGGAGTTTCAAGATTAAAGTTCTGTGTATACGTTAATGCATTGAATACATCATTCGCTAATTCGTCGTGTATCTTTTTAGCAATTTTAGTTTCTGTTAAGTAAGACTGTTGAATCTTATCTATTCTATGACGATGTTTTATTCTTCTGTAAATAAAAGATGTAATCACTCCACCTGCTAATAAACAAAGGAGGCTTATATAAAGAGCATTTTTACTTCTAGCAGATACTAGTTCACTGTGTTGTAAATCAAGTTTTAGCTTAATGTTCTCTTGTTCATGTTGTTCAAAGTCATAACGTATTTTAGCGAATTGATTCTTCGCTTGCTGAGTCTCAGTGGCGATTTCTTTAGAAAGGTCTATATAATCGGCATAATACTTAGAGGGACTTTCTGTACTAGACTTGATGAGGTATTCAAGAGCTTGTAGTTTGTCTTTTTTATTTTTATTAGTTGTGGTAATTTCATAAGCTTTTAAGGCATAGTTGTGTGCAGAGTGATAATTATTGTTTAAGGTATAATATTCTGCTAGGTTGATATAGCTTCTATAGATGTCATTTTGATTGATATCGTTTAGTCTTATAGCTAAGGCTTCTTCTAATTCTTTTAATCCTTGTGATTTGTCTTGTAAGTAAAGAGCTTTTCCTAAGTTATTAAGTACTCGTGCTTGCTCTAACGGCATTTCTTTAAATACATTAGAAGAAAGAATGTCTTGTAGAATATCAATTGCTTTAGTGTATTCTTTTAAACTAATATAATTAGATGCGATATTGTTTAAAATAATATTTTTAGAATCAGGTGAATTGGTGAATTTTAATGAGTTATCAAAATATTTTATAGAGTTTGAATAATCTTCTAATTCAGCGTTACAGATTCCTAATGTATTATAAATATATGTTTTAAAAGATTCGTCTTTATTTTTGATATCAAATAGTTCTTGAGTAATTAATTCTTGAGCACTATTTGGGTCACCAATAATTAAATATATTGTAGTTATGCGTAGATTGTTGTAAGTAATGCTTTCTTTTTTCTTTGCTAAACTAAAATGATTGTTGGATGTTAAATAAGATTTGAAAGCATTATTTAATTGATTTTTAGTATATAAACTATCTCCAAGATGCTGATGATAGTATCCTAAAGTTATATTATCATTACTCTTAACATCATTGTTTTTTTTAAAACATGATGTTAAGAGTAATGTAATTATTACTAGTAAAGCAATATTCGAAGAATAAAAAGTAAGAATTTGTCTTTTCATTCTTCGAATTTAGTACTATTTATTCAATAAATTATTATTGAATCTTAGGAGGTTTAATAGGTGGATGTCCCCAGTCATGATCTACCTCTTGTTCAATATTTAAACTATTTGTTTTAGGAGGTTTAATAGGTGGATGTCCCCAGTCATGATCTACTTCTTGTTCAATATTTAAACTATTTGTTTTAGGAGGTTTAATAGGTGGATGTCCCCAGTCATGATCCATCTCCTGATCCACTCCATTCACTTTAACCTCTTTCTTCATTTGAAGTTGGTTATCATCTTTATCACAGCTTACCATTGATAATGTGATTACGCCTAATAGCATTGCTACTTTTACTGTTTTTTTCATTGTTTAGTAATTAAAAAGTTAAGTCCTGAAAAAGAGATGTGGTGCTGAGGGAAGCGAGTTGTTTAAGTGACATAAAATGGCTTCCTTGTTATTTTAGTATCACGAGTAAACAACCCATATAAATGTTTTGTACTTTTGAAACATCACAACACGTATCTGATTTTCGACACAGCAAAGGAAAGGCGACTTTTAGGGTACAATGTGTTGTAAATCTGATGATTCCGATGATTCTGATAATTCCGTTTTACATTGAATTATAATTATGACCTTACTAACGATTAATGACTATACAGATAGTTTAAAAAAACATATTAATAAAGTTCAAGATTTACCTCAGTACACAGTTCTGTTATCTCCATCACCTGCACAATTGAGAAATTATTGTATTGGACTGTGTAAAGAAGATTTATCTCCTGACGATAAAATAATTCTTAAAGATTTTTTTAGAGGTGATAGCACAGAGCTAAATGATATTGTTAAGAGTATTAATAGATTTGAATTAGGATGGTTTAAACCTATTCAGAGTTTTTTAGGCAAAAAAACTGATACATCTAAGAACCATGCTGTACTAGAAATGGTGGCCTTAATGTATGATTATGAACTACGGCCTTATGGCAAGTTTAGAAAGAGTAGTGTAGATATAGAAGAGGAGATTATAGCTGATGAACAAACAGATTCAATTATTGTTGAAGAGAAAAGAGAAGCAGTAGAAGAGAAAACTATTGAAGATCATATACCACCTGTTCAATCATTTGCAGAATCTCTGCCTACTACTACAGCGAAGAATAAACTTAAGCGCAATCTATTAATTGTCACAGTGATTATAATAGGCTTATTAGGTGTTGGTAGTTTAGTGAGTAGTATGTTATCAAATGATGAATGTATGAAGTGGGAAGGAGATAGATATGTGGCTTATGACTGTGGTGAGGCTACAATAAAGAGTTTTGCAGGGGTAAGTAATGAGCCTGTCCCTTATGATAAAAGCATACTGAAGAATTTTAAACAAATAAGTGTTGATTGTGATACCGAGTTTTTTAGGAAAGGAAAACCGAAGGTATGGTTTGTCAAGACTGGAGAGGGAAAACATGATTATTTTAATAACCCAGGAACAGGGGTACATCCTATCTCTGGTAAGTCTTTAAGACCAATCACGCAATATCATCTAAATAAATACATCTACTCTAAGTGTAAATAAAAAAGAGGTTAGACATCACTAAAGACTGTCTAACCTCTTTTTATTGTAGATTCCGATTATTCCGATACATAATCACCTAAGTTTGATTAATAATTAGCTTTTTGTAAGTACAGAAGAAGTGAAATAAAAGTATTTTAAACAACGGAATAATAAAATCTCTCATTACCGAATTTAAAATAAAGTACTTAAAATTCTATTTCTGATCAGTGTTTATTGATGAGTTAAAGATAGTTTTGTTTTGATCTGCTAGGGGATTGCTTGAGGGGTTCTTGCACATTCCTTCGACAAAAGCACCTTCTAGGCAAGGAAACCCCTAGGAATGTGCTAGCAATCCCCTAAGAAGTGCAAGCGAAACGCTCTTTTCCTATTCATTAACAACGAAATTAAAACGTGTGTATTTATTTAAAGAATTTAATTTTTATTTCTGCTTTAACCTATTCATAAGGATTGAATACTCTAAAGTAAGTAAAAACACAGTATAGTAGAATCACTATTTATTCTTTCTCATCTCTAATGGACGTGTTCCTGTAAACTCACAGAAGGCATTACTAAACGCTCCTAGCGTAACATATCCTACTGTATTGGCTATTTCGCTGACAGAGTGCTCAGTCTTCATCAGTAGTTCTATGGCTTTCACGATACGCAATGCTTTTAAGTATTGTAAGAAGGAGATTTGTAATTCAGCTTGGAAGAGGCGTGATACAGAGCGTTCACTCATATTAAACTTGTTACTGATATCAGTCAATGTTAATGGAAGTCCAAAACTACTGTCTAGATAGTCTGTTATCTTAGTAATGCGTGGATTATCACTAAATGGAAGTTGTAACTGTATATTCTTATTGATAAAAGTGGGTAGAATATTTTTTAAAGCTTGTAGAAAAACAAAATTAGGCGTGTCTTGATTGACCATCTTATCATGCCAACACACCGTATAAGCTATCATCTCTATTAATAGATCTGAAGCGGCATATATCCCTAGTGTAGTATAAAAAGGATCTTTATCATCATCAGAGATATAAAAATACAAGGAGTGAAGAACAGTAGCAGAGTTACTTAATCTCAATATATGTGGTACTCCCTCAGGGATCCAAAAGAAGTACTTCGCTGGTACAACATAAGTGACATTGTCTACAGTCACATAAGTTATCCCTCCTTCTACATATGTGAGTTGTCCTTTTTGATGTTGATGTAAAGGATATCTTTTTGTCGATTTCTCATGATTGATAAATACGCCTTCTTCTATACTATCGATAAACTCTAAGGAATCGATGATCTTCATTGTAGTGTTTCTTTTTAATGAGCGCAAAAGTATATAATGATTTTGTCTGTTTTGAATAAAAAAATGACTATTTAAGAAATACAAGATATATCGTACTCATTTTACTTTTGTCCGATTTTAAAAACAACGTATGAAACTTGGGGATTTCCACTTATTAGCTGTACTCACCAGCTGTGTTACTATGGGGTATTGTCAGAGTACTACTCTATCAATTTCCAACAAGGATACAATACAACTCAGTATTCAAGAGATTTGGGAACAAACAGATCTTGGTAGTAAAAGAAGCTTGATTCAAGCCAAAGAACTACAGATTAGAAAAGAGAATACGGATGATGCACGCATCAGTAGATATCCTGTGTTTAATGCCTTCGGTAAAGTAGAAAAGGCAAGTAATATCCCTGTCTATACAAATGGAATATTTAATAAACCCGAACAACATGATGTGATACATACGCTCTATAATACTGGAGTGTCTATGTACTTAAATCTATATAGTGGCAATAGACAAAATCTAGAAATAGAAGAGCGAAAAACTTTAGAAGCTAAAGCGAATATTGAGGCAGATATGACTAAATCAGAAGTTCGGTTAGAGGCGATCAAGAGTTATTTGGCTTTAGCGAAGCTAACTCGTTTTAAAAAAGTGATTACACAAGATATTGCCGAACATAAAGAGCAGTTAATCGAAATAGAACATTTATATAAGAATGGAGTAGTGTTAAAAAGTGATGTTCTTCGTGCGACTATGGAAATCTCGAAGAGAGAAATGACCTTAGTACAACTCCAAAATGATCTCTCTATAGAAAACCAAAAGCTGGTTATATTGACAGGGCGTAAGGATACAGATTTTATTAAACCACAAGATTCCTTCAATGAAGAGTTATTCTTAGAATCTTATGATGAGGCTTTAGATATTGCCTTAGAACATGGGTTTAAACACCTGCTGTCAGAGGAGAGCTTGGTATTAAGTGAAATCGAACAGAAAAAGGTGAAAGCTAATACTAAACCTAGTATTGGCTTAATAGGAAACTTCACTATGGCTAATCCACAGATATTCTTGTATCCGTATAATCCTAGTTGGTACAGTTTAGGGACTATTGGAGTACAGGTATCATTTCCTATTTCTAATTTATATCAGAATGTACACAAGGTTCGCAGTCGTGCTTTAGAACATGAGAAAGAGGAGTTACAACATCAATATGTACAAGATCAAATAAAAGAAGAGGTACAACAAGCATATTTAAGATATCAAGAATCATTGGTACAGATAGAGGTATGTACGAAGAATAAAGAACATGCGGCAGAGAATGCACGTATTACTAAGAGTACTTATTTTAATAAAATCTCTTTGCTTACAGATTTATTAGATGCTGATGTACAACATTTACAAACACAATTTGAACTAGAAGCTGCCAAGTTAGACAGCATTTATAAATACTATACTCTTCAATTCGCTAAAGGCTTATTATAATGGATATTAAAACTCGTATTAAAATTACAGATCGCCTAATCACACGTATTACGCGCTATCTAGCTTCTATTATTATTTTGATAGGAAGTCTTTGGGGAATTCACACACTATGGATGTATTGGAAATATGAACAAACCAATGATGCTCAAGTACAAGAGTATATTAATCCTGTTATTTCTAGAGTAGGAGGTTTCTTAACAGAAGTGCGCTTTGAGGAGAATCAAATAGTGAATAAAGGAGATACCCTATTAGTGGTGGATAATCGAGAGTACACTTATGATCAAGCGACTACTTCTGCTGAGATAGCGAAACAGTATGCATTGATAAAGGAATTAGACGCTCGTCAATATACATTGTCTCAAACAGCCGCCGCCGCAAAGAGCCAAATTCAAGGGAGGGAATCTAAATATCATCAACAGGAGTTGGATTATCAGCGATATAAGAAACTCTATGAAGAAGATGCAGCTACTGCACAAATGCTAGAGGAGAAGCAGGCACAATTAAATATAGGACAGAGTGATTATAATACTAGTGTAGAGCACGCTCGAGCTGCTACAGCTAGTATAGCAGATATTGAAGCACAGAAACAAGTTTTGTTAAAAGAGATTACTCGATTACAAGAACTTGAGAAGTATAAGAATCTGACTGTAGGTTATACCGTTATCACTGCGCCTTATAGAGGGAGAATGGGGAAGAGGAGCATTGACTTAGGTCAGATGATTTCTGTAGGTCAGGTGCTTACCTATATCGTTAATGATGAAACACCGAAGTGGATTATTGCTAATTTTAAAGAAACACAAATACGCAATATACAGATAGGGCATCAGGTAGAGGTAGTCGCAGATGCCTATCCTGATAGGCAGTTTATAGGAAAGGTTATTTCTATAGCCCCAGCTACAGGTTCTAGTTTTTCTTTATTACCACCAGATAATGCCACAGGTAACTTTGTAAAGATTGTACAGCGTATTCCTGTACGTATAGAAATAATATCACCTGCTGATTCGGAAGAATTATTAAAAGCGGGGATGAATGTCAATGTTTTTATAGCTAAAAAACAATCTAATGCAAAATAACGAAGCGTCTCAGTTATTCGTTGATTGGATTCCAGAGTGGATGATACACGTCATTCTTTTTGTACTTTTAATGCCGAGTATTGTCTTGTTTTTTCTGCCAGCTGCTAATGCTACAGCAGCTGCAGGATACTTTGGATGTGATCCACGAGACATTCAGTTTTCTGTATCTCTATTGTATGCAGGTTTTGTCTCTTTTTATAGTTTAGAACGACGTTTCTTTACGTATTTAGCGACTAATGGGTATTCCGGTCTAAACTGAACAGGTAATTCCGGTCTAAACTGAACAGGTGATTCCGGTCTAAACTGAACAGGTGATTCCGGTCTAAACTGAACAGGTAATTCCGGTCTAAACTGAACAGGTGATTCCGGTCTAAACTGAACAGGTGATTCCGGTGCAAACTGAACAGATGATTCCGGTGCAAACTGAACAGTTCTGAGCTTAGTTTTTTAGTGTAAATTGTGATTAAAAATCACAAAGTTATGGCTAATAAACCTATCTCAACGACCATGATAAAAAGTATCATTAAGATGAAAATCAAAGAAATTTCTAATTCTAGAATCGCATCTAGTTTAGGAATTTCAAGAACTACATTGATTAAATATGTAGATAATATCTGTAAATCAGGGCTTAGTTTTGGTGAATTAGACAAATTAAGTGAAAAAGATTTAGCAGATTTATTCCATACTCCTAATCTGCTGACAGAAATCAAAAACGATAAGGTTACTACAGATCTACTAGAGTATTTTCCCTATGTAGATAGAATGTTACCACAAGTAGGTTTTACAAGGTTAATACTATGGGAGCAATACAAAGAGAAATACCCTGAAGGGGTCCAATATAGTAGGTTTTGTGAGGCTTATAGTAATTGGTGTGCTCAAGGAAAAGGTTATGTACCTATTGAGCATAAAGCAGGTGAAAAGCTATTCATTGACTATGCTGGCAAAAAATTAGAAATTGTATGCCCACAAACAGGAAATATTAGTAAAGTAGAAGTTTTTGTAGCCACTCTAGGCGCTAGTCAATATACTTATGTAGAGGCTTGTGCAAGTCAAAAAGCCCCTGATTTTATAAAAAGTATTGAAAATGCATTACACTATTTTGGTGGTGTACCTAATTGTATTGTACCAGATAACCTAAAGTCAGCAGTAATTAAACCACACCGTATTGAACCGGAATTAAATCAGCAACTATTAAAATTTGCCATGCATTATGATACCACTATAATGCCTGCTAGGGTTAGAAAACCTAAGGACAAATCTCCAGTGGAAATGGCAGTTAATATTACCTATAGCCGAATCTACACCAAACTACATGGTCAGATATTTTTCAGTATAAATCAGCTAAACACAGCTATTAAAAAACTTTTAAAGCCTTACAATGACTATCCTTTTCAGAAGAAACAAAGCAGCCGAACAGAGATGTTCTTGGATTTTGAAAAACAAGCTCTTAAAGCTTTACCAATCGATTTATATCCAATTAAAACTTATAAAACAGCTACTGTATTAAAAAACTATCACGTTGATTTTAGAGAGGACAAACACCACTACAGTGTTCCATATCAGTACTTAGGAAAGAAAGTAACTCTTATTGTAGATCAAAATATTGTTGAAATCTATCATAACTATCAACGCATTGCTGTTCATCCTCGTAATAGGAGAACTAGTGGATACTCAACCTTAAAGGAGCATTTACCGCCAAAAAGTCAATATAATGCAGGTTGGAGTGAAGAGTATTTTATTAGTTGGGCCAATAAAATAGGCCCTGAAACAAAAGCTTTTATTGGGAAAATACTGCACAAACAAACCTTTGTAGAACAGAGCTTTAAATCATGTATAGCTGTTTTGTCCTTTGCTAGTAAAGTAGGAAATTCTAGACTAAACTTAGCTTGTAAACGAGCGTTAGCTTATGAACATATAAGCTATAAGGCTATTGAAAATATTTTAAAAAACGGATTAGATCAACAGGAATTAGAACAAAACTTACAAGCTATACCCCAACATGAGAATATCAGAGGGAATAATTATTTTAACTAAATCTTTATGTTTATGAATGTTAATGCAACAATTGAAAAAATGCAAAAACTTAGGCTTAATGGTATGAAAAGAGCCTATGAATCATCCTTAGAAACTAAAGCTATAGACTCTTTTACCAATGACGAGTTTATAGCCTGGTTAGTTGAGGCAGAAGATAACCAAAGAAATAATGATAAGACTCAGCGGCTTATAAAAAATGCTAGATTCCACTATCAAGCTAGTTTACAAGAGGTAAAGTTTACTGCTGAGAGAAACTTAGATAAAAATACTTTTATAAGATTATCTGATTGTAGTTTTATTGATCGAAATCAAAATATCATTATTACTGGTTGTACTGGAACAGGGAAAAGCTACTTAGCTACTGCACTAGGCTTCCAAAGCTGTGTAGCTGGTTATAAAGTAAAATACTACAATTTAGGTAAATTATTACATCGTTTGGCTATGACTAAAGCTGATGGTAGTTATTTAAAAGAATTGCTAAAATTAAGCGTCACTGATGTACTTATTTTAGATGATTTTGGATTACAACCCATTACTGGTGATAAGCAACTTATACTAATGGATATTATTGAGGATCGTAATCATCATAAAACAACTATCTTTTGCTCACAATTACCTGTAAAAGCATGGCATGATTTATTTTCAGAAAAAACAATTGCAGATGCGTTTTTAGATAGAATAATTCACTCTGCTATTCGCTTTGAATTAGAAGGAGAATCTCTCAGAAAAATAATCAAAAAATAATAACTCTTTTTAGCTATATTTATACTACTAAAAAACAAGGCGAAGAACTGTCCACTTTCACACTGGAATACACTGTTCACTTTCACACCGGAATAGGCTGTTCACTTTCAGTGGAATATTCAATAAAAGTTACACCATAGATACGATTGTCTTTGTTTTGAAAAATAACAACGTTTATTCCGTGATTTAAAAGTTCTCCTTTAAACTCTTGTTGTGAATTTGTTGTATTTAACGCTATCTCAATTATATGTTTAAGATTCTCTTTATTAGGTAAAGATTTTAGTTTTTCTTTTGATGTTTTAAAGTGACTTTCAAGATTTTGATAACTTGCATTTTTTCCAAAAAGGGAAGCCTTAAAAGGATTACTTACCTTCTCTCCTATTTCGTTTATTGCAAAATAAACTAAACCTTGTTTTAGTTGTTCATTATAAGTTGCTTCAACCTTTTCTGCTCTTATATTAAAGAGTGATAATAAAGCATTGTAACTTGTTAAGCTATCATAGTTATAGTACTTGGGTAAGTAGCGTATAACCGAGGCTATTTGAGCTTTTAAATTGTGCTTTGTGTAATCTACTGGTGTAAATTGAATCTGTTTTGTTTCCTCATTTTTTTGATTTATAGAAGAGGTTAGATTAAACTTCTTTTCAATTTCACGGCAAGTTTTCATTGATTTTAGATGATCGTATTTATCATTTATTTTCTTCCCCTTTAAGTCTGTGCAAACGGTAACAATGTGAATATGCTCTCTTTCTATATCACTATGCTTATAGACAATATATGGCTGATTTTCATAGCCCATACTATTCATATACTGCTTCGCTATTTCATTTAAGGTCTCGTCTGTTAAATTATCATTGGGATTCGGATTCAAAGAAATATGTCTTACAACTTTCTCTGTCTTGTTATTTAAAAGTAGATAAGGTTCAAAGTGTTTGTAAAGTTGAGCGATGTAGTTTGAAGTGGTATTTGGTTCAGGTAGATTATTTGTAAACAAAACAGAACCTTGTCCTTTATCAACTTTTAATTGATTATAGGACAAAGCTCCAATAAGATTACTTCCTTTACCAATCTTAGCTATCATAACTTATAGATTAGTATTTAAGTGCTTGTCTTCAAACTCTTTGGTAAGCCTAATAATGTAATAGCAAAGTTTTGATAAATCTTTGGTATACTCTTCAAGTTTTGAAATAGAACGTTTGGCTCTATTTTCTGAGAAGTACTGGTTACAAAGTTTTACCATTTGATTATAGTTTACTCCTACTGCTCTAAATTGATTAAACAGTTTAGTTAGTAATCCGTGATATTGCAAAGCAGCAACATCTACTTTGACTGTTTTAACTTGTCTATCTAAAAGCATAGAAACAAGAAAGCTTGCTTTGTTTGTCATTCCTGATGATGTAAACAAAGCAAGCAGTCTCTGGTTTTCAGATTCGGTGAGTCTGAAAACATGTCTGTATTTTTTAGGATTGGATTTTAGTTTTCTTCCTCCTTTGTTTTTAGTGGTAGTTTGTATAGTGTCCATAGTGTCTTACTTTGATTCTTGTCAAAATAAGAAATACTTATATCGCTAAACTTCTAATGGCTCTTAGAGGTCGTATTTGGAATTACATAGCAAACAATTTTGTATTAATCTACTTTGTCACAGATACCCAATCAACAAAATCACACAAACCAAGTAGTTCTTCTTGTTTTAATTGGACTACAGTATTAGCGCTACCGCCTGCTGGATAGAGTACTTGATGTTTTTTTAAAGATTCATCAAAATAGACTTTGATTGATTCTTTTACCTTAAAAGGACAGACTCCCCCAACTTTATGACCTACTAACTCTTCTACATCTTCATATTTAAGCATCTTGGCTTTGATACCAAAAGTGTCTTTAAAAGTTTTATTATCTATTTTACTATTTCCTGATGCGACGACAAGAATAGCAGCTCCCTCTTCTGGGGCATAAAGCGTTATACTCTTTGCTATTTGGTCACTATCACAACCAATCGCAATTGCAGCTTCATCTACAGTGGCTGTACTCTCCTTAAATTCAATAAAACGATCTTCAAAGCCCTTGCTTTTTAGATAGTCTTTCACTTTTAAATGGTTCATAATAATTAATATTGGTTTTTAAAAATAGAAATTATAATACAATTGACAAATTTTAATAGTGCTGTCTTGCTATTTATCAAAGCCAAATAATACCTTATAATTCCAATTTCAAGCTTTTAGATTGATATACTGCTACTTTAAATCGTTAATCTTAATTACATTTATTATGCAATCAGAAGACGATTTAAAAGCTCTTGCTAAAATCCTAGCATTTATGCGAGCAGTAAGTATTATAGTAATGCTTATACACTTATACTGGTACTGTTATTCTTTCTTTTCAAGCCTTAGAGTTACCCACCATGTCGTAGATCGAATACTAGTTAACTTTAATCAAACAGCAGGACTGTTTTCTCATTTACTTTATACGAAACTCTTTTGTTTGGTTTTACTCTCTTTAAGCCTGTGGGGAGGCAAAGGCGTAAAACATGAAAAGATAACAGTTCCTAAAATCACTTTTGTTTTTACAATTGGTTTTAGTTTGTTCTTTTTCAATTTCTTTTTACTTGATTTTGGATATTCTTGGAGTGCTATACTGTATATAGCAAGTACTTTCTTAGGCTATATCTTGCTTCTTGTCTCTGGCGCTTGGATTAGTAGGCTCTTAAATGATAACCTCATGCAAGACGTGTTTAATTTTGAGAATGAAAGTTTTATGCAAGAGACTCGTCTTATTGAAAATGAATACTCTGTTAACCTTCCTTCAAGATTCTACTATAAAAGCAAATGGAATAGTGGTTGGATAAACATCGTTAATCCTTTTAGAGCAACTATCGTACTTGGTACTCCAGGTTCTGGTAAATCCTATGCAGTGGTAAATAACTTTATCAAACAACAAATTGAAAAAGGATTCTCTATGTATATCTACGATTTTAAGTTTGATGATTTATCGACCATCGCATATAATCATCTATTACTTCACAAAGAAAAATACGCTATTGCACCTAAGTTCTATGTGATAAATTTTGATGATCCAAGTCGTAGTCATCGTTGTAATCCGATTAATCCATCGTTTATGACTGATATATCTGATGCTTATGAATCGGCCTATACCATTATGCTTAACCTTAACCGCTCATGGATACAAAAACAAGGTGACTTTTTTGTGGAATCTCCAATCATCCTTTTAGCAGCTATTATTTGGTTTTTGAAGATTTATCAAAATGGTAAGTATTGTACATTCCCTCATGCTATTGAACTTTTAAATAAGAAGTATGCTGATGTATTTACTATCCTTACCTCTTATTCTGATTTAGAGAACTACCTCTCTCCTTTTATGGATGCTTGGGAAGGTGGAGCGCAAGATCAATTACAAGGGCAAATAGCTTCGGCTAAAATACCACTCTCTCGTATGATATCACCATCGCTATATTGGGTAATGACAGGAGACGATTTTTCTTTGGATATTAATAATCCAGCAGAGCCTAAAATACTATGTGTCGGAAATAATCCAGATAGACAGAATATCTACTCTGCTGCTCTTGGGCTTTATAACTCGCGTATTGTAAAACTAATCAATAAAAAAGGTCAACTTAAAAGTTCAGTAATTATTGATGAATTACCTACTATCTATTTTAGAGGACTCGATAACCTTATTGCTACTGCTCGTAGTAATAAAGTAGCAGTGTGCTTAGGGTTTCAAGATTTCTCACAGCTTAACAGAGATTACGGAGATAAAGAAAGTAAAGTAATTCAAAACACAGTTGGTAATATCTTCTCAGGTCAAGTTGTTGGCGATACAGCTAAAGCTTTATCAGAACGCTTTGGTAAAATACTTCAAAAGCGTCAAAGTATATCCATTAATAGAAACGACCGTTCTACCTCCTTCTCTACCCAGCTTGATACACTTATCCCAGCCTCTAAGATATCAACCCTTACCCAAGGAATGTTTGTTGGGGCTGTATCTGATAATTTTGATGAGCGTATCGAGCAAAAAATATTTCATGCTGAGATAGTTGTTGATAATGACAAAGTTTCTAAAGAAATGAAAGCTTATCAAAAGATACCTCAGATAACATCGTTCTTAGATGCTAAGGGTAATAATACCTTAAACGAGACGATTCAAGCCAATTACAAGCAAGTTAAACTAGATGTTGAATCAATAATTGAATCAGAATTAAAACGCATTGAAAATGATCCTGAATTGGCTCATTTGATTAATAAGAAGAAGTAAACCTTTCTTTTTATCCTTTGGACTTATAATGGTTTTATTTTTTATCAATAATATCACTAAGCTAGGTAATACTTCGCGGTTCGCATTCAAAAAATTCCCCCATAAATGCTTGACCTTGTCTTCGCTTTATTGCGTTGCTTTTTGAGCTTGCTTAAGTATTACCTGTAGCTGCTCCATAATTAATTTAAAAATATAATATTATGGAATCTACAGTTTTAAACAACAATTGGTTAGTGGCATCAGAGATAGAACTAATCTACAAATCTAAAGTTAAAGCATCTGAAAGACCAAGAATAGACTCTTCTTACTCTGCTTTTGAAGTAGCTTTAAAAGCATGGGATGAAAATAAGATTGAATTATTAGAACAATTTAAAGTACTTATGCTTTCAAATAATAATAGAGTACTTGGTGTACTTGAGATATCATCTGGTGGTATAACTGGAACAGTCGTTGATCTTAGATTGATATTTGCTGCTCTTTTAAAATCTAAAAGCACAGCTTTTATCTTAGTACATAATCATCCTTCAGGAAAATTACAACCGAGTGATGCGGATAGACAAATCACACAAAAGATTAAACAAGCCAGCAATATTCTTGATATTGCTCTTTTAGATCATTTAATAATAACACCTGAGAGTTACTACTCTTTTGCAGATGAAGGCGCCTTATGACGCTTTCATCTTTTTACGTCAAAAATATCCTATTAATGATAAAATTTTGTAACGATTTAAAATTTTGGAGTATCAAATTTTGGTTCTATTAATGGTCTATCAATTTGAATTGATAACGGCATAGGAAAATCCACTCCCATTATAATAGCTTCACCTGAGCCTAATGAAGGTAGAAACGACAATGTTTCCTTATTAGCTGTAGAGCAAGCACTTGAAATTGCTTCTTTATCATAATGATTAATAAGCCGATGAGTTACAAATGTCCCCATTTGACTTAAAGTTCCAATTGGTATATCTCTAGGCATTTGAGTCGCTAAACATAAAAACAACCCATACTTTCGACTTTCTTTTGCTATACTGTCAAAAGCACTTAATTCAGTACTTTCAAAATATTCATCTTTTACTTTTTTATTTAAAAATTGATGCGCTTCATCAACAAATAAAACCAATGGCTTATCTCTAAACACAAGTGTTCTTGATTTATTTAATAAATATCTTCCCAAAGCATTTGCTAAAATTTCTCTTGCTTGAAAATCATAAGGAACGTCCTCGAAACTTATTCGCAATACATTTTGATCTGAATTTGTAAGAAAGATATCTATGATATCAATGAGATTTAATGTTACAGGAGCATTAAAACCAAACATACCTGAAAATTTCTCATTTGAAATGACATTATTTACTCTAATAATTAAACTAGTAGAATTACTAAAATTTCTTTCATCTCTATTATTTGACCATCGATTATTAAAGACTTGAAAACATTCATTAACTATCTGTTTGTGTAATAATGAAATGTCAAAATCATTAAGATTAAAATTCTCTATATTGGTCTTATAAGTATAACTTGCATTATTAAATGGAGCTGTAAATTGATCCTGTTTAATAATTAGTCCATTATTTATTAAAACATTTTGTGCTCTGAATGAAAAAATATCATTTAAACCATCATTTTGATATGTATGAGCAGCTTTATTATCCATTAAACATTTAGATAATTTTAAAGACTTTATTGCATCAAGTAGAATAGGTTGCTGTACTTGACCAGATGGTCTAAATAAAACAAATAAATCATTTATTGTAAGATTTTGATAAGGAAAAAAACTATCTGTAATAAGTTTAGTACTTTCAACTTTTATATTTGTATCAAAACTTCCGTATTCACCAGTTGGATCAATAATAATTGCTTTCGAGTTTGTCTCAATAATTCCTTCTATAAACTTACTTATCGTGAAACTCTTACCTCCACCAGTGGTTCCTACTACAGCACAATGTCTAGCAAATAACGATTGTAATGACAAATCAACAGGAACATTTTTATCATAAATCAGATTTCCTAATTTTATCGTGGGTGCTGTTTCTAAATCTTCTGTCTTAACACCAAACTTCTTAAAATGTGTTGCTAAAAATTCAGAAGAACAGATAAAAACTTTTGATCCAATCAAAGGCAAAGAATTAACTCCTTTTTCAATGTCTAAAGGATTAAATAAATCGAAGGATAATAATACTTCCAATCTTCCTGTCGGATGAAACTCTTTAGTTGAGAAAGTTTTCTCACTCAGTTCCAACCTTTCTTTTTCAGGCAGAGAAATTTCCAACAGTTTACAAAGGAATCCTTTGTCTTCTCCTTCAATTACAACATAATTCCCTACAAGGCCACCTTTTAAAATTTCAGAATTATGGTAAAAAGACTTCATTAGAATTGAAGATGGAAAATGGATCTTTATGAAAGAAGGTGATACATGATTAACATATCCTAAAAAATGACTATGTTGAAATGGATTTATCTTCATTTTTAAACAGTTGGTAAGTTTATAACTATTTGTTTATTTGTATCATGATTATAAGTTTGTAAATCAGGATAATTATTTGCAAAATCTTCAAAAGTTTCAGCAACTATAGAAATATTAGAATATACTTTAGCTGCTTCGATGAAGGGTTTCAAATTTTCATTATTTTCATCGATACTACGATTAATTATCATCAACTGAAAACTTGGATTCTGTTCCAATGCTTCAATAATAGAAGTAACAATGTGTTTATCACCAAAGCTAAATCCAATAGTTACTAAGAAAACATTTTCCTTTCTTAAACTATTTTGAAATCGTGACATCATTTCAAAATAAGGTTGTTCATATGAACTTTCATATTTCGATTGATGTGGATAAATCATCAAAGGAGATTCGATTCCTTCACGTTGATAAATTTTATTGCCGATTTTCTCCCAATTTACTGAACCATGTAACTTGTATAAATGAAAAACCTTTTCTATAAAATTATCTTCTTCTTTAACTCTACTTTGATTTCTACTTACTATATCATAATCAAAATTTCTTCCACTAAAAACTCTAGGAATCCCAAATGAAAAACCATCTATTATTGTGAAATTATTTCTACTCGCTGCTTGCTCAAACATTGTATCATAATTCAATGTAAATAATCTAAATCTCGGGAGTGTAACCTTTCTCTTTGTCATTTTATTCAACAAAATAGAATGTGGCGCATTATCTGGAAGATTTAACATACAAGCATTTCTAATAAAATTTTTTATTCTATCCACACAATTTACTAAATCAATTCCACCTTCATCAATATAGGGTATTGCAGGAGTTGCCATTGATAAAACCTTCTCTAGATTTTTAACAATAGATCCATCAGGCCATTTGTCATCATACTTGATAACTTCTAATAATTTACCGAATAATTCAGTACCTAATTCTACTTCAACACCATCCCATAAGCTAACCATCGATTGACCAACTTTACCATCAATCCCCCAATCTATAGAAGACCCTGCTCCTGTCAATAAAATTAAATTTTCAACCTGATAATTTAAAGTTTTAGCATATTTTTTTCTTTTAGTTGCTATAGCATAATCAATTCTATTTTGATTTTCGTCTTCAAATTGATGCTCTGCTCCATCTATATAAACTTTTACATCATCAAGAGTACTTTCATCATAAGAAACAGAACTTTTATTATTTAGTAATAATATTTTCATTCGTAAGTAGGTTTTAAGATAAGGAATCTAAATTACTAAACATTATAGCATTTTCTACAATAAAGAACCTAATAATTTGATATTTAGCTATACTTTCCAGTAAGAGCAAGTATAAACAGTAACACTATACCATATGTTATCTATTACAACCACATTTCTGGTATTTCAATAAGCAAAGTTTTTTAGCTTTTTAGCCCATCAAGTTCAAGTCCTTTGAATTACTTCAATAAATCTTCCTCAAGGCTTGAGCGTATTTATTTTGTAAAACTTGCTCTTAGCTAAAAACCAAAAACAGTAGTGCCATGAAATTAACCAGACCCTAAGGTCATAATACTATTTATCATGGAATATTTAATGCACTCAAAAGTTTATGTTGGTACTTATGCTAAGTATAATAATGGTTCAATAAAAGGAGATTGGATTGAATTAAACAACTTTAGCTCCATTGAAGAATTTTATGAATTCTGCTCAGAACTACACGCCGATGAAACAGATCCTGAGTTTATGTTTCAAGATTGGGAAAATATTCCATCTGAGTTAGTCTCAGAAAGTAATCTTTCAGAAAATATCTTTTCAATTATTGAAAAAGTATCAGATTTACAGTATAATACTTTAGAAGCTTTTTCAGCTTGGATAAGCATAGGTAATCACAATATTGGATCGAATGATATAGACTCTTTATACGAAGGATTTGAAGATGATTATCAAGGAGATTATAACAGTGAAGAAGACTTCGCTTACCAGATAGTTGAAGACTGCTATAATTTATCTGATTTTGTCAAAACTTACTTTGATTATGAGAGTTTTGCTAGAGATCTTTTTATGAGTGATTATACTTATGAAAGCGGTCATGTTTTTAGAAATAACTGATTATTTCTTAATTAGTTATTTAGTCAAAGAAGCTATCTGAATCAGATAGCTTCTTTTGTTATTGTTTAGATTCTTTTAAATTTATGGATTAAAAATTTATTTACCTTTGTTTTTTAATTGTTTAATATCTGATTTACTGGCACAATAAAACAGGTGCTTATTATCTAATTAATACAGAAGAACATGAAACAAATTAAACTAATAGCTACAACTGTTTTGGCCACTTTACTTTTAGCTTCTTGTTCTGTACATATAAAATCACATGGAAACAATGACGTTCCTCCTGGACAAATGAAGAAAGTAACAGGATCAAAGTCAGCTAAGCCTTATGCTCCAGGGCAACAGAAAAAACATGTTAAAAAGCATAAACACTAATAGGTATAAATCAAAAGAAGTTACCTAATTTTTAGATAACTCCTTTTGATTTATTTAATTTTAGTTACTTGTTTTTAAATTCAAATCCAGTGGTACAATCTTCTTTTAAAATAAGGTAAGCATCGAACTTCTTCCCTGCTTTGCTTATCAATCCTTTTAGCAGCTTGGTTTTACCTTGTTGTATTAGGTCAGTGATATCATCCATTGAAAGTTTAATTCCGCAGACCTCTCTAAACAATACCCAATTACAATCAGGTTCTAAACATTTCACTACTTTTTCTCTTAATTGAAGTGTATGTTGTTTACACTTTGGACAAGATAGATGATCTGTTTCATTAACTGGTTTAATAGCTAAAAGCTCTGCTGTTATCTTTGTGGTATAATCCTCTATCTGTCTATGGAAGTATTCCATATCAGTTTTATTCTCTTCAATATCTTTAAAAGCAGATTCCCATTTAGCTGTTAACAATACATCAGAGATAAGTTTGTCTTTGACTATCTCATATACTTTAAGACCTTTGTCTGTTGGGACAAGGGATTTCGATTTTCTTATGATGTAGTCTCTTTTTAAAAGCGTTTCAATAATAGAAGCTCTTGTAGCAGCTGTTCCAATTCCTATATCTTTAATAACGCTCTGAAGTGATTTATCCTCAACCTCTTTAGAGGCATTTTCCATAGCTGATAAAAGTGAACTCTCTGTATATAAAGCTTTTGGTCTTGTTGATTTTTCAAGAGCAATTGATTCTTTAATTTTTAGATTCTCGCCTTGTTGTAAATCAGGTAAATCTATTACTACCTCATCAGTAGTAGAAAGTTCTTTTCTTACCTCTCTCCATCCAAGTTCTATTATTGAAGAAGACTTAAAACTAAACTCATAATCCAAACTACTTAAGGTTACCTCTGTTTGCTTTTTTACACAAGGTTCAAATACTGTTTCCCATATTCTTTGAGCAATCAAATGATAAATGCTCTCTTCTTTAGCGTTAATCGCTGAAGGAAGTCTATCTGTGGTTAATAGTCCATGGTGATCTGTAACCTTTAAATCATTTACTATCTTCTTATTAAGCCTTGCCATCTTTAGTTTTAGAAGCAGGTTACTATATCTACTATCATCTGAAAGAACCTTTAATAAGTTAGGAACCTCAGCCCATAAATCCTCTGGAATGTATTTACTCGAAGTTCTTGGATACGTGATAAACTTCTTTTCGTACAGGCTCTGAGCAATGCTGAGAGTCTCATCTGCTGAGAACCCAAAGAGTTCATTGGCTCTTTTTTGAAGTGAGGTTAAATCAAAAAGAAATGGGGACTCTTCTCTTATTGTTTTGGTTTCTACTTTTTGTATTTTAACCTCACTTTGTTTGTCAATGAGTTTTAAAGCTTGTTCTGCTTTTTGTTTATCTTCCCATTTATCAGTTGAGAGCGATTTAAATAGTATACCGTCTTTTTGATGAATAAGTTCTATTTGATAGTACAGTTGCTTCTTAAAAAAAGTATTCTCTAAATACCGTTTACAGATAAGACTGAGGGTTGGTGTTTGTACTCTACCGAGAGAATACACCGAATCATTCATTGAAACAGTAAGTGCTTGAGAAGCGTTTATACCAACAAGCCAATCTGCTCTACTTCTACTGTGACCTGCTCTAAAAAGTCCATCGAATTCGCTTCCTTCTCTAAGATTTTGTAAGCCTTCTTTAATAGCTTTTTCAGTTAGTGAACTAATCCAAAGTCTTTTAAAAGGTTTATTACAGTTTAGGTATTGAAAAATATATCTTGCGATAAGTTCTCCTTCCCTACCTGCATCAGTGGCTACAATAATCTCAGAGCATGCTTTAAACAGTTTATCAATAATTTTAAGCTGTTTTAAAGCTCCTGGATCAGGAGTGTATTTGTTTGCTTTTTTGATCTTTCTTGGAAGCAACAAATAAGATCTTGGTAAGATTGGCAAAGCTTCTCTTTTAAAACCTTGAAACCCATAATCCTCTGGCATAGCTAGTGATACTAAGTGACCAATAGCCCAAGTAACACAGTATCCATTTCCTTCGATAAAGCCATCTTTTTTTGCTTTAGCTCCAACAAGCATAGCTATCTCCCTAGCCACACTTGGTTTTTCTGCAAGAATTACAATCATAGTCTTTAGCTTTACATTTTACGTCCTTTGCTTTTCTTTGGCTCATCCGCTTGTTTTTCTGACTGCGTCTGAGCTTTTGGTTGCTCTTCTTTATTTGGATTTTGAAACGAGAAGTCCGTCTGCTTGGTTTCTTTGTTGTACGTCACATATCCTTGATAAGGATTACCTCTTTTATCCAACAAATCTTTGATATAAACAGCCTTGCCTTCTAGTAAATCACTTTGCTGTTTTTCAGTAAGTTCTTTCCCTCTAAAGGTTTTTAGATCATCTGATAGTTGAGACTGATTTTGTGCTTGATTCTGACTTTTTTTATTGGTATTGTCAAACAAAAACTCAATATGCCCCTTAGCAGCATTAAACTGAATTTCTGCATTAAAAAGATTTCCCTTGGCAGAGGTCATGCCCTCTACAAGTAGCGGTTTACCATCTTTTAAAGTTTGAAGCTGCTCTTCACTTAAGACAATCCCTTTTACCTCTTGTGGTAGTTGCATTTTTTCAACTCTTGTTACTACAAGGTTATTAGTTAGTCTATCAACGCTCACTACCGATGGTATCTTCTCCTTAGTTGTTGGATGGACAAGATCCACTACCCTACCCATATTTCCTGTTTTTAAAAGATTGTGCTTGTCTTGTTTGGAAAACTCATGTCCATAAAGTGGAACATTTAAGTTTGGGTATTTCTTTACACCTTCTAGTGCCATGACCACCTTACCCTCTTCGTTCTTTTGTAGAGATAGTCTTGCATCCAAAGAAAACACCGCAGAACCTAAGTCTAAGTTCACAGCTACTAAATCCTTGGTTTTATAGCCTTGTAAAAGTGGTTCCAAAAGATCCATTTCTTGAAGTTTTTCTTTTGATAGGCCAAGTCTTGATAGTGAATCCCAATCAACGTCCTTAATATCAAACTTATTGGAATTGTACTGCCCCTCTTCTTTTGTTGGTTCAGCTACTTTGTTTTCTTTCTTTGGTTCCTTACCTACTTCTGTTATTTGGTGCTTTAAAAACAGCTCGTGAGTAGGTCCTGATTGATTGAGTTCTTTTTGCATTTGATTGGCCATCTTGATGGTCAAAAGCTCCGGAACTCTAAAGAAAGTAAACTGCGTTGGATTTTTAAGTTGGCTGAAAAAATTAGAAAAGAAGTTGGAAAAGAAATCCCCATTACGATCAACTTTTAAAAATTGATTTTGATTCTTTTTAGTAGCTGGCACTGTTTCAAGTTTACCATCTTTATCTAATCCCTTTACTACTTGAATCTTATTCTTTGTTTTGTCATTGACAAGAAGCACATCATGCTCTACTTGTCTTTCTGTGGTTTCTGTACTCATAATACCTAGTTTTAAATGATTAAAAACTTAAAACTAAAGCCAAGAGACCTTGATAAGTAAATAGCATGCTTTAATGGTTACTCTTGGCCTTTAGCTGCTATTTACTTCTTCTTACTGGGTTTTTAAAGCATTCTCTGATAAACTGATTGACATCAGAACGTTTATAGTAGAGTTTACCACTAATAGTGTAGTATGGGAGTTTACCATCTGAGCGGTAACGCTGTAATGAGCGAGGGCTTATTTTAAAAAGTGCCATTACATCTTGACTGTCTAAAAGCTCTTCTCCATCTATAGTTTGAGTTTTTATAGGCAGGTCTTTTATATGTTCTGACAAATGATCGAAGCGTGTCATAATACGCTCCATCCATAAAAGGAATTCTGTACGATCTATATTCATAATGTTAGAATTTAATAGGTTAATTAAATTTGTTAGCTAACATTACAAAACAACAAAGCTTGGCAGAATAAATCTGCCAAGCTCTGCCAATGGGCTGGTATTCTTTATTATATAAAAAACTAAATATCAACATAATACAAGTAACACAATACCACAAACATTTACAAAACAGAGGTTAAAATCTTAAAAAAAGTCAATATTTTCTTACTAAATTTGTAAAAATCAAATTATGAAATACTTTAATCAATATAAAAATCTATTCCTTATAACGTTAATTCTAATATTTTTTTGGAACTTTTTTATTCCAAATTATCAGAAATATATAGTTGATACTATTTTAATACATTTCAATCAATCCAAAATCTCAGATATTATAGTATTTACTGTTATTCTTCTTTTATCTTTTTGGACGTATTCAAAATCAAAAATCAGATTTTATTTAAAGAACAGTTATATAGTCTACTCCCTTTTTTTATTAATTGCTTGTATCTATATACGTCTTAATTATGAAAGTTCGTTATTAGAAATGTATTATCTCCCAAAAATAAAATATTTCGATGTGCTTTTTATTTTAGCGATAATACCTGCAATTTTACTTTTAGGGTTTTGGGGGCAAAATAAGCGTTCAAATAGTGAAGAGTCTGATTTCTTTGATGATAGCCCTATTAATAATCCTGATGAAGATATTTTAAATCGAAGACAAAAAGCAATCCAAGTATCACGATTAATAAAAGGCAACAAATCTAAAACTTCTTTAGCCATAGGAATTGTTGGAGAATGGGGAAATGGAAAAACTTCTTTTATGGGCTTTATTGAAAAATCTTTCAAAGACGATAATAAGTATATCATTGTTCACTTTAATAGTTGGCTAAATATTTCTATCAATTCAATTATTAATGATTTTTTTAATACTGTTGAAAAAGAAATAAGCATTTATAGTCTTGATATTTCAAAGGAAATAAAGAAATATGGCAATAACGTCTTATCTATAAATAAAAACTCTGTAACAGAAACATTACTAAATGCTATTAAAGTGATTCCAGATAATAGTTTATCTGAGGATTTTAATACTCTTAATAACCTATTAAATAAATTAGATAAAAAAGTAATTGTATTTTTTGATGATTTAGATCGATTGCAGCCAAATGAAGTTTTTGAAGTTTTGAAATTAATTCGAAATACAGCCTCATTTGATGTATTTAATTATGTTGTTGGATATGATAAAGCCTATTTAAATGAAGCTCTGGAGAAATATAATATTCCTTTTTCAAATAAATATTATGAGAAAATTTTTTTGAAGGAATTTCCTTTACCCCCAATTACACAAGGACAAATTAATAAATTTATAAAAGAAAAAATATTACAAATTATTCCTGAAAGACAACATGATATACAAGCCTTTTTTGAATATCTAGATACCTTTATTCTATATAATGATGAAAATATTTTCACATCCATAAACAACATACGAAATGCAAAAAGATTTTTAAACGAGTTTAAAATCAGTATCGAAAAAGTGAAAAATGATATTTACTTAGAAGATTTTATACTGATAAAACTTTTGAAATTTTCATACTATGATGTATATAGGTTACTTTTTAATAAAGAAGCATATATTGAGGTCAACAAGGACAAATCCATGGGAAATTATAAGTATACACATTTTACCTTACGAAAGAACGAGGGAAAAGACAATTCTTTTACTTCCTTTGGTAGAGTGTTTGAAGGTTCATTATTAAAAGGGGACATTACTTCATTGAAAGTCTTTAGTGAAGAAGATCTAAGCATTATAAGTCTAATTTGTGAAAGAATTTTTAATCCAAGCAATGGAACAAATAATATAGACCGTAATTCATTAATATACGGACATAATTACTATCGTTATTTTGAAGATGAAATCAGCGATTCAGAAATTACAAATGCCGAATTTGATGTATTTATGAAAGCATCATATCAAGAGAAAAAGAATATTGTTGATAAAGCCTATATACAAGACAGATTAGGCGGATTACTTTTATTTATCTATAAAATACAGATTCACAAAGACATAAAGTCCAAAACAGAATATGAAAATTTCATTAGAATTCTTTTCTATATTGCTAATTTAAAATCTGTTTCAGTACATTTAAATTATTATAGTATTGATTTCTATTTTTTAGATCTTAACATAAGTAATTACCAGAACGAACTTATAAGAAAATCTTGGTATGAAGATGAGAGTGAAATTAAAATTTTTTTTCGATCAATATTTTACGAAAAAAAGGAATATTATTACTTTGAAACCGATTTTGTAAAACATTTATATGATGAACACGGCACAAGTTCTGATTTTAATATTCCCTTTAGTAAACATGAAATTGAAGAGTATTTAATTTATTGCTTTGAAAATGACTCAAAGTCAATTACTAGCATAGACAAAAATTTTTGGCATTGTTATAAACTATGTTTTATTAAAGATTGGAAACAACTAAGTTCTAATTCATGGAAATCGACTGAAAAAATTATTGAAGAAAACAAGTGCAAACTATTATATACAATTATACCAAAATTATGTAATGAATTTTTAGTCTATTGTGTAATACCTCAAGATTGGTATGGAAGAGACAAGGATTCCTTAAGAGCCGGACTACCAAATGATTTTCTACCTAAATTATTTAGTTCATATGATAATTTTATAAATTATCTCGAATCTGATGCTTTTAAAGATAAGCTAGAGCAACCTTGTGAATTTTTAGACGAATTTTTAGTTTTTGCCAAAGAAGTAAATAAAGCTGGACAATTTATTGAGTTTGATTTCACCTATCCTCCTGTTTTAAAAAAATTAAATACTCTAAAAATGAATTTTATTAAATAAAGTAAAATTACATTTAATCTATAATTAAACTCTAACTTATTGATATAATTTACTTAACATTAGAATTTAATGGGTTAATTAAATTTATTAGCTAAGATTACAAAAGAACAAAGCTTGGCAAGATAAATCTGCCAAGCTCTGCCAATAAGTAAATAAATTCTATTTTAAAAAATCTTAATTAAAGATTTCAATCGTTCTTTATCTTCAATACTTATTATTGAATTATCTAACTGATTTATTTTATTTGCAAGCTCTGTTACATCAGATTCATCTTTAACTAATAAATGTGTTACATCAATAAACTTAAAATTCAATTTTAAATCATCTAAAAGAGGCTTTGCTCCATTACCTCTCCACTCCAAAAATTGCTCTTGATTTTTATTGTATTTAGTTAAAAATTCGTTCATTTCAGGCACATAGCACCATTCACGCTCATCATAAAAACAATAATGCTGTTCTACTCCTTGTCTTAATAAATAACCATCATAAGGTTTTATAAATAACATACTATAGTTATTGTAATCCAAAACATTTTTTGTTGCCTGTAGTACATTAAGATACTCCCAAGCAACATCAGTATTAATATTTAAAGAAGATAATAGATGTTGATCATTATTTTGATGAGCTCTCCAAGTCTCTCCAAGAGCTAAACAAGTTGAATTCACAAAACCATATGCACCTCTACTACTATTAATCCCATCTATAAAAGACTTTGATATCAAAGAATTGTTTTCCAAATATAAAACTGGGTTTAGTTTATTTTCTTTTCCCCAATCTTTACTTATACCAATTCCATAGTTACCATAATTTTTATACTCACTTAACGTATTTTCTGTAAGATCACAAAACGAAATTTTTGGAACATATTGTTCTAGTTCTGAATCACCATATTTAAATACTTCCTTACAAAAGCTTCCTGTAAATCCAGTAGTTAAAATAGAAAACAATACATCTAAATCTTTTGTAAAGTGAAAAAGAGAATCCATTGATTTTAGCATATTGAAATATTTTTTAAATGAATATATAATTCTCTAAATGAGAATAATATAAATTTACTACATTAGTAGATAAATACAATATCAATCGATATTTTAATAATATTCTAATGCCAACTTTCTTATTAGTACTCGATTTTATCCTTACTCCTTGGATTTGGGCTTATATATTGGATAAATAGAAGGAAATTTTATAGACGAAATATAGCTGGTTTAGAAGGTTTCTAAAGTTTTGAAGCTTCTATATTTATTCGCTTCATAGAACGCTTAGGTAAATAGTTAGCCTATGCTTTAATCCTCCTTAGTATTCTTCTATTTCTTGTTTACAGGAGTGAGAAGAAGAGGATTGAGAAAAAACATGAAGGTATAAAAACTGAAAAAGCTATCTCTGTTCAATAGGTATATTAATCATTGTAATATAGAGCGTTTATTCTATCTTCATATTTAGCATAAAACCTTCTTTTATCCTCATTTAGCTTAGTCTCTAAAGTAAAACACTCATTTTTCAAGTTGATCAAAACTTCTCGATCTTTTAGCTGAAATAAATCAATAAAAATCACATTTAAAGTATTGGCAAGTTTAAAAATAAGAGCCCAATTACTAAAATGCTCTCCTCTTTCTAATCTACCAATAGTTACACTCTCACTAGCTACTAATAGACCTAAGTCTTGTTGAGAAAGATTCTTTTGCAGTCTAGCCAATCTTAATTTTAACCCTATATGAATATTAATAATCTTAATTTCTGTTTCAGTATATTTTTTCATATAGTAAAAATCTTTAAAGTATAATATATTATTCGATACAAATTTGTATCGAATAAGAAATTTGCATATATTTGTAATAATATCAGATTACATTCATTCTAATCTGTACGTCTTAATGACATTTAAAAATATTAAGCTAAAGCTTATTTATTTCTCAACTTGAAAACTGGCACTTTTCTATTTAAGTACAATGAGAAAATAAGTATCTTAGCCCATGACCTAGGCATGGGCTCACTTATTCATTGTACAGGTATGCCAGTACCTCAAGTTGGATAATGTGAGTACCCATGCCAACTTATTTTATATAGGTTTGGGATTTACTTCTCACTTTATTGAAATTCTTAAGTTTCGCTTTATATTAAACATACTACATACCTCTTATTCATACCGTCTCCCAATTAGGTATATAGAGGTTTAAAACAAAGGTGGATTTGTTTAGTGTTCTTATTTTATGAATGCTTGCAATACCTTATCTATCCTTAATGGACTTATCGAATGATTCTATTCGAGATTTTTTCAATTATTACATTTTATTAAACAACAAACAAGTAGTAACTAAACTCACATTTAGCCTATGATTAAACTTTAGTTTAACTAAATCTTATCGATGTAGATTGATTTGGCATTAACTCTTTAATGTTGGATGGCTACCCTATTACCTATTTAGTTAGAGTTATAACACATTTTACGCTAGGTCTAAAAACAGTTTTTAGATGCGTACAGGATAACTATTGCCTTTATCATACATAAATATAGCTCGTTCATCCATTCGGCTAAAAGGCAATAAAGATTAGTTAGTAAGGAAAAAAAGCTATGAAACAAGTCTCTCCTACTGTGCTATTTATTAATCACCCTTTAAAACTATTAATTATGGAGAAAAACCGCTTGCTATAAGCTTTAGCCTAGGTGGTTAATTATAGGCTTAGTCCTTAGTAGGCATTTAAACAAACAAAAACAGTATGGCTTAAAGGGATTTTAAGTCGTGCTAAAAGTCCATGACTATCCCTTTGCTCTAGTTTGCATTTTGGGAGACGTGCTTTAGAGCTTGGGGATAGTTTTTATAAAAATATATATGAATTAAATATTACCAATTAACTAACCTTTTGATATAGGGCTTGTTTAAGTACTACGGCAATAAGAATCTTAATGATTTAAAAGCATTTATATCAAAATCAATTATAAACATTATGAAAACTCAAATTTTAATCTTTTCTAATTGTAGGACAGCTATATCACTAATATTATTAGTTGGCTTGTTAAGCTGTCCAATCTATGCCGTATCAAATGATAAACATTTGTTTTTTAGCGTATCTGACTTGTTACAAGATACAAAACAAAAACCAACTATAAAACTAACAGGTACTGTAAAAGATTCCTTTGGTGCTCTTGGGGGCGTTATAGTGACCGTTGGGACTACAATAGTTACAACTGATTTAGATGGTAAATACACCATTGATATTACTTCTGGTGATAAGATAACCTTTTCAATGATGGGTTATAAAGATCAGTCTATTGTGTACACTGGTGGTAGTTCACTTAATATTACCCTTAGTGAAGATAATAATACACTTGACGAGATAGTGGTTAATGCAGGATATTATACCGTTAAGGATCGTGAGCGTACAGGTAGTATTGCTAAAATTAAGCAAACAGATATTGAGAAAACACCTGTTAAAGACTTTATAGGAACTTTACAAGGTAGAATAACAGGAGTACAAGTTTCTCAAAAATCTGGTGTACCTGGTAGTGGCTACTCAATAAAGATAAGAGGAAATAATAGTCTTAGATCTTCTGCAAATAATCCATTATACATAATAGATGGGATACCTATACCCTCAGATAATATGAGTAGCTCAATAATCTCAGGAGGATCTATTCCTCAAGGGGGAATTTCACCGCTAAACAATATTAACTTAGAAGATATTGAAAGTATAGAAATACTCAAAGATGCTGATGCTACTTCTATTTATGGCTCTCGAGGAGCTAATGGAGTAGTCTTGATAACAACTAAACAAAACAAGGAAAGAGGTACACATTTTACACTTAATAGTTCTACAGGTGTAGGACACACAATTAATCGGATGAAAATGATGAATACACAAGAGTATTTATCTATGCGAGAAACAGCATTTACTAATGATAATATACTAGACTATCCAGTAGATGCATATGATGTAAATGGCGTTTGGGATAAAAATAGATATACAAATTGGAGAAAGGAGCTACTTGGTGAAACAGCTCATTTTAATCGGGTACACCTAAAGGTAACTGGTGGAAATGCAAACACCCGATTCTTAATCAGTACGACAACAAAACAAGAATCGTCTGTTTTTAAAGCTAATACTCTTTATAAGCAACTAAGCTTTTTTTCCTCTATGAATCATACATCAAAAGATGAACGATTTAAATTATTATTTTCAACTTCTTATTCAAAAAATGATAATAAACTTCCCTCTATTGATTTAACTAAACAAGCATATTCACTTAGTCCTAATGCTCCTAAATTATACAATGTTGATGGTACTCTTAATTGGGAAGATGGTACTTGGGAAAATCCATTAGCAAGAACCAATAGCATATACAAAAATAAAACTCAAAGCTTTACAATTGGTGGTGACCTAAGCTATCAATTATCTCCAAGTATTACTGCAAAAATTAATATTGGTTACATAAATTACAATAACTATGAAATCAATACATTACCCTCAACCATATATAATCCTAAATATGGTAGAACAAGTACTAATTCTTCATTATATCTAAACCAAGGTAATACAAATACACTAATTACAGAGCCGCAAATTTCTTGGAACAAAGGTTGGGGTATTCACAATATACAGGTACTATTAGGAGGTAGTTTTCAACAGCAAAACACAGATATACTAAATCTAACTGCAAGCAATTTTATTAGTAATAGTCTAATTGAAAGTATAGGGGCAGCTAATAGTATAAGAGTAAACTCTCATTTATTAAATCAATACAGATATCAAGCATTCTTTTCAAGAATAAATTATCAATTTAAAAATCAAGGTTTCATTAACTTAACTGCCCGAAGAGATGGTTCAAGTCGTTTTGGAGATAATAATCGTTTTGCAAATTTTGGAGCAATTGGGGCTGCTTGGATTCTGATTAACAATCAAAATATTAAGGCTTCAGATATTATAAACTTTGCTAAAATAAGAGCTAGTTATGGAACAACTGGTAGTGATCAAATTGGAGATTATCAATATCTAGATACCTACTCAGTAAACTCTAATAGTTTAGCCTATTACGATGGTAGTGTAGCCATACAACCCAGTAGATTATACAATCCAAGCTTTGGCTGGGAGATCAATAGAAAGTTTGAAGTTGCATTAGATCTAAACTTTTTTAATGATAAAATAGTTCTAAACACCGCTTGGTATAAAAACACTTCATCAAATCAGTTAGTTGGTTTGCCTTTGGCTGCAACAACAGGTTTTAATACAATTCAAGCAAATCTAGATGCGAAGGTTCAAAACACAGGACTCGAAATAGACCTTATTGGTAAGATTATAGATACAAAAGATTGGAAATGGTCAAGTTCTTTTAATGTCTCTTTTGAACAAAACAAACTCTTAAAATTTCCAAACTTAGAATCTTCTCCTTATGCAAACCAATATGTGATTGGTAAATCTACTCAAATACAAAAAATGTATCACTATCAAGGAGTTGATCCAGTTACAGGTCAATATAAGTTCAAAGATTTTAATGAGGATGGAAAACTAACCTATACAGATGATAGAGAATCACTTATTGATTTAAATCCTAAATACTATGGTGGAATTACCAATAATATAAGCTACAAAAACTGGTCTTTAAGTTTCTTATTCACCTTTAGCAAGCAAACCTCAATCTTATATAATCTAACAAATGGTGTTGCTGGGGATATGATTAATCAACCGAAAATGGTGAAAAACAACTTTGATCAATCCCCTTCTAATGATTTTCAAAAATACACCTCTGGTCGAGACTCCAAACTTACTGAAGCCTATTATGATTACTTTATTGAAAGTGACTATTTAGCTCAAAACTCAAGTTTTATTAAGCTCAAGAGTCTTGAACTTTCATATATGATTCCAAAAATTATAAATAATAACATACAGGGAAAAATCTACTTTCAAGGATATAATCTATTAACTATCTCTCCTTTTAAAGGAATTGATCCTGAAACATCCAACTTTAATTTTTTGCCTCCAACAAGAACCTTCACAATTGGAGCTGAACTAAATTTTTAAGAATTATGAAACATTTAATCAATATAGCTATAAGTATAATTATTCTTGCATTACTATCTAACTGCCAAGATTATACTGAAATTGATTTACCTAAAAATCAATTAACAAGACCCGTTGTATTTGAAGATCAACAAACTGCAACAAGTGCTTTAAATTTTATTTATTCACAAATAAGAGAATATAGTTTAATGGGAGGAAATTCATTAAGTGCCACTCAAATCTGTTCAATATATGCGGATGATCTAACTTATAACAGTAGTTCGGTAAATGATTACTCGAATCTATTTAACTACAATATAACTGCCAATACAAACATTTTCTACTCTATTTGGTCTAGAAACTATAGTATACTTTACTCTATAAACTCCTTTATTGAAGGAATTGAAAAGTCTTCAAAACTTGAGGATAACTATAAAAATCAAGTATATGCAGAAGCCTTAACCTTAAGAGCATTTTTACATTTTAATTTGACCAATCTTTTTGGAGATATTCCCTATATAACAACTACAGATTATACCCTTAATAATAAAGTTTCACGAACTAACCAAGAGCAAGTATACAGACTATTAACTCAAGATTTATTGCAAGCTGAGCAATTGCTCTTTGAAACCTATCCTACTCAATTAAAAACACGCATCAATAAGTCTAGTGCTCAAGCACTACTGGCTAGAGTTTACTTATTTCAGCAAAATTGGACAGAAGCTATCTCTTGGGCTACAAAGGTCATTAATGCAAACTCCTTGTATCAACTAGAAACAATAGACAAGCTCTTTTTAAAAGAAAGTAGCTCAACAATCTGGCAATTACAATCAGGTAATACAGGAAATAATACGCTAGAGGCGATGTCATTTATCTTGGAAACACCACCAGTAACCTACTTAATTTCAGAAAATTTAATTAACAGCTTTTCTTCCAGGGATCAAAGGTTGAAACTTTGGACAAAAGACATTGGCAATTTCAAAATTCCTTACAAATATAAAGCTAAAGGAAACACTACTACCTCTAAAGAGTATACCATTGTTTTAAGACTTGAAGAACTCTATTTAATTCGAGCTGAAGCTTATGCTAAAAGCAATCACACACTAGATCTTGCTTTACAAGACTTGAACACCGTTCATTTAAAGTCTGATACACAAAAAATCACTTTAACTAATCAAACTGATATTCAAGAAGCAATTTTTAAAGAAAAGCAACTAGAGTTCTTCTCTGAACAAGGACACAGATGGTTTGACCTAATAAGAACAAATCAAGTAGATGCCATATTAAGTAAAAACAAACATAACTGGAAAACTAATAATAAACTTTTCCCTATCCCCTTAAAAGAAATAAGTATTAACCCTAATCTATTACCTCAAAATGAAGGCTATTAATCCACTTCTAATACTGGTTTTTACATTTTCAATACTTGCTTATTCACAAGAGCCTAAACAAATTCAAATAACTGATTATAGGCTTTGGAGCAATCTTTTAAATTATGATATCTCCTCTAATGAAAAATGGTTTTATTGGAACATCAATTACCCCAATATAACAGATACCCTTTTTATTAAAAACACAAATGATAATAAAATCCAAGCCTTTAGGAACAGTCAACTAATAGCGTTTGATGCCCAACAAAAATTTGCTTTAATTCAAAATGACAACGCTCAAACCTATTATACAAATCTAGAGGATCGAAAAGTGCAAATTTTGCAAGGAGAAGATGCTAAATTTATTTTTGATGACCAGTTCATAGTTACTACCAATCAAGCAAAGAAAACAATTTCTCTATTTAATAGAAGTAGTAATCAAGTAAGTCTAACTGCATCCTTAGAAGAGTTGTTTGTAAGTGCACAAAAAAATATACTAATATGGATAACATCTGATAATAGTATACAAATAGCACAAATGATAAAGGATAAATTAGCGATTAAAACTATTTGTCAAGCAGGTGGATTAAAACGAAAAAGACTAACTATGAATAGTCAAAATTCGATGCTAGCATTTTTAGAAGAAGACAATGAATCTTATGGGACTTTAAAGTCTCATAGGATTCATATCTTAGATTTACAAAAGTTGACTAATAGTACAATCGATTTAAAATCCTTCAAAGAATTTGGACAATACCTCATTGTTGACCATTTGAATTACAAATCACTTCAATTTAATGAACAAAGTAATTCTCTGCTATTTACAATACAAAAGAAAACAAACAAATCTGTGCAAACAAACCAGGTTCAAGTCTGGCATGCTAACGATACCTTAGAATACCCAAGAAAAAAGATATTGAACCCTGAAAACATTCCCATACTATCAAGCTACAATTTAAAACAAGAACATATTAATATTCTAAGTCAACCTAGTTCCATACAAACAATAATTCTTAATAACTCTAATTTTGCCTTACAATACTATCAAAATCAATTTGATAGTAAATACAGTAGATTAGGTAGTAGCGATATATATATACTGGATATAGAAAATCAAACAAAACACTTACTTGTCAATCGTTTTCCAATAAATAACTTAAGTAAAAATCTGAGTTTATCTCCAAATAATCAGTACCTGTCTTACTACTGGCAAGACAATTGGAATATCTATAATACAAGTACTCAGACAACAACTAAAATCCCTATTAACAAATTTGATTCCTTCACTGCAGCAAACCAATACAAACCTGATAATAGCTTATTACTAGATTATGCTATATGGACTACAGATAACACACTCTTGTTAACTGGAAATCAATTTTATTGGTTATATAATCCTAAAACAAGTAAAATTCATAAAGTTGTTTCTAGAAAACATCAAAATTATACTTTGACAATCAAACAATTTGCTAATCATCTCAAATATAGTAATAACTTCTATTTGACATATCAGCCTATAATTGATATAAAACAAGGATTCTATTTTACAGGTATCAATAAAAACTTTTACCACTCACTCTTTACCTATAAAAATAATCAGCTTACGAAAATACTTGAAACACCACATAAGCTAGTTGATGTTAAAAAGATTAGTCCTAATAGCGTACTCTATAGGATACAAGACAGTAACCTTGCACCTGAAATCTATCTTAAAAATAAAAAGCATAATAATAGATTACTACAAACCAATGATTTTCAAAAAGACTTTACTTATCCTAAAAAAGAAATTATTTACTATACCAACTCTCAAGGTGATAGCCTAAAAGGACTCTTACTGTACCCTACTGTTTTTAATAAAGATAAAAAGTATCCTATGATAACTCATGTCTATGAAAAACAGGTAAACTTTGAATACCAAGCTTATCACATACCTACTTTGTATAATCCTAGTGGGTTTAACTCCATTAATTATACTTCTAATGGATACTTTGTCTTTTTTCCTGATATAGCCTATGAAATTGGTAATGTTGGTAAATCAGCTGTTGACTGTGTAATCTCAGCTATAAAAGCATTAGAAGTAAATGACTACATTGACTTTAATAACCTTGGTCTAATTGGTCATTCCTTTGGCGGCTATCAAGTTAATTTTATAGCCACACAAACAGATATATTCCATGCTATTGTATCTGGTGCAGCTAACTTTGATATCATATTTGCTTCTCTTACTTTAGATAACAACAATACTTATACTAATCAAACTTGGAGGTACTTAAACTATCAAATGAGAATGGCCACTAGTGCCCAAGATAACTACTTAGGTTATCTCAACAACTCTCCTATTTTCTTTGTCAACAACATAAATTCCAACGTATTATCCTGGACTGGAGAAAATGATTATTCAGTCAATAAACAACAAAGCATTGCTTTTCACCTAGCTATGAGAAATTTAGACAAACAACATACTTTACTAATTTATCCCAATGATGGGCATATTCTAACTATACCAGAACATCAAAAAGACCTATCAAATAGAATAATGTCCTTTTTTGAGAAAAACTTAAAAAAATAGCGTTGGATTTCTCCAACGCTTTTATTATTAATTAGCTACTTTTTTGAATAACGGTAACACACATTGTGTATCAGATTCCCATAAATATAGATCATGAGTTCCGTCCTTACACATTTGTACATTTTCAGTTAGAGAACAAGTAATATTTGTATTTGTACAAATATTATTTATTTCTCTATATCCATCTCTATCGTTAGGATCAGCTTTTGTATCAATATTACTTGCAAAAGCACCTACAATTGCAATAGCAAATGCTGCTACTGGCATTACTACATTTTTAATGGTTGGTTTCATAATAAATAAATTTGATTAATGACCTACTCTATTCTTACAGGTTTTTCAGTCTTTCCCCCTGTCCTTGGCCATGGAATATTATTTAAATCGATCAAGATTTAATTCATACTTTCTAATATAGGTGTCAAAAACAACAAATAAATACTGATCGTTAAATATGAATTCAACTAGTTTGTTATTTTTTCTATTTGGAATTACAAAACTAAACTGGTAGCTAGAATCCCTCAAATCATAAACATCAATCACAGAAGTATTTCTCCAATTAATTTTAGCCTCATTCTTCCCTTTTAAATTTGAATTAATTAATAAATAGTTACCAAATGTAGCTGTTCCCATATTTGTTGTAAGTGGAGGGGTTAGCATCTGTTTTTCTTGTTGCAAAGAGGAAATTGTTATTTGAGCTTTACTAATGGTATCTATTGTTTTCCCAGCATATTCTAAGGTTAATGTTGGCTTAATAACCAAATATTCATTTCTATAAAAATAAGTGTATATAACTCTATTCAATTCCTGATTGTATAATAAAGTACCATCGGTATCAAAAACTCCATCTATTTGTTTAGTAAGTAAACTATCGTTTAGATCAATACTCAATTTTTCAAGATCAATAAGCCCTAAGACATCTGCCCCTTTTGATTTACTTCTGGCTCTAACAATTATACTATTCTCGGCTATAGGCTGAGATAAAGAAAAGTAATACTTTGAAGATTGTCTCTCTAGTTTTTTCGATTTTAATCTACCTTTATAAATGAAAGGAACTACTCCATCTGTTAAGTAAACTAGAGAATCTATTATATGCAACCTTGTTTTATAATAAGTTTTTTCACTATCCTCTAATTGTAGTGAACTAGAAACTAATGTATCTAAGTTCGTAGATAAACTACCTAAAAAAAGAGGTGCTGTACTATTTCCAAGATAAATACTATCATTTTGTAGTCCAATCAGATAATATGAATTTAATTCCAAATCGTATTCATTTACATAGTTGAGTGCATAGGAAGCAAATTTTCTGATAAATGGATTTTCTTTTTTTATGATGTGTTCTGAAGAGAGAAACAGTAGAATAACGATACCTATGCTTAGTATAGTTAGTAATATAGAAGATATAATAAAACGATTTTTGTTTGTTTTATTATTCTCTTTATCATTTTCTTGAAAGTAGATGGCTAATAATCCCAAAATACATACGATGATATTAAACCATAGATGCTCTGTCCATCCCATCTTTTCAAGTATGCCTCCACAAGAGCAAGGAATAAAGTCGCTGTAGTTTAATATCAAATAGATATAAATAGTAAAAGCTACCATTAATCCGTAACTAAGATACAATCCTAAAGTCTTAGTCTGTTTTAATGTTAGGAACAAAGCGATAACAAGTTCAACAATAATAACCAAATAAGCTATTGTAGTAGCGTAAGCGCTTAATAGTGGGGACTGAGTCAGTTGAACTTGAAACGCTTCAAAAGTGATGAGTTTGCTTATAGCTGCATAAACAAAAAGTAATACAAAGAAATATTGTACAATAAGTGAGAATTTGGCTTTCATAGTATTGGCATTTTGGGATATCCAAACCTACAAATAGCTAAATACCAAAACAATACGTGTTTTTACCTAATTTTTAATATACTTTAGTATGATATCTTCTGAAAGCTCTTCTTTCACCAAAATATTAGGTTCAACACCTATTTGATCAAGTACTTTTCCTTGACTTGTAACATACATTGCTGTGGGTAAAAAAAGTGTATAACCATCTCTGATTTTAAACTCCTCTGCGTTTAGCATTTTACCAGCTGATTTCTCGCCAATGATTATAGCCATTTTATTTTCTTTAAAGCCTTGTAGAATAGGCTCACAAGTACTTGCTGTTTTTTGATTTACCAAAAAATAAAGCTTTTGATAAGGTATTGTATTTTTAGCTTCAACCTTTAAAACAATACCTTCTTTTTCTGAAATTCCCTTTAAGAGCAACTCATAGTTTGCTTTGCTAAAAACATCATATTGATTCAGTTCTTGCTTTGTTGGTAAACTATTTTTTGTATTGTAGTATTTTCTTGTAAGAAACACCCCTCCTACTATATCCTGTTTCACAAGTCGTTCTGCGAAAGTCATTCCTGCCTCAATACTTCCTCCGGAATTATCTCTTAAATCAATTACAAGGTTTTTAAACTGCTTTTGAGCTACTTGATCTAAAACCTTATTCATATCTTCTGAAGTGCCCGAAAAAGAGCTTATTTTTAGGTAATACGTATCACTATCTAAGAACTTATGTGAAAAATCTGTAGTTTGAGATTTTATATATTTATCCCAATCTTCCCACGCAATAAAAGCACTGTAGTGCGAAAAACCTAAATCATTGCTGAAATAATAAAACCCCATTAAAAATTCTAAATCATCTCTGAACTTCTCACAAGAATTGTCCATATGTTTTTTAAAAGTCTGCCATTTCTTGGAATCTAAAACAGACCTATTATATATCTTATCTTGAGTTATTTTTTCTATATCATTCCAAATTGCTTTATAATCTTTCTTTTTAATCTTTAGATTCAAATCTGAATTAAATAAACCAACTGTTTCTTTTTTTCCATTGAGTAACTTCCCTTCTATCCTATCATTTGTTTTAATAGCTCTAAAATAGAAATTACCAAACATTGTGGTCATAACTCCTTTTAAAGAGTCCCCCTTAATCTCTCCCTTTTGAATCTTTATTAAACTCCCTCCCTCTAACTTTTTATTAAACAAACGAGCCACACCTGCTTTCATTCCCCCTAAAATAAGTTTATCACTTCCTTTTGGGCTCTCAGCAAAAAAAGTATTCTCTTGTTTATTAAATGAAAAATCGAAATGGGTTTGTACAACACCGATATCTTTCATTTTTAACGTTGTAGGCCACTCTTGTGGTACATTAGCCTTTGTACATCCTGTAATTGATGAGAAAAAAAGTAAAAAAAGACTTCTCATATAGATTTTAAATTTCATAATTGGTTTACTTTAGTATGATTTGGTTTTCTAATAGGTCATCGATTGCTTTTTGTTGATACGTAATATTATCAATACAATAGCTATCCATGATTTTCACTTGGTTGTTTTGAATATAGGTTAATAATGTGAAGAGCTCATTTGACATTTCAATACTTACTAAGGTTAATTTATCAAATAGTACATTCACCGTATTAAATTTTAAAATATGGTAACGCTGAAAATTAAATAACAAAGAATTTCCTCTTGGTATTAAATCTTTGTTTTCTATTGTTTCTTTAGGTAAAAACTTTTCTAAATATAGCCATCCTTCCCATTGCGAAGGATACTTCTTGATATAATGCTCCAAGATCAAGAATAGCTTCTGAGTTGTTTGTTTTATATAAGATTCAGAATCTTGATCTACTTGTAAAATTGGCGCTTTAAATATCAGCTTTATTTTTCCCCAGTCCTCTCTTGGAGCAACAACTGGAATAATTGGCAATTCAAAACGAGATGAAATATAGGCTATTCCTTTTCTTGCCAGTATAATACTATCTAAAAATACAACTTCTTCTAAATTCTTATTATCGCGAAGTGGTACACCTGAATTTCCATCGATATAAAAAACTAAAGAATATCCTCTTTTTATATAGTCTCTAATCTGCAAAATTGAATTTCTGTTCTCTGCATTTATGATTTGAAAATCAAAATTGAAAACTCCTTTATTTATTTGATTATTTAGTTTTTCTATATCCAGGTAGGTTTCATCACCTTGTTTTTCAATATATTGCTTATCTGTAATCAAGACAAAAGGTATTTGTTTTGAAATTAAGTGCATATTAAGTATTCGATAAGAACCGACATGATATGTACAATAGATTGTCGATTGCTTATTATCTAACAGCTCTTTACTATTTTGATCATATACTACATCCATTGTATCTAATAGCTCTACATATTTTTGATCAAAACTTGCCCAACTTTGAAAATACTTAACCTCTCTTGCAAAGTTCTCATGACTTTCTACAGTAAAAGAAATTTTATTTAAATTCTGATCAATCTGATAGAAGTATTGCATTAATATGGGATTACTTTTAAAATCAGTCTCCATAAAGTATGAACGTGCACCTATAACCCACTCGTAATAACTATAAGGCAACTTAAATTCTAATATATTTTTGTCCATCTTAATTTTTGTATTTGTTATTTACTGTTCTAGTTAGTAGGTGTACTATTAGTTGTAATACTATATCTCCTGTTACACCTGTTTGATCTCTTTGTGGATCAACTTCAACAAGATCTATACCTGCTATGTTTAGTTTTTTAAATAAGATATCAAGCATGTATATAACCTTATTAAAGGAAAGTCCATTGCTAATTGGATCAGAAACACCTGCTAATAAATTAGGATCAAATACGTCAACATCAAAGGTTAAATAATAAGACAAATCAGTATCAATAGCACTTAACCAATCATTGCTCTGTTGAATCTGAAAAGAAGTAAAAAGTACGTGTTTCTTATTTAATTTTCCTGTTAGTTGACAACCTTTCAAACCTCTGGGACCAAGTGTAATTACCTGTTTTATTCTATCAAGTTCTAATACCTTCGTTAAAAAGTTACCATGATGATTTACCGTAATATCTCCATAGAATTCATCAATTTCACTGAAGTAAGTATCTGAATGTGCATCAAAATGAATTACTCCTATATCATTACTATCGCTAATTGCTTTGATAATCGGATAACTTATCGAATGATCTCCACCTATTGAAAAAGGGGTGTTTTTATTCTCTACCAAATGACTAATCAACTTATCTATTTTGCGAAAATAATTACTTGGTGACTCTGTCAAATAATAAAACAAATCTCCAATATCCATTGTATTATCAATCAATGCTTCTTTATTAGATTCTAATAACTCCTTATCCAACCCTAATAATTGTCCCAACAGATTTATATTTAAATGTGCCAAATTAAATCGAGATGAAATTGTTCTTAAATAAGAAGGTCCTTTTTCTATACTCAATGAATTAATATTTCCCATAGCATAGGGAATTCCTAACAAGCATATTTTATTTCTTACTTCTTTATATTCTTGTGCTTGAAGTCCAAAATAATTTTGATTATAAAGACGCATCAATGGTTCTACATTATACTCGTACTTTAAAACAATTATCTGATTGTTAAGTAAAAAACTCCAAAAAGATTTCTTCTCTTCTATTGTACTGATATTGATACTACAAAACTCTTCATAAGTAAAATCTACCTTTTTAAAAGCATTAATTATCGAGTATGATTCAAAGTTTAAAGCACATCTTTTGAGAGTTATCTTATTTTCGACAATAACTTCCTTCTCTAAAACTTGAAAACTGACACATTTTGCTACTATATATACCATCTTTAAAAACAAAGATTCCTCCAAAGAATCATTATTACAATACCATCTTTGGAGGAATAATTAACAATTAGTTTTCAATTCTAAATTGCAATCTGAATGACTGTGCCACATCTCCAACTTTTGGATTCATTGGCTCTAATGTTTGAATTGTTTTTAACTCAACATCTACATCATTACCATTACATCTATTACTACATCTAGCAGTTTCTTTCTGTAATGCTTCTGCATCATTGAAATCTAAAGTCGCAAGCCTTTGTTGAAAATCTTGAAAAGATAGTCTGTTACTAGCTAATTCCTCTGAGAATGAACCTACAACTAAATTCTCTCCTGTAACATTTTTAAGTGTTTTCATAAAAATAGTTTTGATTGGTTAATAATATTAAACATGGCCAAACTACTATATGGTAAACACTTAAAAAATACGTGTTTTTACGTATTGATACTAGATACACTATTAAAACAAATCATCTTCAGTAATATAATGTCTGATGATAGCAAAGATGATAACTCCTATGAAATTACTCGCACCTGTCTTTTGCATGAGTATTTCCTTATGTTTTTCGATAGTACGAATACTAACGTTTAACTTTTTTGCAATCTCTCTACCACTATATTGATTGGCAAATAATCTTATAATTTCTACTTCTTTATCTGTGATAATAACATCTTTGGTTTGCTGTTGGGTCTGTACATGTTTTACTAGTTCTCTGATTTGCTTATCATAATACACACCTCCATTAAATACTGAATGTATCGCTTTTTCTAACTGAGCAAGCTCAATATTTTTAGTTAAATACCCTGATATATTATACCTAAGCATCCTTTCAATACTATATGAATCATTAAAACTACTAAGTATAAGAACCCTTAATTCAGGATACTTTTCATTTAATCGATGCGCGATTTGGAAACCATCCATAACAGGCATCTGAATATCTAAAAATAAAATATCTATCTTTTTAAACTTCAGGGATTCAAATAATTCAATGCCATTGGCGCATTGAAAAACTACTTCTATTCCCTCTACTTGAGAAAGAAGAAAAGAAAAGCTTTTTCTAAAAAGCTTATGATCGTCTATTATACCTATTTTAATTATCATCTTGCCTTTTTATTTTTAATTGAATACTATTATTAGAATCATTAGATTGATTAATAAACTCAGCCTTTATTTGCTGTATCCTTGTCTTAATATTACTTAGTCCTAAACCTACATCTTGTCTTTTTAAATCAGCATTAAAATCATATTTTATTCCATCGTCTTTGATTGATAATATCATGTGCAGCGGATGCCATTTCAAAGAAACCTCTGCATAAGTAGCCTGACTGTGTTTTATAATATTCTGTATCAACTCTTGCACGATTCGATAAATCTCTAATCGCTCAAGTTCACTAAGATTAAACGTCTGATTATCTGAGGTAAAAGTTATATCTATAGAAGTAACTCTAGATATTCTAATTAAATAACTGCTTAGGATTAAGTTAATTGGATTATCCTTGATAAGTGGTGGTGATAGATTATAACTAATTCTCAATACCTCGTCATAACATTGAGAAACACTTTCTTGAATATCTATAATAGTTGTAGCAACCAAATCCTTATCTTTTATTAATTTAAGAACACTAACAAAGTTTTTCAAAGTAGCTAAATCACCACAAAGTCCATCGTGTAATTCTTTAGCAATTCTAGCTCTTTCCTTATGCTCTACTAATAAATTTGTTCGGAGCTGTTCGGCAAGCTGTTCATTGCGGTATTTATTTAAATTCTTCTGATAGATGATAACTAAAATTACCACCATCATACAAAGTGAGATCATAATAAAGGTTCCCAGCCAAAAAAGTATTTTTAATTCATTTTCCATACGCCTATAGATAATAAAATTCGTAAAATTAAACTGGCAATAATATTGACAAGCCAATAATCGTAAAAAAACAATTCACTCTTATACAAATAATTAGATAACACGAACAAAGAAATTGTTGTACTATAATAAAAGAAAAGTCCAATAACAATAAAAAAAGTACTTTCTTGATATAATCGCATAATTAGCTTTTGATCAAATACTTGCTTCACCCAAAGAAAGCTACAACTAATAACAAATAAAGTCATATAGGATTTATTAAGACTCTTCGACACTAGAATCATTTCATTATTTAAATAGATAAATGATAAAATGTAAACTACTAGAAAAAGACCTAAGCCAATTATAAAAAACCACCTAGGTCTCTGCGTAATTAAATTCTTAAAGAGATAAAATACAGCCAGAAATTCAAACAAGGAGTGTATCTGATACCAATGCGTCACTTTCATCTGAAGTTGAATAATTACAACATATTCATAGATAGACGAAAATGCAATTAATGTTATAATTGGTATAATGGCTTTATTACATACAATATCCTTTCTCATAACAAGAAAAAGTAGCATTGGAATCCCTCCTGCAATTAAGGCTATATATAATATCAGGCTGTATATCACTCTATTTTTCTAACTAATTGACTTTTCTTTGGACATAAATGCGGACAAGTCACTAATTCATCAAGCATGATTCCACTAGTTAAATCTTCTCCACTTTCATCAACTCCAACTAAAACAACATTACTTTGATTTGTTTTCACATTTAGACCAGGATAAACACGTAATCCTACACATCCTTTTTGCTCTAATAACTCATCTAACTTATCAAGTCCAACAAAATAACTATTCGGTTTTTCACTGTTTTGTTCTTGATATGAATACGTCAGCTCAACTGCCTTTTCAAGGCTAATTACCGTGCCTGAATTTTTGTTAATTTCCATAAAACTAAACATTTAAAAGTTAATAATGTAAATGTTTATAATTTTCAAATAATAAACAATACGTGTTTTCCGCATATTTACCGTGTTTTTACGTATTGATTTTAAAAGTAGCATTGCTTTATTTTAATAGGGCAATAAAATCAGAAAAAAAGCAGGGTTAAACGTGTCAATAATTAACCAATCAAAACTCAATAATTATGACACAAAATGCTCTTTACACAAGTGTATTCAAAACAATTGAATCAAAGGAAATTGAACTAAACTTACTTGACTCAACTTCTATTTCAAAGGCTTATGAAATGATTCAATTTTTAAGATTACTACTTATAAATCTAAAACAAGAAATACTTCAAGTGGGGTTCAAAAATCAAATAGACGAAATTGATTTTTTTAAAGTAATTAAGCCTCAAGTCTTAGGCAAACTAATCTTTTACAACAAACTCTATTCTATAGAAACAAGTTGCCCAATAGATATTGTTGTTAAGAATAAATACTATCATAAGCATCTGGAAGAATTAAACCTTGAGTATAAGAAGTATTTTGCTCACAATGAATTTTATAAATACTATAATGCAAATAGAACAGATAAAGACATCGAGTACTTTACCCTTGGTAAAACAGATTTACTCATCGGTATAAACAGTTTTATCTTTGAAATAGATGCTCTTTTCTCCACCTATTATGATTATAAAATAGCTCGTATAATAGCTCATGACTTACTTCAGAATTATCTTCATGAGAAAATACAAGAATATGATATTGGCAACAATTCAATATCTTCATCTAACTTAGTATGGTCAGAGTCTCAAAACGCTCTTATAGAACTTATCTACGCACTTTATCTATCAGGGTCAATTAACAATGGGAAAGGGGAAATACGGAAGATAGCGGTGTTGTTTCAGCAGGTATTTGGTATAAAGCTCTTGGATATACATCATGCTTTTCATAGAATGAAAACAAGAGCTAAATCCAAAACGTGTTATTTAGATAAATTAAAGGAAGTATTAGAGGAGTATATGGATAAAGAGAGTTGAAATTAATATCTTTAATACTTTCCTTTGTAACTTATAATACTTAGTAAATCACAATGAATAATCTCCTTAGGACACAAATAGAGCAAGTAATTTCCCTTACAGACAAGGAGTTTGATTTTATCTTGTCTTATTTTGTGTTTAAAAAATATAAGAAACATCAATTTTTAATTCAAGAAGGAGAACCTGTCCCCTATCTGTTCTTTATTGATACAGGTCTATTAAAACTTGTTTTTACTGACAATAATGCTAAAGAGCATATTGTAGACTTTGCAATGGAAGGTTGGTGGGAAACGGATCTAAAAGCATTCTACAGCCAATCTCTAGCAAGCATGAGTTTAGAATGTATTGAAGATACGCTTGTCTATGCTTTAGATTTAGATGGATATAATAAACTAAGAAAAGAACTTCCTGTAATAAATGAATTCTTTTTAGATAAAGCGCACAAGGGATTTATTGCAGGGCAGCAGCGTATTTTATCCATGATGAAAAACAATACTACAGAGCGGTTCTTTGAACTCCAAGAACGCTTTCCTGGTATTATGCAGCGCGTTCTAAAATCTCTATTAGCTGCTTATCTTGGAGTTTCTAGAGAAACACTAAGCCGATTAGATTTAAAGTGATCTACCTCACTTTTTATTTGTGATATAGCTCAACTGCTGATTTAAGCGTTTAATAGCAAATTTGCTATATAACTTAAAATAAGAAAGTAAAATGATAAAAACAGCTATTAATCCTTGGCAATGGCAATTCGAGCGCAACTACGCTCAAGCAATAGAGGTCAAAAATGTTCAAAGTACACTATACTGCTCTGGTCAAGTAGCCATTGACACTAATGGTGTTTCAAGTAATGCTGATATGAAAACTCAGCTTCTACTCTCTATTAAAAACTTAGAAGAGGTAATTAAAACAGCCGATTATCCCCTTGAAGGTATTGTTAGATTAAATATTTATACTACTTCTACCTCTGAGTTGATGCAACACTTTTCTATTTTACAAGAGTGGCTTGTTAAGCATAAAATCAAACAAGCAACAACAGTACTTGAGGTAAAAGGATTATTTGAAAATCTAACTGTAGAACTTGAAGCTACAGTTGTAAAATAATGCATAAAAGCAACAACTAAATACCTAACAATAGGAGATTTTGTATCCTATTGTTAGGTATTTAATTACAACAGTTTGGTAAATTACAGGATAAAATCTATTTGATAATATTTTGGATGTACAGCAAGATTAAGAATAGTGAAAAAGGTGCTTAGCTTTGGGTTTAAGCACCTTTTAATTTACATTTAGGTAACCTTTGAATATTGAATTATCATTAGCTTTACACTTGTTTAGATAACGCAATAACTTTGAACATATCTATTGCAGTAAAAACTAAAATTAGAAAGCAATATGTCAGAAAAAGTAAGCTTAAAAGAAATAGCCAAAGTCTTTACAAAACTGGGAATTATTGGTTTTGGAGGTCCTGCAGCGCATATTGCGATGATGAGAGAGGAAGTAGTTGTACAAAGAAAATGGATGGATGAACAACATTTCTTAGATCTACTGGGAGCCACCAATTTAATCCCTGGTCCTAACAGTACAGAAATGGCTATTCATATTGGCTATGACAAAGGGGGATGGAAAGGCCTTATAATTGCAGGGCTGTGTTTTATTCTTCCTGCTATTTTGCTAACAGGTGCGCTCGCCTACTTTTATAAATTATATGGACAATTACCCCATGTACAACCTTTTATATACGGAATTAAACCAGCAATTATAGTCATTATGCTTGGAGCCGTTTTTCCACTAGCTAAAAAATCGATTACCTCCTCCTTTTTAGCCTTTTTAGGACTAATCGTCTTGGTAGCTTCTTTACTGGGGGGTAGCGAAATCTTTTTATTGTTTGGGGCTGGATTTTTAGCCTATGCCCTGTTTTATATCAATACGAGAAAGCAAAATACCTTACAAAGCTTGATTGCATTGCCACTCTTACTTAGCATACAAAGTACGTTTTTCACTACAACCAATCGACAGTTATTTTGGATTTTTCTAAAAATAGGTGCTATACTTTATGGTAGTGGTTATGTGCTATTTGCCTTTTTAGATACAGAACTAGTACAAACAGGATTACTAACAAGGGAACAACTAATGGATGCAATTGCTGTAGGGCAATTCACACCAGGACCTGTTTTCTCTTCCGTTACTTTTATTGGTTTTCAAATTAATGGTTTATCTGGAGCAATTCTTTCAACTGTTGCAATTTTTTTACCATCCTTTATTCTAGTAGCCTTACTAAACCCATTGATGAAAAAACTTCGCAACTCAAAAGGATTATCTGTCTTTTTAGATGCGGTGAATGTTGCCTCTGTCGCCTTGATTGTCGCTGTTTGTATAACGATGACACGAGATGTGTTGCTCAACTGGCAAACCCTTGTTATTACCCTACTTAGTGGTATACTCGTTTTTAAATTTAAAAAAGTAAATAGTGCTTTTATTGTTTTAGTAGGAGCTTTGTTGGGGTATATACTCTACTAATCAAAATAATAAATAACTTTATTAAAAATCTTATAATCATAAACTTACATAATTAAATAGCTTAATGTATATCTATTTCATCAAATACTGTTAATTAAAGTAGTTTCTCTTAAGCTATTGATGATGATTTCTACTAAAAAAAATTATTCAGTTACTTGTTTGTAAAATATTTGTTTAAATCCATTAGACACTGCCGCGATGCTATGCAGAAATATCTTGAGAATTTTCATACTATCAAATAAAAATTAAAAAAGTCTTCAGAATACAATAAAAAAGCAATAACTTTGTAACTTATGAAAAAAACAGTAAAAATATCTTCTCAAATTACTCCGCCTTGATCTTAGGCTAATAGTTTTTTTTATCCAATTATTTCCTTTGGCACTTTTGTCATGGACTTATCTTATATATACTTATAAAAGTACATATATCATATCTATTATTGCTTGTAATTAAAATTACAAAGCGTCATACTTATTTAATTTTTTTTCTATGAAGCAACTAATCAATTTATTTGATTTTAGTCAACCAATCAATTACAAAAATGAGATATTGGCTGGTTTAGCGGTATCTATGACTATGATACCTGAATCCTTATCTTTTGCTATACTAGCAGGTCTATCACCATTGACAGGTTTATATGCTGCTTTTTTAATGGGACTTGTAACAGCAATATTAGGAGGAAGGCCTGGTATGGTCTCAGGAGGAGCTGGAGCAACTGTTGTAGTACTTATTGCTCTTGCAGCTAGTTATGGAACAGAATACCTCTTTGCTGCTGTTGTATTAGCAGGACTTTTACAACTACTTGTGGGAGTATTAAAACTCGGTAAATACATTCGGTTAATTCCTTCCTCTGTAATGTATGGATTTTTAAATGGATTAGCAATTATCATTTTTATGTCACAAATTGTTCAATTTAAAATTACTACAAATGGAGTTGAAAATTGGTTAGAAGGTTCAGCCTTATATCTTATGATTGGATTAACTTTACTTACAATTACAATAGTAATTTTACTTCCTAAAGTAACAAAAGTAATACCATCTTCTCTTGCAGCTATTATTGTTGTTTTTGCACTTGTTTACTTTTTTAATATTGATACTAAAAAAGTAATTGATATTGCCTCTGTAGGAGGCTCCTTACCTACTTTCCATATTCCAAATATTCCCTTTACCTTTGAAACTTTAAAAATCATATTCCCTTACTCTATTGTTATGGCAGGAGTTGGGCTTATTGAGAGTTTACTTACACTTAATATGGTTGATGAAATTACGAATACAAGAGGACATTCAAATAGAGAAGCAACTGCCCAAGGTATTGCTAATATTACGAATGGATTTTTTGGTGGTATGGGAGGTTGTGCTATGGTTGCACAATCCCTAGTAAATATAGGTGCTGGGGGAAGAACAAGACTCTCTGCTCTTGTAGGAGCATGTTCTATACTATTAATAATTTTAGTTGCAGGTCCTGTAATTGAGCAAATACCTATGGCTGCATTAGTTGGAGTAATGATGATGGTAGCCATTGGAACTTTTGAATGGGCTAGTTTTAAAATAATAAATAAAATGCCTCGCCACGATATCTTTGTTATTATCCTAGTAGCGAGTATAACAGTTATATTGCATAATTTAGCATTAGCTGTATTAATAGGAGTTATTGTTTCTGCTCTTGTTTTTGCGTGGGAAAGCGCTAAACGAATAAGAGCTAGAAAATATATCGATAAAAATGGAATAAAACATTATGAAATATATGGACCTTTATTTTTTGGTTCAACTACAATATTTCTTGAAAAATTTGATATAGAGAATGATCCTGATCAGATTATTATTGATTTCAAGGAAAGTCGAATTACAGATATGTCTGCAATAGAAACAATTAATAAACTTACTGAAAAATATGCTAAAGCTAATAAACAAGTTCATTTAAAACATTTAAGTTTATCCTGTAGAAGATTAATCAAAAATGCACAAGGAGTTGTTGATATAAGTATCCTCGATACCGATTATAAGCAATACAATTCCTAATATTTTACTAGAGCATACTATATCTCATGTATAAAAAACAAATACAAGCCAAATAGTTAAATTTAAAAGAATATAACTAAACTTTCCTTATTGAGTTTTATTTTCTGTTACACAAGGCTATAAATCCCAAAAGGTTTTGGAAACTAAATTTACTTTAACGTATAGTTTTAATTATAATCTGAGACCAACAAAAGCATCACACTTAAATTAGTATATCATTCTAATTCAGTGTGATGTTTTTAAAAAGTACTTCTTTATTCAACCTTTTCCATCCAAGGTATTACAACAAAATTACCTTTAGAAAGTTCATTGACTTTATTAATCCATTGTACTTCCGTTTTTGCTTTATCTTTTAAAAAAGTACTTGTTGTATCTGTGAGATATAAACTTGAGTTTATTACCCACCATTTATTGTGTATACCTGCTCTTGCAAGATCTTCTTGTAAGCGTTGTGCTTCAAATACAGGTGTTGTTTCTGGTAACGTAACAATAACTACTTCTGTTTCTTGTTCATTTCTTAAACGTGGTAATAAATTCTGAACAGCCTCGCTAATATCTCCTTGTGTACGCTCTACTTCTTTGTGATAACTTTGAGTTGAATCTAATAACAATAAAGTATGACCTGTTGGTGCTGTATCGATAACAATTACTTCATGATCTGCTATAGCTACAATCTCAGCAAAAGCGTTAAAAACAGCTATTTCCTGTGTACAAGGAGAGCGTAAATCTTCCTCAATATAACTTAAATCACTGTTTCCCATAGTTAGTCTTGCCTTAGCTAAAACTTTCTCCTTATAGGCTTCTAACACCTTCTTCTCATCAATATGACTAACAGTAAGCCCTTCTACCTTTGTATTTACATACTCTAAGTGATTGGCTGGATCTGTTGTACTTAGGTGAACCTTAACTCCTTTTTTAACCAGTCCTCTAGCGATTCGAGCAGCTATTGTTGTTTTCCCTACACCTCCTTTACCCATCGTGAAAACCACTTTTTTCTTAGATATAAAAAGGTCTTCTATCAATACATCAATATCTTGTAACTCGTTTTTGTCTAAGCTATTTTCAGTCAAAATTGCACTTGTATTAGAAATAAGCATATTTCTAATATTATCAATTCCAGTCATATTATACGATCTTAATGGAACATAATAGGTTGGAATATCAAGAAGCTTTTTAGTTCTATTTTCTAAAGCATTTTGCTGGCGTTTATACAACTTACTTGAAATAGAATCATTCTGATCAAAATTCTCTAGCACTCCATTGATAATTAAACGCTGAGATTGTATATCTAAATCAAGTAACTCCTTATATGAACGCTCAACTTCTTTTAATGGTGTTTCATCTGGACGACTTACCAAAAATAAAGTTGTATTATTTTTATCACTCAATGTTTTCACTGCCTGCTCATATACTACTTTACGATCACCTAATCCCGACAATTGCCCAAGACAAGAAACACCTGTTGTATTTTCATCAATAAAGGTATTCCATGCTGCTGGTAGTTGTAACATTCTAAGTGTATGTCCAGTTGGTGCTGTATCAAACACAATATGGTCATATAAATCGTGTTTCTCTTTATTTGTAATTACATCTGCAAATTCATTGAAAGCAGCAATCTCCACTGTACATGATCCTGATAGTTGCTCTTCCATATTAAATAAAACAGCCTCTGGTAACTTTCCTCGATAAGGTCCTATTATGGATTCTTTATATTCTAAAGCTGCTTGCTCTGGGTTTAAATTCAAAATAGAAAGAGTGGGAATATCTTTTAACTTAGTCACTTTATTGCTCAAAGGTATATCAAATACATCCTGCAAATTTGATGCAGGGTCTGTACTAATAAGTAATATATTTTTCCCACTGTCTGCCAAGTTTAAGGAAGTAGCACATGCTATTGATGTTTTTCCTACTCCTCCTTTACCTGTAAAGAAAATATATTTTGTAAATCCTTCATTAGAGGGATTATATAGTTTAAAATTACTCATAACTACTATTTTTTTATTCAATACAATTCCTGTTCGACATACAATTAGGTATGCCGAACTAAACTGAAATTGAAAATTGGGTTAGATTATTTTGTAACAATCAAATCAGATTCTGACACTTCAAGCCATTCTGAAATTTGCTTATTACTTGGATATGATTTGGTAAGAACAATTACTCCATTTAAGGTAGTAATAGGAAAATTATCGATAGACTCTTTTTGGATAAAGTCATTAACTACTTTAGTATCTACATAAACTTGAGGATTGTCACGTAAATTAAACCGCTCAATTAAAATGCCTTTTTTCTTTAAGCTTTCTATTACAACAGCAATACGCATTAATTCAGGATCAATATTAACCCCACAAAGCCCTGTTGGACAACATAAAGCTGGATCGTAAATCTTTACTTCATTTTTCATATCTGATGTTTTTTAATTAATTCTTTTACTTCTTCTTTTGATGGAACATACCCCTTAACAGTAACTTCTCCATTAATTACCAAAGCAGGTAAAGACATAATGTTATATTTTACAATCTCTATGATATCATCCTGCTTTGTAACTTTGATATCAGAACCTACTTCTTTTACTACAGATTCTACGGTTTCTAAAGTTACCTTACACTTGGCACAACCTGTACCTAAAACTATTATTTCCATATCTATTTTTTTATAAATTCACATATATATAATAAACACCTACAACAATAAAAACAGCAGATATAATACGTCTGAACCATATTTCAAAACTCTTCATCTTATTGTAAAAATGCCCTACATTAGATATACTGTAAGCAAGTAAAAAAGCTATGATGATTACAGGTAACCCCGTTGCTAAAGCAAAAACTGGTGCTAATAATAATCCTGAAGCACTCGCCATAATTAAAGGAATCATCACTCCAAAAAACAATACTCCACTGTAAGGACAAAACGCTAAAGCAAATAAAACACCAAGTAAAAAAGCATTGAAGTAATTCTTCTTAAAGTTCTTTTGATTTACCTTCTGACTTAGTGATCCTACTCCTGGTATATTTAATTTAATAATATCAAGCATTAAAATACCGATAAGGATTAATCCAATCCCCAAATAAACACCACTTACATTTTGCAATAGTTTTGCTACTTGAAACTTACTTGCTCCAAAATAGAAAATAACACCTAATACAGTATAAGTAAATGCACGACCTAAGGTGTAAAACAGTCCATTAAATAATACTTTACGCTTAACTGTAATATCTTTACTTAAATAAGCTGTGGCTGTGATATTAGTCGCCAAAGGACAAGGACTAATAGCTGTCATCAGTCCCAACAAAAACGCAGTTACTATTGGAATATCAGAACTGTCTACTAATTGTTGTAGTAATTCCATCTAACATTAAAGTTTTTTATTAACTTGTTCAACTATAAGCTCTTCTAATACCTTTGGTGTTGTTAGCGCTGTTGCAAAAGCATCTTCTGTTAGATTAATTGAATCATCGCCTTTGGCTATAATAAGTGCATTCCAAGTCACTTCATACTTCTCTATTAAATCACTATACTGCTTTTCACTTGTATCGACTTCAATAAACTTCACTAACTCATTACTAGCAAAAGCCCCTTCTACAGTTTTCTTAGTTAAATCTCCAACTGCTAAACAAGTTTTACAACGTTGCTTTCCATGGAAATAATAAACATAGACCATTGTATTATCCGATTTTTCCTGTAAGAGTTGCTCTTGATCTAATACTTCCAAGCTCGACTCAACTAAGGCATCTTGTTCTTGTGTTTTTTTATTGTTTGAACATGAACTAGTAACTAAAGCCAATACACAAATAAGGCTTAAAAAGGTTGTTTTCATAAATAGTAATTTTGATGTTATTTAAATTTTTATTTTTACTAATTCTTAATGTTCGTAATTCGTAAAACTACGAACATTAAAGGTAAATTTTTTTATGAGCACTCAGAAGGCTTTTTAATATCCTCAAAAAATTCGTTTAATAGTTGCTTAGCAATTTGCCAATTCTCTTTATTAATACAATACTTTACTGTAGGTAAATTAATCGTTCCTTGAATCAAGCCAGCCTCTCTTAATTCTTTTAAATGTTGAGACAATGTACTTTTTGCTACAGGTAATACCTCTGACATATCTCCATGAAAACAACATTCCTGAGAAGCAAGCATCTCTAAAATAGCTACTCGTATAGGATGAGATAAAGCCTTCGTTATTCTTGCTATCTCTACTTGTTTTTCTGTTAAGTCTCTTTTCAACATACCCTTATCCTTTTTCAAATTAATCTGTTCGTAAATATACGAACAATTTATCTAAAGTTGTTCTTACAACTTTAAAAAATCTACAACTTCTTCCACTGTACTCCTAGCAGACCTACCAACTCCAATCAATGTTGCAGAAGCAAAACCAGTCCAATCACCATACCCTACAAGCCACAAACCATTAATTCCTTCAACTTTGCTGTTACCATTGGTATTCACTCTGCCATCTGGTTGAAGTATCCCCAAAGGTTCTAAATGTTTTAATGCAGGTTTAAATCCTGTGCACCAAATAACAACATCAAAATTTTCTTCTTCTCCACTTTTCCAGACAACACTAGTTTCTGTAAAACGTTCAATCTCTCCTTTGCTATTTAAAACACCTCTAGCTCTAGCATCCACAACAGGGGGAACCATAACAATACTTCTTACATTATATTTTGCTTGTACCTGATCATTGCCCGCCTTTTGCTCATTATATTTTTGCGTTGCCACATCGAAAAAAACTCTACCATCAACATCGTCAGGCAAAAAAGCTGGTACTCCTATTGTTGACCAAGTAACAGCCGTATACTTTGAAACTTCTGCTAATATTTGAGCTCCAGAATTACCTCCACCAATCACCAATACTTTTTTTCCTATAAAATCTAAAGCATTTTTATAATAGGCAGAATGTAATTGTTCATTTCTAAACTGATTTAAACCTTTAAAGACAGGAACAAAAGGACTCGCCCATGTTCCTGTAGCAGATATTACTGCTTTTGCTTTAAAATCGCCAATCGAAGTTTTTAAAGTAAATCCTCCCTCCTGTTTTAAAACTGCTATAACCTGAACAGATCTTTTTACAGGGAGTTCATATTTAGACTGATAATCATCCATGTAGGAAATAACCTCGTCTCGAACAGGGTAATAGTTTTCTGATTTAGGAAACATAAAGCCTGGTAAAGAGCTAAACTCAGCAGGAGAAAACAAAGACAAGGAATCCCATCCGTGAATCCAAGCTCCTCCTGGTTGAGCTTGCTGGTCTAAAATCAAATACTTTATTTGTGTTCTTCTTAAATAAAACCCACAAGCCAAAGCACTTTGACCACCACCAATAAGGATTAAATCATACTCATTTTGATCAACTTTATTATCATTTACAAAACTTTCCATAAAGGCTATATTTTACTTTGAATAATACTTCTTTTTCATCCATAAACTTACTCGTACAAGTAGAATCAATACAGGAACTTCAACTAAAGGTCCGATAACTCCTACAAAAGCTTGAGGAGAATGTATCCCAAATACAGCAATTGCAACAGCAATCGCTAATTCAAAATTATTACCTGAGGCAGTAAAAGAAATAGCAGCATTTTTATCATAATCCACATTCATTGACTTGTTTAAAAAGAAACTAACAAAGAACATCAATACAAAATAGATAACAAGTGGAATAGCAACCTTAACTACCTGCATAGGTAACTGAACAATTTGTTCTCCTTTTAAGCTAAACATAAGCACAATGGTAAACAGTAAAGCATATAAAGTAAAGGGTGATATAAAAGGGATAAACTTACGCTTAAACCAATCTTCTCCTTTTAGTTTAATTAGGTACTTATGACTTAAAAAACCTGCCAAAAATGGAATTCCTAAATAAATAAGCACACTTTGTACAACATCGCTCATCTTAATTGAAATAGCATAATCGGCAAACCCAAAATAAGAAGGTAATACATTGATAAAAAGCCAAACAAAAAAGCTATAAAACAGTACTTGAAAAACACTATTTAATGCAATCAGTAAGGCTGCATATTCTCTATTACCCTTTGCTAAATCATTCCATACAATCACCATTGCAATACATCTTGCTAAACCAATAAGGATTAATCCTACCATATAGTCAGGTTCATCACGCATGAAAATAATAGCAAGAACAAACATTAAAACAGGTCCTACAATCCAGTTTAAGAAAAGAGATAAGCTTAAGACTTTCTTATCCTTAAAAGCCAGTGGTAATAGATTATAATCAACCTTAGCCAGTGGCGGGTACATCATGATGATTAGCCCTATGGCCAACGGAATATTGGTCGTCCCAATAGATAGTTTATCCATCACATTAGAAACACTTGGAAATACATTTCCTAAGAGAACACCAATCCCCATTGCCAAGAAAATCCAAAGGGTTAAGTATCGATCTAAAAATTTCATTCTAACTTGCATGACTTATTTTTTAATTTGTGACACGATGTAAAACATTTCACTTGCAATTTCAAGGCTTCGATTAAAATATCCTTCTTGTTGGTTCTCTGTTCCATCAAACTCTTTTGGATCCTCGAATGTAATAGGTATTCTTCGCTCAGCACCTGCTATAAAAGGACAACCTCCATCAGCCTGTGAACAAGTCATTACAGCTGCAAAATCGCTACTTGGATTAAAAACTGCATCGTACTTCTTAGAAAAACCAATAATAGGAACTTCATTATCGCCATACTTTATCGCATAAATAGGATTCTCTCCTTCTGCAATTTTAAATACGTTAAATCCTTGTTCTTTCAGAACGGTAGCAACCATTGGATACATCGCTGTTTGCTCAGTTCCGCCAGAATAACAACTAACTTTGGGAATTGCATAATAACTTGCTGCTACTTGCATCCAAATCTGAGCTAAATGACTTCTTCTTGAATTATGTGTACATATAAAATTGATTCGAATTGGAGATTTTGAACCAACCTTAGATTGAATATAAGTCACCAAGGGAGCCAAAACTTCTTTTCTACTATCACTTATCACTTGTGATTCAAGCATAGTGCAAATTGTAGTTGATAATGTTTTATACATCTTTTACTTTTTTAAGATTAACAACATCCAGAGTTAGGATCACAACAATTAGTTTGGGTTACCTGATTACTTGGTGTAATTCCACAAGCATCTTCAGCCAAACAAGCAGTCAACGTATTTTTTAAAAGAAAGTGAGTTCCATTAAATGCTAAGAAATACTTTCCTATTGTTTCTTTACCTTGAACTTCTACTTCAATCTCCGCATCAACAATACCTAATTTTGTTTCTGACAACCTGATAATATTTAATAATTTACCTGCTTTTAAACGGTGCTGATAATCATCTGCATTCCACAATTGGAAGCTTACCTTAACCTCTTCTCTTATTGTCCCTCCACAGTCAATAAACTTTTTTGTTACTTGACCTACTTCTGTTACATGGAAGTGTTCTGCTACAAACGTTCCATCTTCAAATTGAAAATCTACTCGATCTAAATTTGCTAAAACCGCTTTTACTTCTGATAATTTCATATTTTAACTGTTTTAAATTACTTTAATATCGCAATATTACGATTGGTTTAATTAAAAAATATTAACAGCAATCCTTTGATTGTATATTTTGAGCGAAGAAGAATTCAAACTCCTTGAAGAATTCATTCCAAACTACGTCGTCAATACAATAACAAACGGATTTACCATCAATTGTTCCTTTTATAAGTCCACTATTCTTAAGCTCTTTTAAGTGTTGTGAAATAGTCGCTTGAGCCAATCCAAGTTCTTCTACCAAATCATTGCAAATACAAGCATCTTGATTGATAATATACTGAAGAATGGCAAGTCTTGCTGGATGCCCTAAAACCTTAAACATAAGCGATAACCTATTCTTTTTATCACTAAATAATTCTGATTTTGTTACTCCCATTGTTTTACACTTAATTATATATCGCAATATTACGATGAATATTTAAACTATGCAAATTTAATTATTATTTATAGCAAATACGATAATATATTATTCTGTAATGTGATTAGACTTCATAAACTTTGAAAAGAAAATACTCACTTCATACAATAAAACTAATGGTATAACCAAAATAACTTGACTCAATACATCTGGAGGTGTAATAATTGCTGATGCAACTAAAATCAAAACATAAGCATATCTGCGGTAACCTTTGAGTGTATCTGTTGATAAAATTCCCATCTTGTATAATACTAGAATGACAACTGGCAAAACAAACACAATACCTGATGCTAGTATGGTGGTTCTAACAAGAGAAATATATGAGGTAAGATCGATTTGATTGGCAACAATACTACTAATCTCTATATTCATAAAAAAATGAATAGATAAAGGAACTATAATAAAATATCCAAACAAGACACCTATAAAAAATAAAAGACTTGTGATTGTTACAAATACAATACTGTATCTTGTCTTACTATTATATAATTTAGGGTGTACAAGTTTCCAAATTTGATACAAAATCCAAGGAAATGAAGCTATTAGTCCAAAGGTAAAACTAGTCCAAATCATAATCATTAACTGACCATCCATTTTTCGATTTTGAATATCAAAATCAATCCCTTCCATATACAATGATGAACTCAAATTAAAAAAATCTATCAAAGAACGATGCCAAATATAAATAGGAAAATTAGGGTTCTTAGGAGCAAATAATATTTGCTCAAAAATAAAGTTAGTATATAAAAACGCTATGCTACTACATAAAACAATTCCAATAAAACACTTGATTAAAAAACTTCTTAAAAGTCCAACAAAATTTAAAAATGTCTTTTTCTTAATACCTCTATCCATATCTTATTATAAAATGCTAAACTACTGCTATTTTAATTATTTAATATCCAAATTAGGGCTTGTTTTTTAGTTGCTCTAAATATAGTTGTATGTCCTTCATTTGGCTCATCTACATAGTGCCACACTAAATTTTTATTTTCATTTTCTGCTAAAATAGTAGCTAACTTATTTGTATAGGGAGAAATATCAGCAGCATTCGATCCTGCAAACCAAAGCTTTCTTTTTACCGCACTATTTTGATCTAAACTAGCTTTTGCGGTTCTAACTAAATAATGATTATTCCACCATAATGAAGGGTCAAAGGCGATATAGTTTGCAAACATGGCGGGTTCAACAAAAAAGGTTTCCATCACAAACAAACCTGAAGCAGATTCTCCTAATATCGTTTTTTCTTCTTTGGTTCTATATCTTTTATCGATTTCCTTAAATAACTCTTCTTTAATAAAGGCTCTAAACTGATTAGAACCTCCTACCTCGGGTGCAATTTCTTTATCTTTTGCAACAGTTGTAAATCCTGTCAAATCTCTTCTTCTTTGTGTATTTTCAATTCCTACTAAGATTACAGCAGGAATTTTTTGCTCATTTATAAGCTCTTCTATGGTAGTAGCGATATGAGAAAAATCCTCTTCTATTCCTCCATCAGCCATATAGATTACAGGCAAAGAATCCTGAGTACTCTCATAATTTTTTGGTGTCCATACATTAATAGTTCTTTCTTCTTTTAATTGATTTGATTCTAGTTTAAAAGTATCATGTTTAGGCACTACATCCTGAATTATACTCTTATTACCACAACTTGCTAATAAAATGGTATAGCATAAACTTAACAAAAACATAATTTTAAATTTCATTTTAGCGTATTTTTTTGATTCACAAAACTATTTCAATAAAAAACAGTAATTGATACTATTAATCTATTAATTTTACTATTTTGAATATGAGAAATCTCAATCTTTATTTTTACTACTGTAATTCTAAATTAGATAAAAATAATTTTATTCAATATTAGAGATTTACAGCATTAAACTAGTTCTCCTTATTTACTAGTTGTCTTTAAAAGGAGAAAGTCTTTTTGGGCTTTCCCTTTTTTACGACTATTGATATTAACTAAATCAAAAATTAAAAGTCAGACTAAAAATTTTATACAAAGAATCCTTATATTCTTATAACTTGCTTTCTAAATACTCTCTAATCACTAAATCAGTAAAGAAACCACTATGATGTCCTCCCCAACAAGCTGTCAAAGTAAAAGTTTTTCCTGTAAGGTCTAATTTTTTATTTTCTTCAGCTCCTTCGTTTACAATACAGTTTACTTCAATCTTATCAATTGACTCTTGTACTGCTTCTTTTCCAAAATTGTCTTTACAAACTTCTTTCATTGCATCCATTAAGCGTTGTAAACATACACTTGGTACAAACTTAATATGTTCTAATTCAAAAGTATCCCAATTAATTTGAATAGGTAATTCTTTACCTACAATTGCGTTCAATTCTTTTTGATATTCAGTTACATATTGCTCCTCTATAGCTGTATAAGCTCTTTTTTCTTGTAATCCCATGATTTATATTATTACTATTATTAACATTTCAAAGGTCTTATCTTTGCTATTGGTTTCATAGACCTAAATTCGGTAATTGCGCTTATCACGGAATTCCGTGATATGAAAATTTCCAAAAGTATCTTACCTTGTATTCAAACTTTACAAAAAATGCTAAAAACACTTTTAATAATTGGGTTTTGTTTTCTATCACTAACACTAGCTGTAAATAATCTATCTCTCATTATGGGAGGTATGAGAAAGAAAAAAGCAAATCGTTTAATACAAGAATATCTTGAACATGAATTCAAGGGGCAATTAAAAGCAGTTGAAATTAGACGCTTTTTTAATGCCTCTAATATGAATCCCAATATGTTTTCGGTTATTATCTACGATCATCAATTAGCACAAGTAAGATGGGTTTTATTCTTTGACGCCAAGATTTTAAAAAATGAAAACAGAATTGAACAAGGTGTTTCCTATGCTAAACCAGTAAAAGAACAATACCAAGATGCCTTAGCTGACTACTATACCAAAGAAGATATAAAACTAAAAATGATTGATTTAGATTGTCGTATTGACATTAGTTATGATTCATTAACCATGACATATCTTTTTAACCCAAATCCCAATGAGCTGAAAACGAAAACTAAAAAACTCTTATACTTACTAAATCAACAAAAGGACGCACTAAAAATCAATAGTATTTTCACAATTACTATCCATCTTCCAACCTATAATGAGGATATTTTTATGATTGTTATACATAGCATAGAGGACTCATGGCAGGTCAAAGAATGCTTACTAAAACAAGAAACTAATTATTTCAAAACTTTACAAGAAAAATTGCTGCCGAAGCGTATGGATTATTTAGCGGGATTAGACCACCTCTACAGTTCCCATGATTTTTCTTTATTATATGTAGATACAGCTTGTTTCACTAAAGCTGTGTGGGTACATCTGTTAATCGATACAAAAGAAGTAGAACAAGAAAAAAACAGCTATCACAAGACTCCTGTAACAGCTGCTTTATTAGAAACGATTAATCTTACCAACAAAGTAGTCACTCATCGAGAAATCGTACCGATTACTGAACCAAATTCGTTTATTTCTATTTTAGAAGAGATTAAACCACTATTAGCAATAAAGTATACCTTTTAATTATTCACTAATCAAATAGTCCTGATTCAATAGCAAACTTTACCGCTCCCGTAGTTGTCTTAGACCCTGTTTTCAACAAGATATTCTTGCGATGTGTCTCCACCGTATTAACTGATATAAACAGTTTCTCAGAAATTTCTTTAGAAGTCATTTCTTCTGATAAAAGTGCTAGAACTTCTTTCTCCCGTTGAGTCAATTCAATATCTTGATACTTCTTTTTATCAAATACACTTTCCATATAGCGCTGTTTAATAACTTCTGAGAAATATTGCTTGTCATTGATTAATTCCCTTACAGCAACTTGTAACTCCTGCTTATTTGTAAATTTAGGTACAAAACCATCTGCTCCTTTTTGGATTACCTTATGAACAACGCGAGGATTATCAAGCATACTCAAAATTAGAACCTTGACATCTGATTGATTACTCTTTACCCTAGTTAATAACTCTACTCCATCCATCTTGGGCATATTCAAATCGGTAATGACTAATTGTATGTCAAATTGCTCTAATAAACGTAATACTTGTGTTCCTTCTGTTGCTAAATGCACTTGTTTTACTTCCTCCATATCAAGTAATATAGTGTTTAACCCCTCTAAGAACATCAAATGATCATCTGCTATGATTATATTTACTCTACTCACTACTTATTTATTTAAAGGTATATTAATTGTTATGGAAGTCCCATATTTAACATTACTATCTATTTCTATACTTCCTTTGAGTTTTTCTAAACGCTCTCTTATATTGCGCAGTCCTATCCCTTGTTTCTTAACATTGGCAAACCCAACGCCATTATCATGAATAAGAATATTGAGGTGGTCATCGTGTTTGGTCAATTGTACCTCAGCACTTGAAGCCTTAGCATGCTTAACGATATTATTGACCAACTCTTGAACGATGCGATATGCACCAGCCAATACATCATCTGTCAACTTATTAATTTCTGTCTCTGGAAAAAAATAAGCTTTAATTGTCAAATTATTTTTCTGACTTACAGTATCGACGTATTCTTTCAAAAAACTACTAAATCCAATTGAAGAGAAAGCCAGTGGATGCAATTGATGCGATAGCAAACGCAGATCCTTACACGCATTGTTAATTGCTTCTTGCAAACGCTTAGTTTGTTCTCCCGTATCTTGCTGAGAGAAATGATGTTCAAAAGCAATCTTAATTCCTGCTAAATCACTTCCTATTCCATCGTGTAACTCTCGTGCTAATCGAGCTCTTTCTTCCTCTTGTCCTTTCTGATAGCGCTCGATCATAGAAATTTTATGATCTTTAACCATCTCATTAATCTTGTGATTCGCATTTTTCTCAACCTCCACCTGTAGTTGTCTTTGCACTTTCAAACGTTGTAGATAAAAATACATCACAATAATAAAGAGAATTGAAACCAAAATAAAACCAATGATAAAAGTATTACGAAGTTGTTTCTGACGAATGACAGCTTGCTCTACTTCTCTAAGCTCTACTTCTTTTAATTCTTGCTCCTTCTCCAGCAACTCTATTTTAGTTTCCTTTAATTCCGTTTCATATTGTTGTTGCAGATCTGCTAAATGCTTCTCTTTCTCAATACTATTAAATTTTGTATTATCGATTATACTTCGATATAAATAATTATATGCTTTTTCATATTGTTTTTGATCTGCATATAGGGAACCTAAATTCAAAAAAAAGTTAGTATTATAGGCTAATATAGAACGTTCTTCAGTAATACTCAATGCTCTCTCAAAATACTTAATTGCTTTCTTTGTATTCCCTACTTTACTCTCACACACTCCTAAATCATTCAATACAATAGCCATATCAGTGACATAATTTAACTCTTCAAGAAGCTTATAAGTATTCTCCAAGTGAGGTATAGCCTCTTTAAACTTATGCTGTTCTACTAATAGTTGAGCAAGGTTAATTTTAACATAGGCCTCCACTGTTTTATTTCCTTCCTCTTGACGAAACTTTAATACAGTCATATAATGCTCCCTAGCTTGATCAAACTTACGCTGCTCTTTCAAAATATTTACGTAGTTAAACAATGTAGTCAATACCCCATCGGTATCCTCAATAGATTTATACAAATCATTCGCTCTTTTCAAGCTCTCTATAGCCTTATCATATTCATCCTTTTGTATATATAGTGTAGCAACATTCTGATACGCATTTGCCTCTTGAAGTACATCGTCTACAGCTCTAGCTTTTTCAATACATATCATAAAGCTCTCCATTGCCTTGGAGTATAACGATAAATTCTTATAACTAAGTGCTAATAGATTATAAGCAGCAGGTAAACCTTGCTCCATTTTTAATTTCTCTAAGGATTCAATAGTCTTCAATGCATATTCTATAGACTTCTTATAATCTCCATTAATAGAATTCAAATTTCCTAAAGAATAATAAGCACGAGCTTTTTCCTTCTCTAAGTTATGCTTTTCACTTAAAGCTAACCAAGCAAATGCGGCCTTTCTAGCTTCAAGTGGTTGGGAATATACATTCTGGGAATACACTTTCGATAATGAGTCAATAGTAACTCTCACTGGTTGCTGTGCAATACCCTTTGTGAAAATAAAAAAGATTACTAATTGAAAAATTAAAGTTACTCTACTATCACGATTAGATAAATTCAAAACAATTTTGTATTAATTTCTTATTATTTGCCGCATTCTTTTTAACTAAAATAGCAAAATAAAGCAACAAAAAAACATATGCTTCTGAGGCTTTATAGAAGACAAAACTACAATTTTTAACCTTTAAAAAAATGAAAGTTTACTAGAAATAAAAACTCCAAAAACATCTTCTTTTTAATTCTCAACAACGAAAAACACAGAATAAAACCACAAAAAATACTAAATATTATGTATATTCGAAACAAAAACAATAAAACTATATTTTTAATACATAAAAACAAAAATTATGTCTAAATTTCCTAGAATACGTACAACCTTGAGTAAAGGTGTTATTCTACCAAGTTTAATTTTTATTATTGGAGTCAGTTTACTTGCTGCAATTTTTCCACAGATAACCAATGAGCTATTAAACGTAATCAAAACATTCATCTTTGTTAACCTCAATTGGATATATGTATGGTCTGTGACTATATTTATTATCTTCTTGATTTATTTAATGGCCAGTAAATACGGTAATATTCGCTTAGGAAGAAATAATAGTAAACCCGATTATTCCTTCTTTTCATGGATATCAATGTTATTCGCTGCTGGTATGGGGATTGGGCTAATGTACTTCAGTGTTGCTGAGCCGATCCAACACTATTCAAATGAAGTTTTCAGTAACAATACCGCACTACAACGCGCACAAGATGCACAGATGTACACCTTCTTTCACTGGGGAATACACGCATGGGCTATTTATGCTATTGTTGGTCTAGCACTATCTTATTTTGCTTATAGATATCGTTTACCGCTATCTCTAAGAAGTTGTTTTTATCCTCTTTTAAAAGATAAAATAAAAGGTAAATGGGGAAATATGATTGACGTATTTGCCTTGTGTAGTACCTTCTTTGGTATTACAACAACATTAGGTTTTGGTGTTGTACAGATTAACTCTGGACTTCAAACCTTAAATATTTTACCTGAAAACAGCTTTATCTATCAAGTACTTATTGTAGCTGTATTAGTATCTCTATCTATTATCTCTGCTGTTAGTGGATTAGACAAAGGTGTAAAACTACTAAGTAGTATCAATATCATTGCTGTAGTCGTATTGCTTGTTTTCGTACTCGCTTTAGGCCCTACCGTTTATTTAATTGGAAGCTTTACAGAAGGTATTGGTAATTATATATCAAACTTCTTTACCATGACTTTTAGTACACACTCCTTTAATGATAAAACACAACCCTGGTTTTATGACTGGACTATCCTATACTGGGCATGGTGGATCTCATGGTCTCCATATGTTGGATTATTTATTGCTAAAATCTCTAAAGGACGTACTATTCGTGAATATATTGCTGCAGTATTATTACTACCGACACTATTCAACTTTATTTGGATGTCTGTATTCGGGAATAGTGCCATTTGGTTTGATATGAATGTAGCTGATGGTGCATTGAGTACTATTGCTAACAACCCAGATGCGTTGATGTTTGAGTTTTTAGCGTACTTACCTCTAAGTTCAATTACTAGCTTCTTAACTATATCAATTATCATCATATTTTTTGTTACTTCTGCAGACTCAGGAATGTTTGTAATGAACAGTATATCAACCAAGAATGCTAGAATATCCCCTAAATGGCAAACTATTGGATGGGGAGTATTACTAGCTGTATTAGCTTTGTTATTGTTAAACGCAGGTGGATTAGGTGCATTACAAAGCATGACCTTAATTACAGCTCTTCCATTCTCTATTATAATGCTATTATTTATCGTAAGCTTGATCAAAGCACTAGTTATCGATAAAAAATATTATGAAACTGACTTTTCTACTACAACGGTTACCTGGTCAGGAGATTCATGGAAAGAGCGATTAAAACAAATTGTATCCTTTGACGATAAAGAATCTGTACACAAATTTATTGATACGACAGTCAAAGAAGCCTTTAAAGAGCTAGAAACCGAATTTGCTAAAAATAATATTGATGCTGTTATCAATACTTATGAAGGTCCTTATCGACTAGAAATTGAGATTAAACACGACTTGGTAAATAACTTTATTTACGGTGTCAGAACAGAGTCTAAAATGGTTTCTGATTACTTATTATCAGAAGAAAACTTACCTGATATTAACGATAATAAAACCTTTTATCCAAAAGCTTATTTTGGTGATTATAGACAAGGTTATGATGTTCACATCTTTACTAAAAATGAGCTAATTTCTGACGTATTAAAACACTATGAACGATTCCTTGAAATTATATCTGAAGAGAAAAATGAAATGTTTATCAGTAGTGATTCCAATCATCGTTTAAGATAATATATTACTAGTCTACTTATTCTAGTATCAAAAAAGAACCATATTAGTTTAAAGTTAATATGGTTCTTTTTATATATTACAAATCAATGAACTGAGTATTTGGATGAAAGCGTTTCCAAGAAAACCAATACTCATCAGACAGCCGGATGAGAACTAAATTCTGCTTTTTGTCTCCCGAGAGATACTTTCCATTCAAATCCCAACGTTGAAAACCATTATCTGCTGTAATACATCTAGCTGATAAATCTAACGCTAAATCCTGCTTGTGATCCCATCTAAAAGCAATTACATTGTTTTGGTGAGCTACTAAAAAGAAATTAGCTGTTTCATTTACAACTAATCCTTGATTTAATATAGTTTGTTTTAAATAGACTACGTTTACATTATTTATCTTATCTACGATACCTATAACCCGTGTTCTAGCAGCAAAAGTCTTATCCCTGTTTTTACTAGATAATCCTGGTGTGAATTCTGAAACGACAATGCGTTTCCACAATCCTTTAATTGGAAGTTTAAAAGGTTTTAGATCACCTTCTTTCAATACTGGTAAAACAGGGGTTTCAAACATTTTCTTTACTTCCCTCCAAGTCACTATCTGAAAAGGAATAGCAATCAGTTCACTAGGGTGTAATTTCCCTACAAGTGATTCGAAGTTAGCCTGCTGAAAAAAGGTTCCTGTCTTGCGATCAGAGACAATCATATTGGCATGTTTAAACGAGCTAACATATAAAGGTCCTATAGCGGTAACATCAAAAGGAATAATACTTCTACACATTGCACAATAAGTCAATGACACCATCTTAGAACCAAACCAATCATTGATAATATGGTAGTGAATAACATAATCTAAAGGATAACACTTTACCACTCCATTGTATTCTATCACAGCTAACTCACTGTCATCGGGTAGTAAATCACCTGTTGTTACCTCTATAATATCTGGAAAATCTACTGCAATAAACATGCGTTCTTGCGTTAATCGATAAGCCAGAAACACTCCTAAAATTGCCAATATAAGAGAAAAATACCCTATCCAAGACCACTGGTCTAACCAAAAAAATGTCAATCCCCAAACTACTAATAAAACTACTATTGCTAATGGTAAACGTACCCTATTCATATAATATACCAAGCGAACAGGCACAAACTCTAACATTGTCATATAAACACCTGACATACCTATTAATATAGATAAAACACTCAAGCAAACTAAAACTGCTGTTTCCATCTTTCTCTTTTTTACATATGACAATTTACTTCATTTTAACAATATATTTTTCTCATTAGTAACAAAAAAAGAAAGCCCCCTACTCAAAAAATAAGTAAGGAGCTCTTTGATATGTTTTTAATTACTAAATTACTCTTTAGTATATACAGCTGGCTGGTATGTATTCACTACTAAAACAGTATCTACTTGTAATCGAGCTTTTAACCAATTCGTGATACGTATCTTCTCCGAATTTATAGGTACAACACTATCTTTATACATTAACACCCAATCAACTTGACTAGTTGTATCGGTTAGGTTTCGCTCTACTTTACCTAAAGATACTTGTTCGAGTGATGGGAACAATACTCCGATCTCTTTCACCAGACCAGGCTCGCTCACTTTGTACTTAGCTAACTCGCGCTTTAAATCATTAATGATTACGTCTTTCTCGGATAGGTTACTATTTTGTTTATTGATTTCCTTCATGATTTCAGACTTGATATCTTGCTCATCTTGCTTGAAGGTCAAAGCTACATTATCTATCCCTTTTTCCTGTAGAAGTCGGTTATACATCTCTATATTCTCTTTAGACAATTTCTTATCCAAAAAGGCTAACTCTACCTTACGTGGCGAGGTATTATAATTAATTTTTTTATAGATAACTGTTACCCCTCTAGCAGTAAACTCTGTATTGATAAACTCCTCAACAGTCTTGGTAAATTTCTTCTCATTGAATAGATTATAGGCCAAGTAAAAACTTGGTATAATCAACACTAAAATCAATAAACTAATACCGTATCGCATACGTTTCTCCTTTTTTGTATCTAATGCAGTCGCTGTAGGATATTTCAAGTATTTAATTACTAAGAACGTCGCTATACAAATAAAGAAACAGTTAATCATATACAGATAAAATGCTCCTAAAAAATAACTAAAATTAAAAGTTGCTAAACCATATCCTGCAGTACATAAAGGAGGCATCAAGGCTGTAGCAATCGCTACTCCTGGAATAGGATTTCCTTTCTCTACTCGAGTAATTGAAATCACTCCCACTAATCCACCAAAAAAAGCAATCAACACATCATAAATCGTCGGTGCAGTACGAGCAAGTAATTCTGATTGCACATCTTTAAATGGGCTTAAGTAAAAATAAACTGAAGATACAACCAAACTTACAATTGTAGCTACAACCAAGCTTTTAATAGAAATCTTCAGTAATAAAAAGTTATAGGTACCAAGTGCAAAACCAGCTCCTACAATTGGTCCCATCAATGGTGAGATCAACATAGCTCCAATTACCACCGCTGTAGAATTTACATTTAATCCTATCGACGCAATGATAATTGCACATGCCAAAATCCAAAGATTTGATCCTTTAAAAGCAATATTTGCTACTATATTTTCAAGGACTTTTTCGCCCTTCTCCTCACCTTTGTGAAGATTGATGTAATCAAAAAACTTACTAGTCATTTAAAACATTATTTCGTTGACTTACTCAATACCATATAGCCTAGTACACCACCAATGATGGATGCTACAAAAATACCTATCTTCGCTTGAGTCATGTACTCCTCATTAGTAAATGCTAACGAAGTTACAAACAAAGACATTGTGAATCCAATAGAAGCTAGCAAACCTAATCCTAATAGATTTTTCACATTCATTCCTTCAGGGAAAGGAGCTACTTTTAATTTCACTAAAAGCACTGTAAATCCAACTACTCCAACTACTTTCCCTACTAATAAGCCAAGAGCTACACCAAGAGCTACATTAGTACTAAACAAGTGATCCATATCAATATCTAAAGATACCCCAGCATTAGCTAAAGCGAATATAGGGATAATTAGATAGGTTACCATCGGATGCATCATATGTTCTAAACGTTGTAATGGAGGAGTAGCAGCACTACTTGTATGCTCAATCTCTTCTAAGATATGCAATTGTTCGTTTGTTAATGTCGGAATTTTATCATTGGGATCAATGCCTCTAAACCTATCTAACAAACCTTGCATCTTATCGCCATATACTTTCTCGCTAATTCTCACATTTGCAGGAATTGTAAAAGCAGCTAATACTGCTGCAATTGTCGCATGTACTCCTGAAAGCAAAAATGCTGTCCAAACTCCACCAATACCCAAGATTGCATAAAACATAATATTTCTAACTCCCATTTTATTTCCCAAATACATCACTAATAAAATAGCAGCACCAATGATTAAATGTAACATAGAAATCTCAGAGGTATAAAAGAATGCAATCACAAGTACCGCTCCTAAGTCATCTACAATCGCCAATGCAGTTAAGAAAACCTTTAATGTCAAGGGTATACGACTACCCAATAAATACAAGACGCCCAAGGCAAAAGCAATATCTGTTGCCATCGGAATTCCCCATCCATTAGACATCTCTCCATTTGGGTTTAGAAAAAAATAAATACCCGCAGGAACAATCATTCCTCCTAATGCAGCTCCAATAGGAAGCATTGCTTTACGTGGGTTTGATAATTCTCCAGCTACAATCTCTCTTTTTAACTCTAGCCCTACAACAAAGAAAAAGATAGCCATTAACCCATCATTAATCCAGTGGTGAATACTATATTCAAAGAAGCTATTGCCTGCCCATTGAAAACCAAATTTATACTCTAATATGTGATGGTACTGTTCTTTAAATGATGTATTTGCTAATATTAACGCTATAATCACACTTATACCTAGAACGATCCCTCCAGATTTTTCTTGTTGCATAAATCGCTGTATCGGTGATACCATCCTCTCAATAGGTGTTTTGTCCAATTGCCTCATAAAAATAACTCTTCTTTTTTTAATGTTATACATAGTTTACAAACTCAAAAATAGAAAATTAATTTTGTTAGCTACTATACGACAGTTATTTCTATGAATTCTTATCCTTATTTAACTTTTATAATATTTTTAAATGTATGTCCGTTATTTGTCATAAGCTGTAATATTGGCAATAATAAGCCTATCAAAGAGCTTATCACCAAAGTACCTTCTATTAAGTTTATAAACGAATTCATCTAAGTACGCTTGAAGATATTTTCGTTTAATTTTATGGTAATTTCCCAGTAGATTTCTTTTAGCATTACTGATAGCTATATGTACCCATTTTAGAGTCTCTTTTGTTGTTTTTTCAGATGATTTTTCAGTGATATGTATCTGAACAAAATCTGAAATATCTACATAAGAAGTACTCTTATCAGTTAAGACAATACTACTTTCTTCAATATTTTTCCTAATCATTTCATTAACACCTTCAGCTTTATGATCTTCTAAAACAACAACTTTAAAAAAGCGTACATGATTTTGTTTTTCACCTGTTTTTATGTCCTCTAAAACTGTACTTTCTGCCATAATTGCAACATTTTGGACACCTGTAGATCCACGACCACTTTTTGTTTTAGACTTCTCTATTTTAGATGTTTCTACTTTAAAATATCCCTCATCCATCTCTAACATTCCTTCTAAAGTATACTTGCTATCTCGATTACCCATTGCCTTGCGAAGTTTATGGACCATTGCCCATACTGGCTCATATCTTTTTAGTCCTAATTGCTTCTGAATTTCTAAAGTAGAAAAGCCTTTTTTGGTCGCTGTCATTAAGAACATTGTCTTATACCATATCAGAAAAGATAGTTTAGAATGCTCCATAATTGTTCCGCTTTTTAAAGTCATACGAGAACGACATTTTTTACATTCATAACTCCATCTACTTTGAATCCAATAGTGGGTATCATGACCACATCTTTGACAAGTTACACCTAATTTATCACGTTGTTCTTTAAAGTGTAAACGGCAAGCTTCTTCACTTGTAAATTCAGCCGAAAAGGTAAAAAGGTTTAGCATGACTTTCTTATGGTTTAGACTACAAATATAGCATTATGCCGTTAAACGGAGATACATATATTTTTACTACAATAAAATATAATTAAGGAAAATCTTAGTATAAAACATCATTCTACTAATTTCTGTGCTTTTTCTTCAAAAAAGTCTTTTAAATGCTTTTGTCCATATTTAGGTGCTACATTATCCATGGCCATTGCAGTTAAGAAAAATTCATAAGGACCATATCTTTTTGATGTTGTAAACAAACGAAGTGCTTTTATAATAAGAACACGCAAAAAATCAGGACAACAAGTAATTTTTCTTTTTTTTCCTAAAGTATCTAGTGCTAATTGCGCTAATTCTTTTTGACTAAAAACATCGGGGCCTCCTACTGCGCATTCTTTATTGATTCCTTGCATTTGTTCAATACAAAACTGCGCTAAGTCTTCACCGTCAATTGGATTAAGTTTCTTCTCTCCTATACCAAATAAATAAACTCGAACTGACTTAGCCATCATTAAGAAATCAAGCATATCCGAAAAGAAGCCATTAGGACGAATAATTCGATAATCCAATCCAGAAAACTTTAATTGATCTACAAATCCCTCTTTTGCTTGAAAAATTTTTAAATGTTTTAATTGATTTCCATGAATGGCCGAAACATATAAAAAACGCTTTACTTTCGTCTTTACTGCTTCTTGAAGAAGATTCATATTCCCTTGGTAATCCACATCCATATAAGTTAACCCTTCCTTCTGCCTGGTAATTCCCACAGTAGAAAACACCCAATCTATAGTTAATGTACACCCTTTTATTGTTTCAGATCTAGTTATTTCACCTATAAAAATTTCATCTGCCAAAAGCACCTTTTCTTTTTGATTTTCAGATCGAATTAAGACACGAACCCAATAACCATTTCGTTTCAATTCTCTTACTATATAACCTCCTAAATATCCCGTAGCTCCTGCTACTAATACTCTTATTTGTTGATTTATCATAATACTTACAAATTACTACTATAACAAAACTACAGTATATAGCATACAAAAAACCTTGACAATCGTCAAGAAATTACCCTTTAACTACACGTTGTTTGATTCTACTTAATGTCTCAGGAGAAACACCTAAATACGTTGCAATATAGTGTTGAGGTACACGAAGAAATAAATCACCTTGATTAGCAAGCAAATCAACATATCTTTGCTCTGCAGATTTTGTAACAAATGATGCTATCAAACGTTGAGCAGTTAATAATTCATTTTCTACTGCGATACGAGCTATTTGTTCAAAAGTAATAGATTGCTTTAAAAGCTGTTCAATTGAGGATTTTGAAATAATAGCTAAAATCGTAGGCTCTAATGCTTCATAATTTTCTTGCGCAGGTCTAATAAAATACCTCGGGGCAAGCCCACGAGGTATTGTTAGAACAGAGTAAGTTGACCAGAATATACTTTCTGATAATCTTTATCTGATTTACCTTGACTTTCTATATGCTTTCGTATTACTTCTTTGTTCCCATATAAGCCTACTGTATTTGCATAAAAACCACTTGTCCATAAATTACCTCCCCATAATAATTGCTTTATTTCTGGGTGAATACGGAACATTTCACGAGCTGTTATACTCTTTATCGTACGTACTATTTGACTTAATGACAAACTTGGCACACTCTGTATCAAAAAATGAACATGGTCTGATTCATAACCTATCTCCAAAAAAGCTATCTCATATCTCTCTGATATTTCCTCACAAACTTTCACTAAACTAAGACCTGACTCATCTGTAAGTACCTTACGTCTATATTTCATAGGAAATACTATATGATACAATAGTAACGTCTTATTATGACTCTTATAAATATGTTCATCATCCATAGAACTAAGTTACACTTTTTCAAAGTGTTTTGAAAAACCATCTGTTTTTCAAACTTTTCCTTCTGACCCCAAGGCAAGCCTCGGGGAATTCTTTAGATTAAAATTTCCATTTAATTTTTGTTAGTATTAGAATAAATATTATCCTAAATCAGATAATTCAGAAATATGGTTAATACAAAAAAAGAGCAGATAACATTTAATTTTGAGAACAATAAATTATATCCATTATTCAATAGAATTAAAAATAGTTCAATCTTTTACTCCATAAAAATAGTTAACTAAAGCCAAATAGACACCCCGACAACCAAAAAACACCTTAACAAGTTTAGTATTCCATAACAAAATACATCAAACTAAATTAATTAACAGGTAATATGAAACAAACATAACAAAATACTAAAAAACAAGATAAAAATAAATCAAAGTAAAAACATAGATGTTGATTAAAATATTTACTTACATCATTTAGAAAAACAGGTAATTATTTAACTTTTTAGTACTTTTTTAAAACATTTAAAAGTATTATATTTGATTTTAACCTAATTTACTAAGGTGAACTATTAGGTGAGTTGGTTTCAAACAAACAAGACAATTGATTGATTTAAAGATACTTACAAGAAGTGGTTCGAATCCTGCCACCCCGACAAAAAGGAATCACTTTATAGTGGTTCCTTTTTTATTTACACTCACTTTCTTATTCTACATTAACACCTCTTCATGAATCATTGAGTATCTTCGTAATTATAATAAACGATGACAATGACTAGACAAAATCCAGAAGAAATAGTTCAGCAATTTGTAACTGCTTGGAATAAATACGATGCTACCTTACTTGCCGATATTTTTGTAGATGATGCAGACTTTGTCAATGTCACAGGGTTATGGTGGCATAAAAAAGAAGACATTTTTAAAGCTCATGATTATGGCTTACGAGTAATTTTCAAAGAATCTCAACTAGTAATCAAAAGAACCAAGATCAGATACTTAACAGACACTATAGCTATCGTACATGCAAGACTACAATTAAGTAATCAATCAGCATTACAAGAAAATGAAACTCCTCAACTTAGAAACAACTTATTCATTTTCGTAACTCAGAAAATAGAAAAAAATTGGTACTGTATAGCAGCTCAGAATGCCGAAGTACAGAATGGTAAAGAGACTTTTATTAAAAAGGAAGATGGTTCTTTTAAAGCAGTGAATTACAATCAATTTAAAAAGTAAAGACGATTTTAGATATTACATCCTTCCATGGTCTTTTTCTGTTTCAACTCACTAATATACTCTGAAGGCAATACACCTGTATATTTTTTAAAATTAATCGTAAAACGACTATGAGAAGCAAAACCGCTCTTATCTGCTAAATAACTTATCTTATATGTCAGATAATGTGGTTTACTTATTAAAGTATCTACCATATAAGAAATCCTCAATTCATTAATATACGTAGCGAAGTCTTTTTCTTTATACATATTAATGTAGTAAGACACATAGCGATGATTAACTCCTAAGCTTGCAGAAAGATTACTTAGTGATATTGATTTATCCAAGTATTTTCTTTGTTTCTCAAACTCTTTTATTTTTTGACACAGATAACACTCCATGCCTATAGACATATAATTAGTTTGTTTATTAGGATCAGCACTTATTTGTAGCACCTCTTCCTTTAAAGAAGAACCTCTAACTCTTCTTAGCAATCTTTTCGATTTTATTGAACTACTAGATAGTTTCTCATTTATACTCCATATCATACTTTTCTTTAATAGAGAGGCACACTCCATTGTTCTATTGATGATAATACTTAAAAATAATAAGGTCTTCATATTTATACTTTTATCATTATTCAACTATTATCTATACCTATACAGTAGTAACTTCCAAGTCAAATAATATGTGGTGGTGTATTTTATAGTCATGCTATAATGAAGCAGACTATAACTTTAGATTTATTTGATAAAAGTATAATCTCTATAACAGAATGTCACCTTTAAGGGGGTGGACAAAGGGGTGGACTTAACACAATTCACATGATATAAGTGTTTTAAAAAGCAATACATCTCATTAATAGTACACTCACTTTCAGATAAACATATACTTATTTAAAGATATAGTATCAAAGTTTTTTATATCTCTAATGCCTATTTATAGTTAGCTGCATATTTTTTAATTCTACATCCTTATCCTCTTCAACAAAAAAAGAGGCTATACAAACTGTATAACCTCTTATAATAAACAACCCTAATTTATTTCGAATACTTTATATAATTAAATTATTATTTTTCTACATTAATTTTACCAATTGTACCAATACTTCCATCAGCTAGATCTTTAATTTCAAGACCTTTAGTTACTTTAGCAGTTGCCAAATCTAATGTATATACAAATGATTTAGACTCAGCTGTAACAGGTAAGTAAACATCTGATCCATCTATAAATGGAGCTTGAGCTTGTTTTATATTTTCAGCATCTGGCAATCCTTCTATCCATTTAAATTCTCCTGTTGTACCATCAAATATCGCCAGTTTATTGTATGGTGTACTTAATGAATTCCAAGCAATAGCAATATCAGCATTCATATTTAACAAGAACTTATTGTTAGTAAGTGCGTATACTTTATGAACTTTATGTCCCCCTGATAATGACTCAATGTCATATTGATAATTTTTATCAAACTCTAAAGTTTTAGTATTAAATCTTAAAACAGAAGAAGGAATTGGAGAAAAAGAAGGTTTATCTTTACCTAACATAGCATTAGGAGAGAATACATAAACAAATCCATCATTTCCAGATGCAATAGTTGATATACGACTAGAACGATAACGAGCTACTGCAAAACTCATTCTATCATCTTTCACTACTTTTTCTAACTGTACTCTCTTATTTACATCCGTTTCGCTCTCATTAAATTTAAATACAGCTAACCACACTCTACTTCGGTAAGCAGAAGTATTATCTTCTTTCTCATCTTTGGTGATTTTAAATGGTTCGATAGCCATAACAAAACGATCATTACCAATCGTCTCAAGACCTGCGAAGTTAGCATACTCTCCTTTTTCTGCAATGTTTTCTACATTAATATAAGAAGTAAAATTAATTCTTCCTGTATTTCCATCTATGAAGTTAAAAGCCTGAGCCTTTTCTCCTGTAGTTAATTTCAAACCACCAGTTGTAGCGATCATATATTTACCGAAATTCGTAATAAACTCCTCACGAGTAGGTAGGTCAACTGTAGTATGTTTACTCAATTTTCCAGCAGGTGTTAATAACCAGCTCTGCATTCCAGAAGGATCTCCTTTTCTATATTCAAAAACATAAGCTCTATTTCCTCCATAAGTATAAACTGTAGTTCCTAATGCCGTTAATCCATTTCCCTTAGCAGATATTTCTCCAGATTTAAGGTCATTGGTAGTCAGTAATAAGTTCGTTTTAGAAGCACTTGCCCCGATTACGTACTTCCACTCTACTTTATTTCCTCCATCAGTTCCACCTTCTTCAGGTGTAGGAGTACTATTGTCATCAGAAGAACAACTAGTCACCGACAATGCCCCAAATATCATAGCAAAAGCAAATGTCGAAAAAACTCTTTTTTTCATTTTAATTGTATTTATTATAGATTAGTAATTTTAGTATGTATAGCGTATTTTAAACATGAAGTTTCTTCCTGGTTTTTGGAAACTATAGTTATCATAAGCTAGTTTATCGAATAGGTTATTAGCCTCTACGGTTAAGTGTATTTTATTATTAAATAAACTGTATGAAGCACTTAGATCGTGCACAGCTTGAGACGGAATCCATATAGGATCTTCACCGATTCCTTTAAAATCGTAGCTATAATGATCTATATAGCGAAGGTTATACCCTATATTTAAATTGTTGTTTTTCTTTCCTAAATCTTTAATAATAATCCCCACATCTGCTGATCCGAAGAAATAAGGCTCATTAGGAATTCTCTCATTGTAGTATGGGTTCTCTACTCCATAATCTCCAATAGTATATTTTTGTTTACTTCTGATATTTTGAGAAGTTAAACTACCTCCTGCATATATAAAATCATTGTACGTATAACGAGCTTCCACATTGATACCATAGCTCTCTACTCCTCCGATATTCACACTAGTTGCACGAGATCCTGAACCATAAGGATTACTGCGGATATAATCTTTAGTATCTCTGTATACAAAACCTGCATCTACGAATACAGCATGTATTTTGTTAATCACACCTGAGTAACTGATATTAAGGTTATAGTTTTTACCCTGTTCTGGTTTTAGACCTGTATTTCCCCATACTAAGTCTCCATCTCCAAATAACTCGCTATCAGTAGGTAGTCTAAATGTATTTTCATAAGAAGCCTTGAACTGTAGATCTTTCCACAGGTATGTAGCAGCGATACCGTACCCTGTTTTATCTACTTTAGTGCTTTCACTTTGATAAGTATGTTTGATACTGTAGTGTTTACCGAATAGAGATACATTCAGATTATCTAGAATATTATAACGATAAGACAGTGCCATAATATTTTTAAAACTACTTCTTTTTATCTCACTGTTCTTTTCTGATTGAGTTTCTTTTACAGCTAATGGATCTTTTGTCTTTCTGTTGAAGTAGTACATCACATCATTAAAACTAAATGAGTGCTTGTCATTTAATTTATAATTTACATTAAAAGTAGTTGAACCATTATGATCATAGAACTTAGTCATAGAAGGCCCTCCACCAGACTCACCTTGTTTTAACGTTTTGATACGTTCACCTGCCCAGTTATATTTATAAGAAGAGGTATCTATATTTTGATTATACCCTCCATTATAATTAGATGTAATACTTACATCTAATCCATCTATAAATAGGTTCTTCTTGCTATATTCTAATGAAGGCATAATTGTTACAGAACGACGTTTCTTATCTCCAAACACTTTCTCCATAATAGTACCTGTCTGCACACCGCGTTTTCCTTCTCCATAAGTAAATCCAAGCATCAGTCGGTCAGCATAAGACTTATCTACCACCCCTACTTTAGCTACTACAGTAGCAGTTTGGAATCGATCATTAAAGCGTCTTACCCATTGTTTCTCTTTAGAATAAACCCCAGATTGTAGATCTACCACAGGGACTAATACTTTATAATCATTATCTGAGTAGTTCTGAAAAGCATTTAACTGAGCTACTATACCATTATTAAAGGCTTTACTCACATTCAGATGACTCTTGTATGTATGGAATGAACCAGTAGTAAATGAAGCATCTATTTTAGTCTCTTTAGATTTGTTTGTGATAATATTCACTACTCCTCCTAAGGCATCAGATCCGAACTCCACAGGCACTACACCTTTATAAACTTCGATTCTGTCAACCATTGTGATCGGTAAGTTGTTTATTTTAAACTCACTACCAAATCCTTCCATAGGTACACCATCTATAAAGAATCGAATGTGTTTACCACTAAATCCATTCATTGAGAAATTATAGTCAGATCCCTCCCCACCATCTTTACGCACTTTCACACCAGATACTCTATCAAGTGCTCCAGCTACATCTAATGACGTATTGTAAAGTGGCTTTGCATCTATAGCAACTACGTTATAAGCAGATTCTCTAACTTTCTCGATAGGCTGTTTTACTTGTAGTACTACATTGTCTAAGAAAGAGTTATTCGTATCAAGTTTGAAGTTATGTATTATACTCTCTCCTGCTTTCACCTCAAATGAGTACTCTTTAGACTCATAACTGACGTGTTGTACAACTAATTTGTACTTACCAGGTCTTTTTGTTTTAATAGTATATCGTCCTTTATTATCAGTTAACTCACTATGATGAGTATCTAATAAGCTGACTGTAGCATAATCAATAGGTTCGCCATTCGCATCTTGTACAATACCAGAAATAACAACTGGCTTTTCTTGTGCAAAAGAAGTAAACTGACCTATATTAAAAATTGCAAAAATTAATAGTAGATAGTGTTTCATTGTTCTAAGAACTTAATGTTGTGTTAGTAATTATATTATTTAGATTAATTATAAATTGAAAGCAAATATATTTACTTATAACTAAACAACCATAATAACTTAGACTAAATATAAATAGATACACAAAAGAGACAATAATCGTCATCGTAATATTCTAAAAACAAAACACAACAACCTTTAATATTTTACTAAAATTTACATATTATTAACTAATAACTTTTATAAATAAAAAAAGTCAGAATTACCCATAATTCTGACTTTATACACAAAATGCACTATTTAATCTTATTAATTCTAAATAAAAGAGCTTTAGAGATTAGTACAAATAAAAAAAGAGAACTAAACTAGTTCTCTCTTCTTCTATTTCTTAATCTTTCGTTCTTCACCTCTTTTGGTTTGTTCACGCTATTATTGCGTTCTCTATCGAAGTTTCTTCTCGGTCTTCTATCCTCACGATTTCCGTCTCCTCTTCTTCCCTCTCTTCCAGAATCTCTTCCTGTAGTCATTCTACGACGAACACTCTGTTGACTCTCTTGATTTTTATTTAGACTAGCTTCCTCTGTCATTACAGAAGGCTCTATTAAGCGATTAAGCTCATCTAATTCTGCTTTTGTCAAGTCTCTATAAGTTCCCACAGGTACATCTAGAGAAATATTGATAATACGTATCCTTTTTAATGCTACTACATCATAGTCAAAATACTCACACATACGTCTAATCTGTCTGTTTAAACCTTGAGTAAGGAATATTCTAAACACAGTCTTGCTGATCTGTTCTACTCTACACTTCTTAGTCACTGTGTCTAATATAGGTACTCCAGCTCCCATACGTTGAATAAAACGATCTGTAATAGGCTTGTTTACAGTAACAATATACTCTTTCTCATGATCGTTCTTTTGACGCAATATCTTATTCACGATATCTCCATCATTCGTCATCAGAATAAGCCCTTCACTGTCCTTATCTAATCGTCCTACTGGAAAGATGCGTTTTGGATAATTAATATAATCCACGATATTATCGCGTACACTCGTATTAGTAGTACACTCAATACCGATAGGTTTATAAAAAGCTAAATAAACATTCTCTTCATTTTTATTAACGATTAATTGTCCATTTACGCGTATCTCATCATCTTCAGACACTTTTGTCCCCATCTCTGGCACTACACCATTGACAGTGACTCTCCCCTCATCTATAAGTCTATCTGCTTCTCTTCTAGAACAAAAACCTACTTCAGACAAATATTTATTTAAACGTGTTTGCATTTTTTCCATATCACAAAATTAGCTATTTTATTTGCTATTAAACAATGCTATAGCGAAGCTAATTCATAAAATAATTCTTAATTTTTTCGAAGACAATTCTATCTTGAACAGAATGTCCTAATCCTTCTGTATAATAAACCTCTATTCCCTTTTGGTTGGCGAAATCATGAAAAACTGTACACTCAGCCAATTCTACTACTACATCCTCTTTATCGTGAATAATCAATGTCTGATTAGACAGTGATTTTATAAAGTTACGACTAGCATACTCTCCCATATCCATATCGATTAACCCTTCTAAGAATCGTAACAAATCGCTAGATACTTTCTTCCAGTATCCTAACATGCCAATATAATTATCAATTACATGCTGAAAACGATCTAGACAAGCCATTAAAACAACCTTCTCTACAAAGTCATATTTCACTACACTCATCTGGTGTAATAGAGCAAACGCTCCTAGAGAATGAGCTACAACATACTGTGGTCTAAACGCTCGTAAACAATGATCCATCAAGTGTGAATAATCGATAACACTCAGATTACTTCCATCGCTAAGGCCAAGTCCCATCGCATCTATACTGATATACTGGTACTGGTCATCTAAATAAGTCACTAGTTCTTCCCAACGACCAGCATTACTCTCCCATCCGTGAAACAACATCATTAACGGCAACTCTGATCGTTCCTGATTCCAGCGATAGCATTGAATACTCAGTCCATCGTAGACAAATCTATCTTGATGAGCTTCAGATAAAAAGTATGGAATATCTCTTCGCTTAAGTTGCCCTTTACGAGGAGTAGAGAATAACTTATAAGCAATAGCACATGCTCTCTTAGGAGCAAATAACGACAATAAATTAATCAATAAACCTAGACACTTAACCATATATAACTTCTAGAAATAAAAAAAGCCTCTTTCACAAGAGGCTTTCTGATATTATAATTTAGCTATAATAGCTTCAATTTTTTCTCTTTCTTCTTCAGCTAAAGCACTATCAACTAAAATACGTCCACTGTGCTCATCCGTAATAATCTTCTTACGTGCCGCAATCTCTACTTGAGTTTGTGGTGGAATAGTAAAGTAAGATCCTCCTGATGCACCACGCTCGATAGATACAACAGCTAAACCGTTACGAACACCATTTCTGATTCTGTTATAAGCTACTAATAAACGATCTTCGATATCTTGTTTGAACTCTTCTGATTTCTCTAATAAGATTTTCTCTTCACGCTCAGTCTCAGACATAATGCTGTTTAATTCAGCTTCTTTATGTCCTAAGTGCTCTTTTCTAGCAGCTAACTTAGTTTCTGTCTCTGCAATTGTGTTTTTCTTGTGCTCGATGCTAACTTTCATCTCTTTGATGTGTTTTTCAGCAAGCTCAATCTCTAACTTCTGGAACTCAATCTCTTTTTCTAATGAGTTAAACTCTCTATTGTTTTTAACCTCATTTTGTTGCTCAGTATATCTTACGATAGCAGCTTTGAATTCCTCAATAGCAGCTTTTTTATCCTTAATACTCGCTTCGATATTACTTAAGTCTATATTTGATTTCTCTAAGCGTTTGTTCAGTCCAGCAACCTCATCTTGTAGATCTTCAACTTCAAGAGGCAATTCTCCTCTCATATTTCTGATTTCGTCAATTCTTGAGTCAATCAATTGCAAGTCATAAAGTGCTCTTAACTTCTCTTCAACGGTTAATTCTTTTTTCTTTGTCATCATTATAAGTAGTTAACTGGATTCGTATTTACTGTTGATAAAATAACTGCAAAAGTAGTTATTTTTTTTGAAAGAAAGTCAGTTATATAATTTTTTGTATACCTTTCACTTTCAAAATGCCCTATATCAGCTAAAACCAACTGACTTTCAGCTTGGTAATAATCGTGATATTTCAAATCTGAGGTGATATAGGCATCTACTTTCTGTGATAATGCAGCTCCTATTGCAAAACTTCCAGAGCCTCCTAACACAGCTACTCTCTTTATCGGCTTCCCTAATAACGCACTATGTCTAATACCTCCAGTTCCTGTTTTAGCTTTGACCATCTGTAAGAATGCTACCTCATCCATCTCTTCCTCTAGTTCACCTATCATCCCCATTCCTACATTTTGTAGTTTATTCTCTAGAGTATATATTTCATACGCTTTCTCCTCATAGAAGTCTAAGTCAAACAAGGCTTTTAATACCTTACCTTGTAGATGCTTCTCAAATATTACTTCTACTTTGACCTCCTCTACTTCTTCATATTTTAGTGGTTCTCCTATAACAGGACTACTCTTCTCATTTCCTCTGAAACTTCCCTTGCCCTCCGTGGTAAAACTGCACAAATCATAATTACCTATAGCACCAGCTCCTGCATTAAACAGTGCCTTTCTCACTTCATCTGCATTCACACGAGGAGCGTAAGTCACTAGCTTTTGGATATAGTTCTCTTTCGGTATTAATATACTTGTGTTCTTTAATCCTAGTGTATCACAGAAGATCTTATTCACCCCTTCCTGATGATTGTCTAATGCAGTATGTATAGCATAGATTGCGATATCGTGTTTGATCGCTTTAATTACAGCTCTCTCTACATAGCTCTTTCCTGTTATCTTCTTTAATCCAGAAAACAGGATTGGGTGAAAGCATACTACCATATTACACTTCTTCTCTATCGCCTCGTCTATCACGGTCTCTAAAGCATCATGACAGACTAGGATCCCACTTACTTCTAAGTTATAGTCCCCTACTAATAACCCGACATTATCAAATCCCTCTGCATACGATAACGGTGTCATCTCTTCTAACACAGTGATTACTTCTCTTAACTTCATTTCTCAAATAATTTTGAACTGTAATTTATATATTTTCTCAAAGATAAAAAAATTGGTAATTTCGTATTATGGAATTACTGCGAAAATTACTCTTCCCTTTTGCCATCTTATATGGCGGGATCACTTCCCTGCGCAATTACCTTTATTCAATAAATATATTGAAGAGAACCTCTTTTAGTACACCTACTATAGTAGTAGGTAACTTAAGTGTAGGTGGTACTGGTAAAACGCCTATGGTGGAATACATAATACGACTTTTAAAAGACAAATACAAAATAGCGACTCTTAGTAGAGGGTATAAACGCAAAAGTGAGGGCTTCTTCCTCGCAGATGAACATACGACTATGGAGCAAATCGGTGATGAACCTTTCCAATATCATCACAAGTTTGACAATATCGCTGTAGCAGTAGATGCAAAAAGAGTAAACGGAATAGAGAATATCCTAAAACGAAGAACAGATACTCAAGCCATCGTTCTAGATGATGCTTTTCAGCACCTAGCTGTAAAAGGTGGTTTTAATATTCTACTGACTACTTATGATGAACCGTACTATAGCGATTATATGTTGCCGACAGGTAACCTTAGAGAAAGTCGTAGAGGAGCGAAACGAGCAGATATCATCATCGTCACCAAATGCCCTCCTACGTTATCCTCAACAGAACAAAACTCGATTGTTAAAAAATTAAATCTCAAACTGGGACAATTGTCTTTTTTTACGTATATTGAATTCAGTAAACTTGCATATTCAAAGGCTGATTCTATCTCAGTAGAAGACTTAAAAAAAGAAGAGTTTTTAATGGTAGCTGGTATTGCTAAACCACAAAGTTTTTTTGACCATCTAAAGGGCGATAAAACAATTTGTTTAACATTTCCTGACCATCATCATTTTTCATCTACTGACATTGAGTTAATTTTGAACAAAGCAAAAGAGAGTAAGATTATTACAACAGAGAAAGATTATGTCCGCTTAAATGGACTAATCCCCTCGAATAAATTATATTATTTACCAATTCAGACTTCCTTTTTAAACAATCAAGAGGAGTTTGATAAAACAATTTTAAACTATGTGGGAGCAAGTACAAGAAACGGTTAAGTATTTAATTGAAAAGACACAATTCAAACCTGAGATAGGTATTGTATTGGGGTCAGGATTAGGAAACCTTACTGCTGATATTAAAATAGAGCATGAAATTCCTTACTCAGAAATTCCTAATTTTCCAGTATCTACTGTACAAGGACACAAAGGTGCTTTAATCTTTGGTACGATTGGTAATAAAAAAGTAATGGCTATGCAAGGTCGTTTCCATTACTACGAAGGATACGAAATGGTAAAAACAGTATTCCCTATCAGAGTAATGAAGTATATGGGAGTAGAAACATTGATCGTATCTAATGCTTCAGGAGGTGTTAACCCTACATTTAAAGTAGGAGACATTATGATCATCACAGATCATATCAATGCATTCCCTGATCATCCTCTAAGAGGACATAATGATGAGCGCTTCGGACCTCGTTTCGTAAACATGAATGATGCGTATACAGGAACTTTAGTTAAGAAAGCACAAGAAATAGCTAAAGCGAAAAACTTCGATATTAAACAAGGAGTATACTACGGATTACAAGGACCAACTTTTGAAACATTAGCGGAGTATAAAATGGTACGCGTTGTAGGAGCAGACTGTGTAGGTATGTCTACAGTACCAGAAGTAATCGTAGCTCGTCACATGGATATGAAAGTATTCGGTATCTCTGTTATCTCAGATATGGGGAATGAAGAAGGTATCGTAGAAGCACATCACGAAGATGTACTTAGAGCTGTAGAAGCTGCTGAGCCTATCGCTCGTGAGCTTATTAATGAGTTAATTAAGACTATGTAATTAGTTTTTCTTATAATGTAATTTTTAGAGATACTTCTTCAGCAGAAGTATCTCTTTTTTTTGAGACCTGTTTAGATTCTCTGCGTGGTTTTCTTTAAGAATACTACAGAGAACCTAAACAGGTTCTTTTTTTCACCTTCTTTCTCCTGCTAGTATCATAATGGCAGTTTTATCGCATAGTGATCGCATTAAAAACAGCCAAAACTATGCGAGCAGTATACCATCACTATGCGATAACTATGCGACCACTCCAATAAATGGCACAAAAAAAAGCCACCGAAGTGACTTTTTTGAATTCTCTATTGCTATAAATTAATCTATAATTTCCATTTTTTTCATAATGAATGTGGCATTCTTATTCTGACATACACCATCTCTTATCTTGTAGTCAAAGTGTAAATCATCTTCTTTAATCTCCACCTCAAAACATTTATTGATAAGAATATCAGGGAATTTATTCGTTGTCTCACATACCTCTAAATCATGAGTAGCGATCACACCATAGGTCTTCTCCCTAATCAACTTATGGATCACTCCTATCGTTCCGCTCTGCTTATCATCAGAGTTCGTCCCTCTAAGTATCTCATCTAGTAGAACGAAGCATGGTTCTTCTCTCACCTGTTCGATAATCATCTTTAGCCTTTTCACCTCTGCATAGAAGTAAGACTCACTATCTTCTAATGAATCTGTCAGTCTCATCGATACAAATAACGGCAGTGGGAAGAAAGTAGCTTTCGTAGCACAGATAGGCGCTCCTATACTAGCTAGTACAAGGTTAACCCCTATGGTACGCAAGAAAGTACTCTTACCAGACATATTAGATCCTGTCAGAATCACAAAGCGTTGGTTGCTAAAGTTGATATCATTACAGACTCTCTTCTTCTCATTTAGCAGTGGATGTCCTAGATCTTTAAACTTCATCTCTCCCTCTTCACTGATAGTAGGGAAGGTATAATGTCTGTTGTTATAAGAGAAGTTCGCTAGCGAATTAAGCGCTTCTACCTCTCCTATGATCTCTATTGCTTTAGGTACAAGATGTCCTTTGCTCTTTTTCCATTCTAAAAATCGGTGTAATACGTGCACATGATACTGCACAAAACCGTTAAAGACAACCATCACAAAGATATTAGCCACAGTCTCTAACTGTTCGAATAATTTTGATAGTTCTTTTAACTCTTTACTCGCTTGAAAAGAATCTTTATTTAATTCACTGATATAGGATTTCATTTTATCCGTAGCGAAAGTCTCTCTTTCTATACGCTTAATGATAGAACTACAGCTCTCTATAGTCTCATGTACCTTATCTGCTCCTCCTAGCTCTGCCTGAATATTCTTTATCTGTGATAAAGTCAGTATTAAGTTAAAAGAGAATAAGGTAGAGATCACATATCCCATAAAGTCAAGGTCTAACAAAAAGTATAAAACAATCGAAATCCCTAATAGCACAGGTAACACATAGCTTAATGCACGGCCAAGTTTACTAATAGGCACTACGGCTGTGTCACTCCATTTCTTTAATCTTGTATACGCTTTCTCATCTAGATTAGACAATTTACTATAAGCATTAATCTCATGTCTCCATTCTACCTTCTGAGAAAGTTCTTTAATCGCTTCTTGATTATCTAAAATAGCTTCTGAAGTCAATTTGCCTTTTAATAAATCTGCAAGCTTTTGTTTTCCTATAAATGTTGCTGTTCTATTTAGGTATTGATACAAAGATTTATGTCCAAAAATATCTAAGTCAAAAGCATAAGGATGTTCTGTAGTCTTAAACTCTTCCCCTGCATCAAAAGGTCTTTTATCCTCTTCTAAGAAGGCAAGCTCATCTGTATTAATCTCTTTAAGAGCCTGTACATAGCGCATTTTCCAAGAGTACTCTACATGTACACGTAGTAATACTAAGAAAGCAACAATAAGCCCTCCTGTAAAATATAAGTAAAAGGTATCCGCGTTAGCCAAAGCTAGATAGAAGAAATAAATAATAGCGAAGAATACGATCAAGCGTATTGCTCCTACTATTTTATATTTACTTCTTATAGCATTGTATTTAGTATTAAATAATAACTGTCTTTTGTTATAAATTTCCATTGATAATTTATTTTTTTTGCCATACCGCCTCTAATGAGACATCAACAAATATACACCAATAAAAATATCTTGTTCATTAATTCTAGTTATAATATTGAGAATCTATTGTGAAAATAGGGGAATAAATAGGACAATTTAAATTAGCATTACACTATTTCACTTCAGTAGTTTATCTTCGTATTATAAAATCTCTAATAGCTGTGTTATGCCTCTAGACTTTGAACAAAATAGTTATCTATACCTACCTAGTTTCTTTATGGAAGAAGAATTAACATCTATAGAATTGATACTTAACAACTTTCACAAGCAATGGTTAATAGAAAATGAACAAGAGTATAAGAACGGCTTAATCAACAGTCATAGCCTTACGAGTAGTCCTTTTATTACTAAACAAGAAAGGCCAACATTATTCCAATTCATTGCTCAGGCTAAACTTATAGATATTGTCGAATCTATCTTTCCTGATAAAGCTAAATTCTTAAATACTCAATTATTCTTTGATCCTTATCACAAGGAACAAAAGAACTATTGGCATAGGGATATTCAGTATACAGGGCTTTCGATAGAAGAACAACAAGAAAAGATTAAGACAGAAAATGTAGTTCACTTTAGAATCCCACTGAAGAAAGAAAATGGAATAGAAATCATCCCTGCTACTCATCGGTTATGGGATATGCCTATAGAAGAAGACACTCGACTATCTCAGCATGGTCGTCATCCAAGTGATGCTCTGGAACGAGGGCAAGTGTTTAATCTAAATAGAGGTGATCTATTTATCTTCTCTGCGAATAGTATACACAGAGGGCTGTATGGTGATGAGAGATTCTCTTTTGACATTATCTACTGTGATGACACACCTGCTTTTAATGCATTTATAGATCCTAAAAATCAACCTACAGAAGAAGAGTTAGCTCTTCTAAACAACAGTGTGTTCTAAGAGTATACCCTTTATACGAAGGAACTAAAAAGGATGTAATGGTATAATACCCACTACATCCTTTTTAACCTTCTATTGACTCTGATACAGGTTTACTCACTTTTATCTCTCTAGATAACATACCTAACCAAGTTCTGAAACTAAACTGTTCCCACCCTTTCTTACCTAAATCGTGACAGCGTCTAGTCCCTTTACCAAAAAGATAGATATGTAACCCTATAAAGACTATTAGAAATAGTATTCCGAAAAAAGCGCCACTTAATCTCGCAAATACTGAGAAGCTTAAAAACAACAACACAAAGTAAGTTACTAGACTTACGATATATGCCTTTCTGTTGATAGTCCCTTTATAAGAAAATGCCTCTTTTATCACAATTATTCAATTTATCTTGAAGCGTCAAATTTAAACAAAAACTAGTAAAAAAATTACTCTGATTATATAAGTAATAGGTAGACTTATTGGTGATAAAATAAAGTTTTATTTAGATATACTAACTGTAGTTATTTTAATTTCAAAATACATGACACCTTATGACAAATATGTTAAACAATCAAATAACACCTTCTGATTAAACAATATGAACCTTATATTTAAGGTTATATCTATAACCAACTAGAAATAATCACTATAATATGAGATTTTTATTCACCTTACTAATGGCTTTAGTAATCACCATGACTAAAGCACAAGAGTTAATAATACAGCCACTACTTCCACCAGACACTAAGGAACTAACAGACCTGTCTTTCCTTAAAGAAGAGCTCAAAGACAAGCAAATCGTCATGTTAGGAGAACAAACACATATGTATGATAATATCTTTGAGATGAAGGCAAGAGTAGTTGAATACCTACACCAAGAAATGGGCTTTACTACTTTCGCTATGGAGTCTCCTGTATATGATATATGGAAGATGAATCAACAGGGGTTTAATCCTGATGCGTTTAATCAAGCTATTTTTAGTACATGGAGTAATAGTCAAGAGTTTCAAAGATTAGTTAAGTATATAGAAGATAACAACCTTAAAGTGATAGGATATGACTCGCAAATCCTAAATGAGGATATCTTCATAGAAGACTTCTTTACTTACCTAGAGCAACAAAAAATAAGTTTAAAGCTTGACTCGGATGACTTCGGTATCGCATTAGAGGCATTGCTAGTTACTTATAAATACGATAATCAAGATATCAAGTTTACTGCTTTTGAAAAAGAGCTTAAAAGAATAATTACTGCTATAGAGAAGTTACCTCAAACAGACACTAATCTTACTTGGGTACAAATCACTAAAGGTCTTCTAAGCACTGCACAATCAGTCAATGATACGAAAGAACCAATTATGACAAGTGACCTTGCCTCTAAAGATGACAACTATCGCGATAAACAGATGGCGGATAACTTAATACAGTATATTAAAAGGCATCCTCAAGAAAAAATCATGGTATGGGCTGATAATATCCATGTTATGTACAGCAACCCGAATAGTGGAAATGTACAGGCAAGAGCCTTCATCTCTATGGGACGACAAATAAAAGATTATTATAAAGAGAAAGTATTTAGTCTAGGTACATTACATGCCAATGATTCCCTGTTCGATACAGGGACACGTACCTTACATGCTACTCCTATTCAAGAAGGTTCTTTTGAAGATCAGTTACAAAAGTTAAACACTCCTTATCTGTATATTTCTTCTAATCAGGAAGCAATGCATCTACCTATGGATACAAGGCTACTTCACTTCGTAGAGTATACTAAGGAGAGATTAGACTTATTTCACGATGGTTATATATTTCTAAATACTGCTTCACAAGCAGAACGAAAAAAGATAAAGAAACAAGATACCCAAAACAAGGTAACTGTACCTTCTAAAGAAATCAAACAAGAACAAGGTTCTTTTAAAGGGCAACTATTAGATAAAGATACTCAACAGCCTATCGCCTTTGCAACTATTATCTTAGTAGAACAAGATATCTATAGAGTAACGGATGACAATGGGTATTATGAACTTCCTTTTGACCCTAAGACAAAAGGTAACTCTACACTAGAGATACAAGCTCTAGGATATGATAACTATACTGTATCCTTAAATGAATTAGCTTCTGTTATCTCATTAGAAGCCAACTTTGACTTACTAGATGAATTAGTTATCACCAAACAACTTACTCCAAAAGAAGTACTCCGCCTTGCTATCAAAAAGAAAGCTGAGAACCACCCTACTGAACCATTTAACTTCACTAGATTTAGTCATGAATTAATCTATAAGAACGATACTAAAATATTTGACCTTGAAATAATAACTAAAGATTACCAGGAAACCTATTTAGGCTTGAACAGAACAACTTTTGAGGTACAACAAGTAAAATGGAACAATAGAGGTATTAAGAACATAAAAAATACAGACCATATTTTTAGAGGCAGAGAGAATCCAATTCAATACTCTAATATATTACACAAAAGAAAATACAAGAAGTTTAAACTCTCGTTTATAGAATCAAAAGATCCTAATGATAGTAACTTATATGTTATCGCATTCGAAACAGAGAGAGAGGGTTGGAATTACACTAATAAAGCTGATCCCTCTAAATACTCAGGTAGAATTTATATTAATCAAGATAACTATGCCATAGTAAAAGTGGTTGAAACATGGGAATCATCATTAGATGCTGACTATTTAAAAAGTAAGTATAAACACAATTTTAATATAGAGCGTATTGCATTAAGGACTGCTAAGGAAGAAAATATCAGCGTATTCAAAGATCTCCTCAATAATGGTAAATACTATGCTACTAACTTCTTCTATAGATCCTTTAGTGATGAAACTTATCATAATGGAGAAAAACATAATTTCACCAACTCTACTGACTCACATTTATTTGATTTAAAAACAAATGACGTCGAATTCATAGAGTATGAATTTAAAAACAAAAGCAAAACTTTACTAGATAGGGTATCTTACAATGATGGCTTTTGGAACAACTTCTACAAAGAAAACCCTCAGTATAAACCATAATTAAGTTAATCAAAAAGAGGCTGTAATGGGATTACAGCCTCTTTTTATATCTATTTCGTAATGACAATCATCCCAAAATCACCTTTTTTATAGCCATACATGACATCTGTCTGTTTTGACTTTTCGAAGCGTATTTCTTTTACATCTTCTACTTTTAACAAGGCTAAGTCTTTTGACTTCATCATCGTATTTCCATCTCCTTTTTTATCTATTACCATCACACTAAAGTTCCCAGGTTCTATAGTAGGAATAGCTCCCTTGTGATACAACTTACAGGTATTAATATAAAGATCTTCTACATACTGCTGTAGAGTAAGTTTATTACCTGGGTTTACTTCTTCTTTAGATTGATATAAAGAAGCTAAACTGTCATTTATACTTGTGTTTTTGTCTTGTGGATTTTGTCCAATACAGAATGTAGTAACACATAGTGCCACTACTATATATCTTAAATGTCGCATGAGGTATAGAGTGAAATTATAAAGCTCTAATTTACTCTATCAATTCTTAATATAATGGTAAAGATAAGGTATTGAAATGCTAATTAAATCAACTATTGCTTTAACACCCAGTCCACTATTTTTTGTTTAGGTTCTTGATGGATTTCATAGCTTTCTCCATCTGCAAAGAAATGATTCTCTCCTTCTAATACTTCTACTGTTATATTCTTATTGTGAAAACTCTTAAGCAATTCAACATTCTCGATAGGATCTACTAATACATCTTGATCCCCTATCATATAAAACATCGGTATAGCGATCTCTCTATACTTATCCTTATTATCCTTTGCCACTAAATCTTTTGCTGCACGTCCTATTAGGAATCCAAATCTTGTGTTATATCTCTTATTGGTATATCCTATTTCTTTCGTTTTTTTCTTATACAACCTCCAATAGTTCTTCTCATCCTTATTGGCAATATAAAAATCAACTAATTCATTATACACCTTTTCTTTTTCTTCTTGAGTATCATAGGCAAAATAATCTTGAAAACCATTCTTCTCTTGTCTTAGTTGGTATAAAAACATCTCTTTACCAGAAACAACAGGTGATGATAACATCACTAAAAAATCAGGATCAAAAGAATGAGCATAAGCATCCATAATAGCAATCCCTCCCATGCTATGTCCTATCAATCCAATCTTTTTATCCTTTAACTCTTCTCTCTTCTTTAACATCTGAAAGGCAGAAGCTAATTCCGCTCCCATCATGGTAGATGTATATGACATATCTCCACCTCCTGTTCCTCCTGAATTTCCCTTCTCTCTTTCATCATATCTAAATACAGCTATATTGTGATCTAATAAGGCTTCTGCTAAATAGCTATGTGTATTACGTGTATTATATCCTGTACCTGGTTTAATAATCACTACTTTATCGAAGCCTGTCTTAGGTATGATTAAACTACCTTCAAAAGAAACACTATCTATCTTTTCTTTCCAATGAAAGGCAGGTACATTAAATTTAATCGTAGTAAAAGAGTAATTGTCTTTTTTAGGGACATAGGTTTCTAAGTCAGTCTTAGCATTCTGTCCTAAACACATCGAAGTAATCAGTAGAATACTGTATAAAATTAAGCGTTTCATAATTATAAGTTTTAGTTAAGTGTTCTATAGATAACTACTTAACTAAAACCTTTAGTATAAAAAAAAGCTACTTTAACATATCGTAAAGTAGCTTTATTCATTCTTATATCAATTGATTACCAAACCAATACGTTATTCTCATTCTTCCAAAGTAACAAACGGAAGTCTTCATAAATATCAGCAGTACCAATAGTATGTGTATCTCTTACAGGCTTATTCAAAGTCAGCTTGTGTAATATACCTGCATATGTACCTACATATAATGTCTTCTCATCTTCTGATAATACCATTCCACTTATGGTAGAACCTAAGAAATGTTGCCACAGCTCTCTTCCGTCTTTATGTATTGCTCTGATATATCCATAAGCATCTCCTAAGATATAGTAGTCATTAAAAGCTACACCAACATACACACGCATTCCTTCATCTAATATCGTAATATCCTCATGATCATCCCATCCTGGTATATCCATTCCATCTAACTTATCTCCATCTACCCCTATCGATATCCCATTGTAAAAATGGCAAGAGTTAGTCAAAAGTTGTTTATCATCTTTAGTAAACAAACAATAATGAGGATACTCAGATTGTGGTCCTACTGATCTTACTTTATTCCCTTCACTGTCCAAAACGATGTGATCACTACACTGCTCTCCTACTACAATATACTTATTGTCGTGAGATAAAGTAGCATGATCCATAGATAATCCATTGTTTTCTTCCCCTTCTTCTAGTATTGGAAACAACAGTTTCTCTTCTTTAGTATTTAATAAATAAATTCCCTCTGAAGAGATGAACAAGACTTTCTGTCCATCATTAAAAGGAATAAGTCTTGTAATTCCTATATTCGCTAAAGTATCTAATGTAAACTCTGCTATAATTTCTCCTTCCCATCCTTGACGAGTCACTATCTTATCTGCATACGCTATCGCATAAACAAGGTTGCGCATAGACTGTCCGATACTTTTAATCTCTTTGTCTAATGCAACTACTTCTGTTCCTTTCACTATATATGCTTGTCGCTCTTCATAAGAAGTCCCTTGCATAAAAGCAACACTATCTTCTGCTATATAACAAATATCTCCTATATAACTCCCTTTGTCATCTAACATGGGTATAATAGGAGCATGTGCAGGAGGAAACTCTTGTCTAAAAGTATCTACTGTACCATTAACATTAGCTTCTCTTAATAACTCAATAACTGCTTCTGCAAGTTTACCTCTTGTGTCCTCTGCTTCTTCACCATCCCATTTATCCCAGCCGTGTTCTGTACCGAAAGCGACCATCTCATTAATCTCCTTAGCATACTTCTCGCCTTTCTTATACCACTTACCCTGTAGCTCTTCTCTTGTTTTCATCTCTTCTATGTTTTATCACAGCACTAAAGTATTGACTTATGTCTTCTAATGCAATCACTTTATTCAGCTAATTTTCGCTCTCCTAAGTTCTCTATTAATCTCAATAAATACCCATCAGGATCTTGTACTAAGAACTGTTTCTGACCGAACTCTACATCGTCTGCTCTATACCAACGCTCTTCTGCATCAATAAATAAAGTATAATTAGCTTCCTGAAGTCGTTTTAGAATAGGTATTATGGCATTTACTTCTATCTGAAAGTTTATTCCTCTACCATACGGCTTTTCTAATATCCCTGTCTCCCATTCTCTATCAGCAGGATTATATTGTTCTAGCATTACTTGTGCATCTCCCATACCTAAATAAGCAAAGTACTCTTCTTTGCGATCATACATTACTTCAAACCCTATATAATCACACCAAAACTGTAAACTACTAGCTAAATCAGATACTACAAACTCTGGTACTAAAGCTGCCCACTTTATATTATCACTTCTCATGATGTTCTTTTAAGTAAAAATACTATTTATTAGATACAAAAAAGGCTATCTAAAAGATAGCCTACGATATACCTTATCCAATTCTTAAATAGTTGCTTGACTATCTAACTCAACATTAAAACTCACCTTTAATCCCAACGCCTTAAATACTTTTAATAAAGTAGTCAGACGAGCATCTGTAGTGCTATTCTCTATCTTTGAGATCTGAGCTTTTTTTACTCCTACTAAGAGACCTAATTCCTCTTGTGTTAAATTACGCTTTTGTCTTGCTTGTTTTATTTGTTGTCCTAACAAGTCAAGCCTTAATTCATTATCAAACTCTTCTCTACTCTCTGTTCCTCTCTCACCAATATATAAATCAGTAATTTCTTCTAAGCTATATGTTTTCATTTTACTTCTCTTTACTATTAAAATAGACATCTCTCAATCGTTCAGCTCTTTCTATTTCTTTTTTAGAAATTTTATCCTCTTTTTTTATAATACCATGTGTTGAAATCACCATTGTATTTTTATTATCTGACTTATCCCAAAAGGCAAATAGCCTATAATAAAAAGAGCTATACATTGTTCTAAACTCCCAAATATATCACCTTGTAACTTCTTAAATAATTCAATATCTGAAGTGATGCTTGCTTTATTTATATTATAAATAATCTTTGCTCTAGCTTTAGAATCTAAATGGTCTAAAAACTCTTTAGCTTCTTCTAAAAAAATGACATTAAACTTTAAACCATCTTTCATTATCAATAGATTACAAAATTAAATGTTTCCTAATAAAGAAACAACCATTATTATATATTAAAGATAAAATGATTTAAGAACATAAAATTAAACATATCAAACACCTTTTTAACAATACTAAAATAATACACTTAAAAGGCAATAACTCATTACATCATAGTTAACCAACTTCACTATTCTTCGTCAAAAGAAAACTCACTCCACACCAATTCCCAAAAAGGGCTATCTAAATCAAAACGCTCATTATACAATCTCTCTATTTCTTCTTTAGACAATTCAGATTCTGTCAAATAAATCATATACTTCACACACTCTTCAAACTCACCTAAAGAATCTGCAACTAATAATGGTTCCCACTTACCTACTCCATGCTCTGCAAAATAAACAGGAAAGCCTTTTTCTTCTTCTGTGATATCTATCCAATATGGATCTTGTGCATAACCTCCACATATTACATACCAATTAGGATGAAAATCACCTTCCTTAGTTCCTGTGATATCCTTTCCTTCAACGCTATTATACTTATACCCATCTTGAAAACCTTCAATATCGCCGTGTTGAGGATAAAACTGAGGCATAAAATAATGAGTGCATTCTATCTCTTTTGCTATAAAATCTGTTATTTCTTTTGGAAATTTCATATTCTTCTTTTTAAGAGGATAAAGATAAAACATTCTACACTTGCTTCCCCTTCATCATTTTATTCCAATATAAATAGGGCAACATATATTTCTTCAACATCCATAAGCGCCAATGCTCTTGATCACTATTCGAAATAAATATTTGCTTTAACTTAGGATCAGGCGTAAACTCATTCTTATAATTAAACTCAGCCAACACCATCTTACCATAACCTGTCACTAATGGACAAGAAGAATAACCTTCGTATCCTTTATTAGATGCTTCTTTAGTATCTAATAGCTTACATAAATTATCTACCACTACAGGAACTTGTTTACGTATTGCAGCACCTGTCTTAGCTGTAGGTAAACCTGCCACATCTCCAAGCCCGAATATATTAGTATACTTATTGTGTTGTAAGCTGTTTAAATCAACATCTAGCCAACCAGCAGTATTTACTAAATTAGATTCTCTTACAAACTGTGGTGCCACTTGAGGCGGTGCTAAATGTAAGAAGTCAAAAGACATCTCTACTACACTGTCATCAGCTACAGTAGTACTGCCGTCAGAGATTACCACACATTTATTATCTGGCATATTCGTGCGTTTAAAATAAGCCTTTTTATGATCAGCATCTATTTTAATCGGATTGTGGAAAGGTCTAAAGTCAATACCATATCTATCAACTACTTTCATTAAAGTTTCTGCAATAGGTTTAACTCCAAAAATAACACTCCCAGGCATCGGGAAATGAATTTTAGTATTCTTATCTATTCCTTTCTTGCGAAAATAATCACATGCCAAATACATGATCTTCTGAGGGGCTCCACCACATTTAATAGGTGTATTCGGTTGAGTAAAAATAGCAGTTCCTCCTTTAAATTCTTGTAATAGCTTCCAAGTATATTCTGGGTCTATATAATTACTACACACCACACCTTTCTCTACAGCATCAGCTAGTCCTTCTATCAAGGATAAGTCATTCACTAATCCAGGACAGACTACTAGATAATCATACGTATAGGTTATTCCTTCTTTAGTACTTAGGCGATTATTATCAACATCCATAGAAATAACCATATCTTGAATCCAATCTACACCACTAGGTATAAGATCCTTTGTAGGTTTTATAGTTTTCTTCTTATCATAAGCTCCCGCCCCTACTAGTGTAAATGCAGGTTGATAGTAATGTAATTCTGATGCATCTATAATCCCAATATCTATATTGAGATTACGTTTCTTTAATTGAGCTGCTGTCATTATACCAGCAGTTCCTGCTCCTATAATAAGGATTTGATAGTGAGTTTTCATTTTTTACAATATTGTTTCAGTTAATATACTAAAATATTAACCATCTACCGTATGTGTTGTAACAAATGTTACAATACTGTTTATAATTTATTAATAGAAACACATTACATTACGTATCACACAATACATATCCAATATAACACATCTGTAAAGACGATTACTATGAAACAAAAAAAGAGAGATGATCTCTCATCTCTCTTCATATATAAATAGAATAGTCTAATTCTTATTCCCCTTTTTTAGCTCTTCTTGATCTAGCTAATAAAGTATTCTTTAATAACATCGCTATTGTCATTGGTCCTACACCACCAGGTACAGGAGTGATAAAAGCAGCTTTCTTACTAACCTCATCGAAGTCTACATCTCCTGCGATAACGTATCCTCTAGGATTAGTCTCGTCTGGTACACGAGTGATACCTACATCTACTACAGTTACTCCATCCTTCACCATATCTCCTTTTAAGAAGTAAGGTACTCCTAATGCTGAAATGATAATGTCTGCTTCTCTAGTAATCTCAGCAATATTCTTAGTACGACTATGTGTAAGTGTCACAGTAGCATCCCCAGGATAACCTTTACGGCTTAACAAAATACTCATAGGACGACCTACAATGTGAGAACGACCGATAACTACTACGTTTTTACCTGCTGTCTCTACTTTATAACGCTCTAATAATTCCATGATTCCATAAGGAGTAGCTGGTAAGAATGTCTCCATCTCTAAAGCCATACGACCGAAGTTCGTTGGGTGGAACCCATCTACGTCTTTATCCGCATCGATAGCTAATAAGATCTTTTGCTCATCAATGTGTTTTGGAAGAGGTAATTGAACGATATATCCATCTATAGCAGGATCAGCATTCAATTCTTTTACTTTAGCTAAAAGCTCTTCTTCTGTAGTTTCTTCTGGCAAAGAAACTAGTGTAGATTCAAAACCTACTTTCTCACAAGACTTAACCTTACTTCCTACGTAAGTTAAACTTGCTCCATTAGTACCAACAATAACTGCTGCTAAGTGAGGTACTTTTTCTCCACGAGCTTTCATCTGTTGAACCTCAACAGCGATCTCATTCTTGATATCTTCCGATACCTTTTTTCCGTCTAGTAGTTGCATTAAAATAAAATGTGTGTTGTGTGTATGTAAATAAAGAAGGTTTAAACCTCATAATGAACCTTAAACCTTCTTCTTTAATTATCTTTGCATGCCTTTCATTTGCCCCATCATTCTCATCAAATTCTTTCCTTTTGCTCCTTGCATCATCTTCATCATTTTACTCATTTGATCGAACTGCTTAAGCAATTGATTCACTTGTTGTATATCTGTACCTGATCCTTTAGCGATACGGTTCTTACGTTTTACATCTATAATAGATGGTTTAGAACGTTCTGCAGGTGTCATCGAGTAGATAATAGCCTCGATATGTTTAAACGCATCATCTTCTATCTCTACATCTTTCATTGCTTTTCCAACTCCAGGTATCATTCCCATCAAGTCTTTCATATTCCCCATCTTCTTCACTTGCTGAATCTGATTTAAGAAATCATCAAAACCAAACTCATTCTTCGCGATTTTCTTCTGGATTTTACGAGCCTCTTCTTCGTCGTATTGAGCCTGTGCACGCTCTACTAACGAGATAACGTCTCCCATCCCTAAGATACGGTCTGCCATACGATCTGGATAGAACACATCTATCGCTTCCATCTTCTCACCAGTACCGATAAACTTAATCGGTTTATTTACTACTGATTTAATTGAGATTGCAGCCCCTCCACGTGTATCCCCATCTAACTTAGTAAGGATTACCCCATCGAAGTTTAATCTATCGTTAAAAGCTTTCGCTGTATTTACGGCATCTTGTCCTGTCATAGAGTCCACTACGAATAGCGTCTCATGTGGTGTAATTGCTTTGTGAATATTAGCGATCTCCGTCATCATCTCCTCGTCTACTGCTAGACGACCAGCTGTATCGACAATCACTACATTGAATCCATTTGCCTTTGCATGCTTAATAGCATTCTCTGCAATTAGTACAGGATTGTTATTTCCTTCTTCTGAATATACTTCTATACCTAATTGATCACCTACTACATGTAACTGATTAATAGCTGCAGGACGATATACGTCACACGCTACCAATAAAGGTTTCTTATTTTTCTTTGTCTTTAAGAAGTTTGCTAGTTTACCAGAGAATGTTGTTTTCCCTGACCCTTGCAAACCTGACATTAAAATAACTGAAGGATTACCAGATAAGTTAATACCTGCAGCCTCACCTCCCATTAATTGAGTCAACTCGTCCTTAACGATTTTGATCATCAATTGTCCTGGTTGTAAAGTTGTAAGTACCTCTTGTCCTAAGGCTTTTTCTTTTACTATATTAGTAAAATCTTTAGCAATCTTAAAGTTAACGTCGGCATCTAATAGAGCTCTACGAACCTCTTTTAGAGTGTCTGCTACATTGACTTCTGTAATCTTGCCGTGTCCCTTAAGGATATGAAAGGCTTTATCTAATTTATCACTTAAATTATCAAACATATCGGTATTATTTTAATACTTTGAGTCGCCAAAGATACTATTTAACTCGTTAAGTCACAAAAAGCAAAAGCAACAAAACATACTTTTTTAAAAATTATTTGTTATTTCGGTTATTTATCACCAATTACCTTCCCTCTACCGAACCTTTTCAAAGGAGAAAAACTTATTTATAAACCGAATATCATTACCTTAGTTTTTATAATAAATCCAAAACATGAAAAAACTACTTATACTAACCTCAGCCTTCATATTATCATGTAGTCAAACAATATACAGTCAAGACTTACACACTAAAATAGATAGTATACGCAACCTATACAACGTTCCTGAAGTGGCCTTTGCCATTGTAACAAAAGACCAGACTGTTCAAAAAGGAATCTCAGGACATCACAAATTCGGCGAAAAGAACACGCCCTCTAATGCCGATCTAAAAGACTACTTCCACTTAGGTTCCAACTCTAAAGCCATTACAGGGTTTATAGCTGCCAAACTAGTAGAACAAGGCAAAATCAAATGGAGTACTACCTATTTTGATCTATTCCCTGAAGCAAAAGAATCTGCTAATCCTGCATACTACACTGCTACACTGAAGGACTTCTTCTCTCACAGAGCTAAAGTACATGCCTTCACTAGTGGTACGGAACGCATTGGTCTTCCAAAGCTCGAAGGGACAAAACAACAACAGAGACAAGCTTTCGCTCAACATGTATTAACGATGGCTCCACTAGAAACTCCAGATGGATATACTTATTCTAATGCAGGGTATAGTATAGCAGCTTCTATGTTAGAAAAAGCAGCTAACAAATCTTGGGAAGAACTAGCAAAAGATATTCTAACCAATGAACTAGGTATAAACTTCGTCATCGGCTGGCCAAATCGCAATCTAGAAAACCAACCTTGGGGACATGCCTTACAGTATGATGTACTAGAATCTGTACCTCCTACTTATAACTATGCATTAACCCTTATAGAACCTGCAGGTGACTTAAGTATGAATATAGAGAACTATATCAAATACATCCAACTCAATCTACAAGGTCTTGCAGGTCAAAACAACGCCCTTAAAGCAAGTACTTATGACTTCTTATTTAATAGTCAAAGCAAATATGCCATAGGCTGGGGGAATCTTATCAATGAGACTACTAAGCTATATGACCACGCTGGTTCTGACGGTACTTTCTTTACCTATACACAGATAGATGGCAATACTAATACTGCCTATATCATTATGGCAAACAGCGGCACTGCCAATGCACAACAAGCTGTAATGAAAATAGTGCAAGTGATGAAAGAGGCTGATAAGTAAAACAATATTAAAAACTAAATGTAGCTCCTAATAGAATACTTCTACCTCGAATAGGTATCTTTAAGGAGCTACTATTTAACCCCGTATAACTCGTATACGAATACTCTTTTTTATCAAGTAAGTTCTGTAACAATGCTGTGAACTCCACTTGCTTCAACTTATATGACGCTGTAGCATCTATAAAGAAGTTTTTATAACTCTCCTTACCTCCCATATCATTATAGTTATGCTCTCCACTGAGCTGTAATTGTACATTCTTTAAAGTAAAGAAAGACAAATTCACTTGTTGAGTGATATTGTGTAACTTATCAGTATTTCTAAATTGATTGTTCTCCCAAAATATATTGTCACTAATGATATACTGTATAGACATCCAATCTAACTTCTTTACAAAAGCCTCAAAACCTACAGTCCACTGATTACTGTAATTTGTAAACAACGTATTCTGTTGCCATATATCACTTTTATAATACTCATAAGAAGTACTTAAAGCTAATGTCGTCTTTAACTCACTAAATAACTTAGACACTCTCGTATTTAGATATAACTTATCCATCTTTATATCTTGCGCTACTTTATTGCTCCACGTATAATCCTTATCATAATATCCTTGATTAGCTACATTAATCTTAGAAGGTTGGTACCCTATATTCAAATTAAAGAATACAGAAGTCAATAGATTGCGATGATCTAAACCTATCTCATAACGCATAGACTTATACTTCTGTGGCAAGTTACCATAAGTCATAAAATCTCTATAGGTAGCCATCACCACTCCTTGATAATAATTATCTATCTGACTTACTGACTCTGTATAAGAAGTATTCGCATTAAACTTCCACAACTGATTCAAATTATAATTAAACGAAACTGAAGGTGTTATTAAGAAGTTACCTTTCTCTTCATTCTCAACTCCTATTCTGTCAAATACACTGTGTTGTTCATATTTTAGAGGTATGTTAATGCGTAAATTACCTTCTTTTAAATAATATGTATAACTCGTCGTTAATGTAGTCCCATATTTCTTAAGTCTTACACTATTATCATGTAGGTATTGATCTAAAAAACTATATTTCTTATCTGTCTCTAATCTAGTCTTTAACTCATCATTATTATAGTACAACTCTACATTAAAAGACAGTGGATTAGACCACACTCTCATCGTCTTGCCAGATTGGACTTTAAACAATAAATGCTTATTATCTACCTTCTGCCTATCCATACTAGACGCTTTATCAGTTCCTTTAAGTGTATTTAAAGTCATACGCTCTGGCTGATCTACATATTTTATGAATGCATCGATCGTATACTTATTATCATCCGTTCCAAATATATACGCAAAGCGATTCTGAATAGTCACATTATCTTGTTTAACATGATTAGTAAACTGATCCATGTCCTGTAGTAAACTTTCATTGCTTCTCTGCCAATTAAAGATGGTCTTCAGTTCATTCTTAAAATAGACAGCTGTGCTATTCTTTTCATAGTTCACAGAAGCATTTAATCTAGTATTACTAAGTGCAACATTCCTATCCTCGTTTAATGTCAATACTTCACCATTCATTAAATCGTAGTTAGAAATATAGTAACTATCTTGTTGTTTGTGATCTTTTGTAATGTCAACCTTAAAACGCAATGTAGCCTCCTTAGCAAGTTTCTTTAGATGGTTGATAGATCCTAAATACGTTTCATTAAACAAGTATCGTTTCTCATCCATCGGTATTCTACGAATACTCGTGTTACCGATGTATTGCTTGAGTGGCATATCAAAAGAAAACAAATCTGTAAAGTCAATCTGTTCTCTTGTATCTACTTCTATATTAACACCTGTATTATCAGACTTCGCAGTCACTAAAGTTTGACTGTTCTTGGCTATTAAAGTAGCGAATACTTTATTGCTGCTCAACAGAGGTGATCCGCCGAAAGCAGTCTTAACCTCACCAAAAGGCTTTTGTTTATACTCGTCTTTAAACTTGATATTTAAAGCCGCATTCTCACTAAATTCAACTCCTTTTAGTGTTTTGATATGTTGATTATTCTCTATCACTTGTACAGACTGTACAGCATCGATAGGTAAGTTATTAGATGCTATTGTATATTGATTACCTAGCAAGTCAAGCCCTTCCATATAAAACTTATTAATAGGTTTCCCTTGATAAGTAATAGCTCCTGTCGTATTTACTGTAATACCAGGTAGCTTCTTTAAGACATCTTTCAGATAGCGATCCTCTTTTCCTTTAAAGGGAGTGACACTGTAGTTAAGCGTATCTCCTTCTTGGGTTATAGCCTGACTTTTAATCACGATCTCCTCTATCTCTATCGCCTTGCTAAACAGTTTTACCTCTTTACTCTTTATAAACGAAATATACTCCACTCTCTCATTCTGAAACCCTAAATAGGAAAATATAATATATGCTGGTGTTTCATCACTCTTTATCAACACTTCGCCAGACTTAGTACTTAATGCATAAGTTATCATCTCATCGGTACTATCGTATACCTTACAGATAACTCCTTCTATAGGTTCGTCACTCTCTCCATTAATAACTCTCCCCTTCACAATACTACCTTGACTAAAACATAACTGAGTAAACAGCAATAAAAATATAGTCCAAAATTGATTAAACAATCTCAGACTAATTCTCTCGCTATTTATACTCTTAATGCTCATTTTACTCTAACTCTATCGGATTATAGGGTATTGACTTCATACCACTTGTATTAGCCATTTTTCCTGGTTCTGTATAAATCTTTCCTTGTAATGAAGCTCCTGGGTCAAGATGATCATTCTTATCTCCTCTTCTAAATGATTCTCTATCTGTCTTCGTTACTTTAGGATATAAGGCTATATATACATCTTCATTTTTGCGCTCTACACCATTAGCCATAAAAACGTACTCATTCTTAGTATCTCTTACTTCTAATATCAAACCTGGTAATCCAGTAAATAAGAATGGACCATCACTAATCGGCAACTCACTAGCATACCAGGCAATATAGTCACGCCCTCTAAACTTAGCAGTAGCTTTAGTACATTGATACCCTAAGATTTCTTTCTGTTCCTTTCCTATTTTCCACTCTATCTTAGGAATACCTTCCTCATATTGAAACTTATAACCTGAAATATCTCTATGAATAATTACTTTTGACTTTTCAAAGTCTTTTATTATCGTGCCTGAAAAAACATATTGTTTTAACAACTTTAATGCTTCTCCAAAATTTTCATTACTGACTGTTCCTAAAAAGTGCTTATTATTATAATCAATCATTTTATCTTCAGTTACATCTACATATTTACTCTTAGAATCAAGTATCTGTAACACTGTTTCTCCTGATTTCTTCTGATTTGTAGAGTTATCATTTAATTGATAATACACAGACAACTTAGATTGTCCTATAATCTCTGTCTCTATCTTAGGAAAGCCTTTTGACTTTTGTCCTTTAACTTTGTTTACAGTACTAAAAACTATAACTATTAAAATAAAAATATTTTTCATAATTTGTATTATACTTATAAAAACCAAGGAGTATAGTACTATATTCCTTGGTTTTAAAAATTATTAATCTAATTAGCAGTTATAAATAACTAAAATCTTCAATAAAAAAAATCAACTATTGACATCGTAATTTATTATATTTTTCTGCAGCTTTTAATGCCGCATCTCCATCAGGATACATATCTGCCTTTAAATAAAAAGTACCTCCACAATTATCATGTACAGTAATCCATCCTTCTGCAGCTGCAAATGCTACCGTACTCACTACTAAAACTGCCACTACTAAAATGGCTTTCATTGTTTTCTTCATAATTTTAAATTTATTTGGTTAAAACTAAAATCCTTCTTGTGCACCAAAGAACTTACAAATTAAAGTTATGTTAAATAAAGTTAACAAACAATATCCAAAAAAATAAATCTCATAAAAAACAAATAAATAAAAACAATTACTTAACAAATACACAACAAATACACAACAAACACAAACATTACTCTAACTCTATCGGATTATAGGGTATTGATTTCATTCCACTTATATTAGTCACTTTTCCTGGTTCTGTATAAATCTTTCCTTGTAATGAAGCTCCTGGATCAAGATGATCATTCTTATCTCCTCTTCTAAATGATCCTCTATCTGTCTTCGTTACTTTAGGATGAATAGTTAAAAATACCTCCTCATTCTTATTCTCAATTCTATTAGCTATAAAAGCATAGGCATTCTTAGTGTCTCTTACTTCTAATATCAAACCTGGTAATCCAGTAAATAAAAATGGACCATCACTAATAGGCAAATCATCTGTGTACCACACTACATAATCACGCCCTCTAAACTTAGCAGTAGCTTTAGTACATTGATAACCTAAAATTTCTTTCTGTTCCTTTCCTATTTTCCATTCTATCTTAGGAATACTTTCCTCATATTCAAATCTCTTACCTCCTATCAAATCATTTACCACTACTTTAGATGTTGAAAAATCTTTCAGTATTACACCTTTATAAACATATTTACCAAACACCTTCAGACCTTCAGCTATATTATCCTTATTTAATTCTCCTGTAAGTGCCGCATTATTATAAGCGATAGCATCTGATTCAACTACATCAAAATACTTACTCTTAGAATCTAGTATCTGTAACACTGTTTCTCCTGACTTCTTCTTATTTGTTGAGTTATCATCTAATTGATAATACACAGACAACTTAGATTGTCCTATAATCTCTGTTTCTATCTTAGGAAAACCTTTTGTACTTTGAGCAGACACATTATTTACTACTATAAAACACAGATACATTAAATTCAATATTTTTTTCATCTTTGCCATTCTTTATATAACAAGATATTTTACCTTGTCTAAATAACTAATTAATTAGTTACTAAACTACAAAAATAGTTTTACATCTTTTAATAATTATCAAATACTTTTTGAAATAGCTAAATATGAATTATAATATTTTAAAACAATGCTCTTTCCCATCTCCCTTTTATCCTTAATTTTGCAGTCTAAAAATTAGAATTACATGTCTCAGCCTAAAGCTATCTTCAGAAAGTTTACCAGTGATGTGCAGTCTATAACACTGCCGACTAAGTTTACTTTCCCTTTTTATTACGAACCTCATCCCCTAACCGTACTAGCAGCAGAAGAGTTACAACGTGAACTAAGCACACATCCGCTTATAGCACCGCTATTTGACACAGAGAATGAGAACTGTCTACCTACAGGTAAGATGTTTGGTGTACTAGTAGTAAAAAATGAAAAAGGAGAACTAGGCTACTTAGCAGGCTTCTCTGGTAAGCTAGGCAGTCATACAGACCTAGAAGGATATGTACCACTAATCTTTGACCTGTGGAATGAAGACGGCTTTTTTGCAAGAGAAGATGTAGAGGTAAAAGCAATTAATGCTATCAATGCCAAAATAGAAAAACTAGAAGCAGATTCTGTGTATAGCAATGCCAAAGCTTTATTGAAACAACAGATAGCTGATGAAAAAACAGCCATCGAAGAAAAGAAAGCACAACATAAAAAACAAAAAAACGAGCGAAAAGCCATCCGAAAAGAACAGGAAGCTATACTCTCTCCTGAAGAATTTCAGCTATTAAATGATGACTTAGTCAAACAGAGTTTAAGAGATAAATATGAGTTGCGCGTACTGACAGAATATTGGCAAGAGCAAATCACTACGACTAGAGATATCACGACAAGTATAGAAGAGGAGCTAAATAACCTAAAAGAAGAACGCAAACAAAAGTCTAATGGACTACAGCAAAAACTATTCGCTTCTTACAAATTCTTAAATTATAAAGGAGAGGAACAAAGCTTATTAGAGATCTTCGAAAAGACAGTATTACAACAGCCACCTGCTGCTGCTGGAGACTGTGCCGCTCCTAAACTGATGCAATACGCCTATGAGCATAATTATACGCCTATTGCCTTAGGAGAATTCTGGTGGGGAGAGTCTCCGAAGTCAGAGATTCGCAAGCATCAGCACTTCTACCCTTCTTGTCGCAGTAAGTGTGAGCCTATTTTAGGACATATGCTAGAAGGCTTAGAAGTAGATGATAACCCACTACTAATAAACCCTGCTCTTAACAGACCTATTGAGGTAGTCTATGAGGATGAGTACTTCGCTATTGTCAATAAGCCTGAAGACTTCTTATCTGTACCTGGTATTTATATACTAGACTCTGTATATGAGCGTATGAAACTTCGCTACCCTAATGCTACAGGACCTCTTATCGTACACCGATTAGACATGCCTACATCAGGTATCTTAATCATTGCTAAGGATAAAGACTCTCATAAAGCACTACAGAGCCAGTTTATAAAGAAGAGCTTAGAGAAGAGATATGTCGCTATACTTGATGGTATCATAGCAGAAGACGAAGGGATTATAGAACTACCGTTGAGAATAGACTTTGACGATAGACCTAGACAGATGGTATGCTATGAATATGGAAAGTATGCCAAGACTAGATACGAAGTGATAGAACGAAAAGATGGCAAGACGAAAGTGTACTTCTATCCTATCACAGGGCGTACCCATCAGCTGCGTATGCATGCCTCACACCCAAAAGGACTAAACACACCTATAGTAGGTGATGACCTATATGGTACCAAAGCAGACAGACTATATCTACACGCAGAAAGTATCACTTTTAGACATCCTAAGACATACGAATTAATGACATTTACCATAAAAGAGAGCTTCTAAGCTCTCTTTTTTCATTACATTAGCTATAAATACAGCACTATGAATGAAAAGAAAAAACAGTTACAAAAGCATAAACGCATAGCTACTGGTCTATTTATACTTATGGCTATTCTCTATATCTCTATGGTATATGCCATCAGACATTCACCTGCTTCGTGGATGGGATATGTCAAGGCATTCTCAGAAGCTGCGATGGTCGGGGCACTAGCAGACTGGTTTGCGGTGACAGCTCTTTTTAGACATCCGATGGGCATGCCCATTCCGCATACTAATCTTATTGTCAATAGCAAAAACAAGATTGGAGATAACCTAGGAGACTTTGTCACAGATAACTTCTTGACGTCAGATAATATCAGACCTTATGTGGAGAAAGTTGATTTAGCGAATATGATTTCTACTTGGTTAAACAAGCCTAATAATCAAATCATTTTAGAACATGAGATTACTTCACTAGCCAAACGAATACTCGCTGAACTAGAGGACGAAACAATCATCGCACTGATGACTTCAAAAGCGAAAGAAGGTATCGCAGCTATTAATATTCAAAGCTTTGTATCACAAGGAGTCACCTATGCTATCGAAAAGAATGAACACAACAGATTATTAGATATTATCTTGCCTAAGGCACAACTCTATGTAGAAGAACACCGCCAAGAAATATATGACAATGTCGTAGAAAAAAAACCTATCTTAGGGCTTATCGGAGGTAAAGCGGTGACGAATCAACTTATCAGCGGTATGAATACCTTCTTAAGTGATATAGAAAAAGACCCTAATCACAAAATAAGAAAAGAGATTACCCTAAGGTTAGAAATGCTCGCTGTAGATATAGAAGCTTCTCCTATGTGGAAAGCTAAGTTCGATGAAATCATAGGTCAATTCATTACTGATGATACTATTCATACGTATATGCAAGACCTATGGCATTCTACAAAAGAGAATCTACTCGTACAACTAGAGGACAATAACTCAGTACTGCGTAAGTATATCTCTAATAGCCTGTCTAAAATAGCACTAGACTTAGAGAATAACGAAGAAAATAAAATAAAGATCAATAAGTGGATACAACACACCATCTATAAAGTAGCTCTTAAAAACACAAAAGAAGTAGGGCAACTAATCAGAAATACTGTAGATAGCTGGGATGGTCGCGAACTAAGTGATAAACTAGAACTAGAAGTAGGTAAAGACTTACAGTATATCCGTATCAACGGTACTCTAGTGGGAGGACTAGTAGGGTTACTTATTTATATCATTACCTCCTTGCTATAGTTATATTACACTTGTAATATAACTAGGCTAATTTATTGTAATCTTTATACCTATTTTACACTACTCTCCTTCCTATCTCCTCTTAAAATGAGTTGAGGTGAGTCCGTAGTGAGTCCGTTATGAGTCCGTAGTGTGTCCGTTAAATCAAGTAAAAAAACGGAGGCAATACCTACTTAAACCATAAACAATATCGAAATATCTGCTATAAGACTAAACTTAGTTTACTATAAAGCTAATACTACAGAACAAAAAAAGCTGTAACATCTCTGTTACAGCTTCATTATATTAGATGGTTTATGATCTAATTATCAGATTGTCCTTTTAGGCTTACTTCATTTCCTTCACTATCTGTTTTAACGATAGTTACTTCATGTGCTACTTCTGACTCAGGATTATCCATTAAGATCGTGATCATATCATTCGCCTTTTTATCTTTAAAATACAGTACTCTATTACCCATTGTACCTTGTATATCTTCAGTTCCTTCTAGAATCAGGTCAGGGACATCAGATACTAGCTTACCGTCGTTCCATATTGTTAAGCGCATTACTTTCTCATCTTTTCTATCTATACGCCAGATATCTTGTCCCGTTTTAATAATAGCATATGGTTCTAAGAACTTATTCACACTTCTGTGCAATCTCTTCTTATCTGCCTGAATCATTTCTTCTCTTATCTTCTTCTCTAGTTCAGTCTGATCGATAATGCGATAAATATCTCCGCTCTCTGTCAACCACATTCTCCCCAAGTCAAACATAATACCGCGCCATCCCATATGACTGTATTCTTCTATTACAGAGTTCGCTATCTTAGCTGAAAACTCGGGTACAAAAAACTCTTCAAAACGACTCACAAATTCGAACTCGGAAGTCACTGGTGGCAAAGGGTATTCTCGCTTCAGAGGATAGACTATTCTCTTGGCAATACCTTCTCTATCTTCATTCTCAAACAAAGTGATTAAGGATTTTATTCGTTCTACCGAAGCATCAGACAGATTACTCTCCTGACTATACCCACTTAATCCCATCACTAGGAATAAAACTGCTAATATTCTTTTCATATTTTTATTTTCTTTTTTAATCTTTCTAATCTATCGCGCATATGCTCCGACAGTAGTTTCTGTACTTCTAGATTTGACTCCGTTTCTTTTAAATAATCGAAGTGCACTAATAATTCTTCTATTCTCTCTTGACTCAATTCTATATTAGCTGTACTCAAAAAAGTATCAAAAGAAATATGAGCTGCACATAGATAATCAAATAAATACTCTTTCCCTCCTCTTTCTAATAAAGTCTGTGCTAATAAATGAAACTTATTATACACTGAAAAATTAAGTTTAGACGCTGTCCCGATATGGATAAATAACTCTCTTAATAGAGGCAAATCTACAGTATCTAATTGCTGACAAACTAACTCTGCTATCTGAATTCTAAAAAGGTAATTATCATCTTTAAACTTAGCTCCATACTTTCCGTTCCAATCTAGGGCTAACCACTCACTATCAGACGAAGAATAATTATCTATAAAACTTTGAAAATCAACACTACTCACTTCCATATCTCCTTACTTTTTTTATTCTAATACGAATGATAAAAATACAATTAAAAATAAAAAAGCGAACAATTACTTTTCTACTATTTAAAAAGTAATTGTTCGCTTATATCTAGATCCTTATTCTTTACTGTAAGAGTGAGATCATCTCTTTATTATCTTGTAATACGGCATGGTCTAATGCTGTCTTGCCTCTGTTATCTTTTACTGTCTTATCTGCACCTGCCTTTAGTAAAGCACCTACAATATCAGTAGTCCCAAAAGTTACTGCAAAAATAAGAGGACTAGCATCATTACTATTCCTTCTATTGACATCTGCACCTGACTCTAATAACCAATTAACCAAAGTCAAATTCTTTTTAAACACAGCTCCTATCAAGGCTGTATTGCCCATAGCATCTTGTTTCTCTAGGTCTACTCCTGCTTCTAGTAATACCTTCACTACCTCCTTACTATCGTTATACACTGCTATCGTTAAGGGAGTAAAAGAACGATCATTGACTTGATTTAAATCTATCTTTTGACTGATCAACTGCTTTACCTCCTCTGTATTATTCTCTCTTGCGGCTGTAAATATATCTTGCCCAAAACTAATCTGAACACTACATAACAACAGTCCTACTATCATCCATTGTTTCATCACTAACACTAAAAATAGATTCAACACAAATACATATCCATAGAAGCAAATCTAGGTACAGAACAATGGTAGAAAGTAAATAATATAAAAATATAAGCTTGTACCTAAATCTGTTCTTCTATACTCTTGATAAAATATGATGTGGGGCCATATAGAGTAGATAATGTATCTATGCTGAATCCTTGTTTATACTATATCTATTATTGAGCTAAATACGGTTTTATCTCATCTAGCTTCATATCTACTGCTTTTAATAGACGTGTACCATATTCTTTATCAGCTTGATAAAAATAAGCAATCATCTTATGCACGATCACCTTATTCTTAATCGTCTTAAATGCTCCACTCAAATTCTTGATTAAATTATCTTGGTCTTTTTTAGAGAACGAGCGATATAGATCACCAGCTTGTTTAAAGTTATTCTCCTTATCTATCACATGCTGTGTAGTACTAACAGGTTTAAAGAACTCAGATTTAGAGTACATAAACTTAGCATTATCTACTACTTCAGGTTTATTAGTAGATGGCTGATAGTTCACATCACCAGACTGTACACGTGTAGACATATACCCATTCTGGTTATAAGTAGTCGCTGTATTCTTAGGTGCATTAACAGGTATTTGTTGGAAATTCCCTGTTAAGCGGTGACGTTGTGTATCTGCGTAAGAGAATAATCTTCCTTGTAACAGTTTATCCTCAGAAGGCTCTATACCAGGCACTAATGTACTAGGTGCAAAGGCAGCTTGTTCTACCTGTTGGAAGTAGTTCGTAGGATTAGCCTTTAATGTCATCGTACCTACTTTTACAGACTTCGCTATCTCTGCTGGCCAAATCTTCGTTACATCTACAGGATTAAAGTCTAAGGCATCGAAGTCTTCTCTCTTTAACATCTGTACGTATAAGTCCCAGATAGGATAATCACCTCGATCTATTGCGTGATATAAGTCTAAAGTCGCGTGCTCTACTGAAGTTGCTTGGATAGCGTTAGCCTCTTCTTGTGTCAGGTTTTTAATCTCCTGACGAGGTACCCATTTATATTTTACATACGTTACTTCTCCTTTATCATTCACCCATTTATATGCGTGTACTCCATTCCCTTCCATCTGTCTAAAGTTAGCTGGTATACCGTAATCAGAGAACAGCCAAGTAAACATATGAGTAGATTCTGGCAAATTAGAAAAGAAGTCAAATACCCTATTCGGATCTGATGCTCCATTAGTCAAAGGAGACGGTTTAAAAGCGTGTACCATATCAGGGAACTTAATCGCATCCCTGATAAAGAATACCGGAAGGTTATTTCCTACTAAGTCATAATTCCCCTGCTCTGTATAGAACTTTACCGCAAAACCACGTGGGTCTCTATACGTCTCTGGTGACCCTTGCTGATGTGTCACAGTAGAGAATCGTACCATCACAGGCGTTGTCTTACCTGCTTGTGATAAAAAGTCTGCCATCGTCACATCCGAAAAATCAGCACTCGCTACAAACTCTCCGAAAGCTCCAGCTCCACGAGCGTGTACTACTCTCTCAGGAATACGCTCTCTGTCAAAAGCAGCTAACTTCTCTATTAAATGGATGTCTTCTAATAATACTTGTCCATTATTACCAATGGTTTTAGAATGTTGATTACTTCCTACAGGGCTACCTGTATTCGTAGTCAAAACTTGAGCTTGAATAAAAGATGATACTACTAATGCAGATATCAAAAAACTACGTTTAAGCATAAAATTAATATTTGTTGTTTAGATTTTTTCTTTACATCACAAATATATTATGCCACTCAACGGCAAGTCAGTCTTTACGAACGATAGATTTTATTCTATCATAGGTACTATTTATCATAAATACTATCTATTATAGATTCCTCTATATCGCCTACTATTTATTCATAAAAAAACAAGTTTAGTCCTCAATGTACTATAATACCTGCAATCTCTCTTTCATACTGCTTCTCTGTATAAACAAAAAAGGAGCAATAATCTTTTAAAAACTATTACTCCTCAGGGTTCAATTATATATATTCTATTGTAAGTGTCTACTTTTCTGACTAACTCATCACTACATTGATCACTGTTCTTCTAGGTTGAGACGAAGAGAACTCCTTATGACAAGTCCATTTGCTTCCTGGCTCAAACCCTTCTATTGTATTTCCATCTTCTATGACATCCCCTGCTTCCATTAAATAATAAGCATAGTCCCATAGACGACCTGCTACCTCATTCACTATCGTATCATCATCAAAGAAAAACTGAAAATCAGAAATACCTAACGCATGTAACCCTACTGTATCCATTAACAAACTTCCATACTCTGGCTGATTCACATTATATAAACGAACATTGATCATTAAGTCTAATGCAACGTAGTTAGGATCTAGACAGTCTCTCATAAATACTTCTGGATCAATCAACTTCTCACCGTGCTCAGAAACAATGATAGTAGGCTGAGCTACCTTAGCCATCGCAAAGAGCATCTGCTGCATTAATACAATGCGTATGCGAGGTTCTAAACTTCTACTCAAAAAATCAGTCACTAACACTTCATATTGACAATTCTTCAATACCTCTGCTCCCTCTTCCCAATGCCAATTCTGTTCTGTATATTTCTGGTCGATCTTCTTAATACTGTCATCCTCTGCATGCATCACGACACACTGCGCAGGCACAATACCCTCTTCGAACTCTACTTCACAATCAGGGAAAGTAAACACATTAGCCTCTTTTGCAAAGGTTACATTAGGAAACACTTGTTTTAATTCTTCTAATACTGCTTGTAGGTCTATAGATGGTTTCTGTTCAAATAACAATCTAAACATCATCATCTTCGGGTTATTACCTAGTTTTTTACTTCCCATATCTTATTGAAATATTATTAATGTATTGCAAGTTTAAAATTACGGAATTACAACAATTAAAAGATGAGTATTATCACCTTATTTGCTATAAGTCTTTTTTAATAGCTTATCGATCTGATAACCATGCTGTACTAATAGATCTAAACCATCTAACTCTAGTCTTTCTTTTGTTGGCCTCCACCCTTGTTCTAATCCATAATCTAAGGCTAAACGGATAAATAATGGTCGATTTAAATTCACTACTATTTCTTTTTCTAACGCTGTATTATATAATAGCACACCATGATTAAGTGGATTACCTACATAATAGTCATCTAACACACGGAAGTGGACGAATAAAGCATACTTACTATACTTATCTACAAAGATGCGCATAATGAAAATGCTCTCCTCTGTATCAGCGATATAAGTACCTCCTATACTATATAGGTACTCCGAGTTATCTACTCTTAGTGTTCTTAGCTTCTTCTTCATAGGCATAAAAAAAGGTATGTGTAAGTAAACACATACCTTCTATATTTCAAAATAAACTATTCGTTATTTTAATTTAGCAATCAGCTCTTCTAATGATAATACCTCCTGCTCACCTGATGCTAATTCTTTTAGTGTATATTTCTGATCTGCGATTTCTTGAGATCCTACTAACACTGCATAAGGAATTCCTTTCTTATCTGCGAACTGGAATTGCTTACCTACTTTAGCTTTATCAGGGTAAACTTCTGTACGGATACCAGCATCTCTTAGCTTCATCACTGCTTGTACTCCATAGCTCATCTCATCTTCTCCCATATTTAAGAACATCACTTTAGAAGATGTACTTACTGTTTCTGGGAATAGATTTAGCTCTTCCATCACTAAGTAGATACGGTCTAAACCGAATGAAATACCTACCCCGCTCATATCTTTAAGCCCGAAGATACCTGTAAGGTCATCATAACGACCTCCTCCTCCTATAGATCCAAGCTGTACTGTCTCAGGTGCTCCAATCTCAAAGATCGCTCCTGTATAGTAATTAAGTCCTCTAGCTAAAGTCACATCTAAGTTTAATTTCGCTGTCTGTAGCCCAATAAGCGCTACTTCTCTTCCTACGAATGCTAACTCTTCTACTCCTTTTAATCCTTCTTCTGATGAAGCTAACATCACACGTAGTTTCGCTAATTTCTCTTCAAAAGTACCTGTGAAGTTAAACAATGCTTTTACTTTTTCAATAGACTCTGCAGCAATACCTTTTTCGATCATTTCTGCTTTTACTCCATCTTCCCCTATCTTATCTAGTTTATCAAGAGCTACAGTAAAGTCAATTAACTTATCACTTGCATCAATCACCTCAGCAATACCTGCTAATATCTTTCTATTGTTTAGTTTTATAGTTACTCCATGTACTCCTAATGCAGTGAATACTCTGTCATATAGTGTAACGAACTCTACCTCTTGCCACAGTGATTTAGATCCGATCACATCAGCATCACACTGATAGAACTCTCTATATCTACCTTTCTGTGGACGGTCTGCACGCCATACAGGTTGCATTTGGTAACGTTTAAAAGGGAAGTCTAACTCATTCTGGTGCATTACTACATAACGAGCAAAAGGCACAGTCAAGTCATAACGCAATGCCTTCTCAGAGATCTGATTCGTTAGTTTTAAACTATTCTTACTCTCTAATACAGTATCATCTACTTTACTTAAGTAATCCCCTGAGTTTAAAATCTTAAAAATTAAACGATCACCCTCTTCACCATACTTACCAAGTAGTGTATCAAGGTTTTCGAAAGAAGGAGTCTCGATGGGATGGAATCCAAATTTCTCAAATCCATGTCGGATAGTCTGCATGATGTATTGTCTTCTTGCTACTTCTGTTGGAGAAAAGTCTCTTGTACCTTTTGGAATTCCAGGTTTCTTTGCCATCTCTAATTAATTTTTATGTATTATTATTAGACAAAACTACTACTTTTTTTAAAATACTCCTATTGAATCAAAGGGGCAAGTATGAGTATTTGTCACTTATTTTAAGAAAAGAGGATAACTGTGAGGTTTAAACTTTTTTTGTGTATTTTTACTTCTAACAACTATATTAATTACTGCTACTACTATATGTTTAAAATCGGAATCGAAAACATGAGAATCGCCTTGACAAGTATTAAGAGTCAGATACTCCGTACTTGTATCACTGTGTTTATCATAGCGATCGGTATATGGGCATTAGTAGGAATATTAGCTGTAGTCTCTGCTCTACGCAATACAATATTAGATGACTTTGCCTCTATGGGAGCAAATACATTTACGATATTGAGATACGATGTAGCAGACAGAATGGCTAAGAATAAGTCTGTACAAAAAGTTAATCCTGTTATTACCTATAGTGAAGCACAGGCATTTAAAAGAGAGTTTTTGTTTCCTTTCGCTAATGTATCTCTGTCTTTTAACGCTGCCTCGAATATCGAAGTCAAAAATGACTTCATGAAGACAGATCCTGAAATCCCTATTATCGGATGTGATGAGAACTACTTATCGAATAGTGGATTAACTGTCACGGAGGGTAGAAACTTCAGTTATACTGATATTACTAATGATCACTTCGTATGTGTTATCGGTTCTGACTTTTCTAAAAAGATGTTTAAAGATCAGAATCCGATAAGTCAGGTTATCTCTATCCGAGGGTACAAATTTAGAATAATAGGGATGCTGAAAGAGCAAGGAAGTACTTTTGGTCAAAATGAAGACCAACGAATCTTTATCCCGATAAAGATTGCTCGCTCTATATTTAATACTGCACATGGTAACTATGATATCAAAATAGGTCTATTACAAGATAACTTACTTAATCAAGCCATAGATCAGGCTACTATAGACTTTAGAAATATCAGAAAACTAACTCCTGCTCAACCTTCTAATTTTGGTATCGAACGCAGTGATGATTTGATACGCTCTATGATGAAACAGGTGAATATGCTGAATGTAGCAGCCTGGGTAATCGGTCTAATCACAATACTAGGATCGTCTATAGCACTGATGAATATCATGCTCGTATCTGTCACTGAACGTACTCGTGAGATAGGTGTTCGCAAATCTCTAGGTGCTAAAAAGAAAACAATAGCAATACAGTTCTTTACTGAAACAATCATCATCGGTCAGTTAGGTGGGCTATTAGGCACCTTACTTGGTATCCTAACAGCTTATGCTTTAGCCCAAGTCATGAGCTTTAGTTTTACAGTGCCGTGGACAGCTATCATAGCTGCTTTTACTACTACCTTCGTTGTTGCGATAATATCAGGGCTATACCCTGCGATGAAAGCTGCTAAGCTAGATCCTGTAGAAGCATTGAGATATGAGTAATGTTTTTTTTGTGAAATCGTTTTTTTGTGATGTTGTGATGTTGTGATACTGTTTAGTCTATCATATCTCGCTGTAAAGTCTACTGACTTTGAGCTTTTATAACACTATTATCTTATTTACTGTGACACGCAAAATATTGCGTATTTACTTTATGTTGGGGACGTAATCTCTCAATGCAAAGTCTCCTGACTTTGAGGCTTTATAACACTATTATCTTATTTACTGTGACACGCAAGATATGCGTCTCTACTTTATGTAGTGGACGTAATATACACCGTTAACTGCCAACCTAATAATACTGTTCTAAGTCAAAGCCTAGTACAGCGTTATACTTGCGATACTGCTCATCAATAGTCGCTCTAAGTTCTATGACTTCCTTTGTAACAGGATGTGTAAATTTTAGTTCTAAAGCATGCAATAACATTGCTCCTAATCCATGTCTGTCAAGCCAAAGCTTATTCTGCTTATTACAGCCATGTGGGCGACTCCCTAGAATAGGGTGAAAGATATGTTTAAAATGTTTGCGCAATTGGTGTTGCCTTCCTGTCTCAGGATAAGCTTCTACCAAGGAATAACGAGAAGTCAAGTGCTTACCAAATGGCATTTCTACCTCTACTCTCTGCAAGGTTTTGTAATATGTTTTGGCTTCTTGTACTTGACCATTGTCATTGGTCAAAGCATAATCAATTGTCTCTTCATCTATCGTATATCCTCTCACGATAGCGATATACTTCTTCTCTACACTACGGGTAGCAAAGTCATCATTAAGCTGTTTTAGAATCTCTTTATCCAAAGCAAACAATAATACGCCTGATGTCTTTCTGTCTAAGCGATGTACTGGATAAACATACTGCCCTATCTGATCTCTTAAGATCTGAATAGCATACTCCTGAATATCACTTGCTATAAAAGATTTGTGTACTAATAAATCACGTGGCTTATTAATCGCTACTATATACTCGTCTTGGTAAAGGATTTCTAACATCTGACAAAGATAAAAAAGCAATAAAGACAATCACTAAAAACAACACAACCTTATTAGTATTCATATAAAAAGCACAAACAACAAACAATTAAACAACACAATACATAATAAAATAAAAATACAATATTAAATTTTATAAAAATTTATACATATATTTACTTCTTTAATACAAAAAAAATATGATAGAAGAAGAAAAAACAGAAACAAGAAATACAACATCATCTAGTACTACTAATAGAGTACACTTACAGAGTGACACTATTAATCTAGAGAGATTTAAACCTTCAGCGATATACATATTAGTAGCTTGGATAGCTTTAGGACTTGGAATCACTAGTTATTGCGTAGGTCTGTGGAATGCAGAGATTTTATTAAGTGAGAAAGGTTTTTACTTTACACTTATATTATTTGGGTTATTTGCAGTAGTTGCTTTACAAAAGAGTGTTAGAGATAAGATAGAAGGTGTACCTGTTACCCCTATTTTCTATACGTTAGGGTGGATTGGTACCATGGCAAGTATAACATTACTAACTATTGGACTAATCAATGCAGAAATGACTTTAAGTGAAAAAGGGTTCTATGCTATCTCTTATTTATTATCTCTTTTCGCTGCTGTGAGTGTTCAAAAGAATGTACGTGATTTAGAAAATTTCAATAAATAGTTTTTATAATATCACTTTACCACAAAAGAAAACCTCCAATCTTAATTATTAAAGATTGGAGGTTTTTTATATTCTATTTAAAAATTAAATCGCACTGATACTAAGAATTGTGAAGGTCTTAGTTTAAAGTTAGTTGTTGATGTCTGTATACTATTGATTACTACTTGTTCGTATTCTTTTGTATTCAGGATATTATTCCACTCGAAGTCAAAGTCTATCTTCTTCTTATTCCACTTAAAGCGATACATAACATCCATAAATCGATTAGTAAACTTCTGATTATTAAATACATTTTCTTTATAATCTAGCTTCCAAATAAAACTATGTGATTTAAAAGGGATAAGGTCTATACGCAGATTATGTGAGTTGCCATAAGAATGTGTTGACTGCTTCATATCTTTTCGCTCTGTCTCCATATAATTAAAATCATAAGTAAAGTTTAACCAATCAAAATAATTATTCGTCAATTGTAATCCATAATTATAGTTATAGGTATTCACATCTCTTAGATACTCATTTACTAATATCTCTGACTTACCTTTATTAACTGAGAAACTTCCTTTAATATTAGAGCTATACTCACTAAAGAACTTACCTAGGTTAATATTAGCACTTTGATTATTTGAAATGTTCTTTTGCTCTAAAGCTTCTAAAACAGACTGTCCATTCTCATCAATTGTCTGTGATAATATAATCTTTCTCTCTTGGTAGTTATTATTTAAAGACCCATTAAAGAATATTCCATTAAAAGGATTTTTAAACTCAAACCTAAACCAAGAAAAAATACTCTGTGTGTCTTCTATCTTCGCCTTATATGCTGTAAAGTTTAGTCCACTAAAAATATAGTGACTGTACAGTTGGTCAAGAGGGGTATAACTAGTACTCAAGTTACTTCCTCCTCTTAATGTCCACATATTATTAATCTTATATGACAGGTATAATGATGGTGAGAAATCTACTGCATTCTTTGTAGTCTTCGTATCTATAGACTTATCATCTAACTTCATAGATGACCATATAATAGGCACAGTAAATGTCATATCCCATGACACTCCCTTAAAATTAACACTAGAATTTAAACGATTTACAAATCTATTGTAAGTCAAATCATTCTGATAATTATCCCCTAGCCAAACAGACTGAGTATTATATCCGTATAAGTCTGTCTCAAAACGCTTATTCTCATACAATAAACTATACTCTTCTGTAAAAGTCCACTTTCTGTACTTCCACGAAAGTGATAAAGCATTCTGTGTATAGAAAGTATTGTCTAAGAATGACTGATTTAATAAATCGTATTTCTTCAAATCTTGATCTGGGAAGTTCACATTGCCATTCGCTACCACATCATAATCTTGTTTATCTCTTGTAAAGTCAATAATAGACTTAAAGTTAGCAAACTTATTACTACCTACTGGTACTAGGGTACTCAATGAATTCTGTAAGCTAAAAGAAGGAGATAATACACTCTGATTAATAGGATCGTTATTCTGTAATAATAGTCCTCTTTCTTTATTTCTACTTACATTAATCGTTATATAATCTTTTAAGTAATTGTCTTTTGTATTCTTCGTAATCGTAAACTTAGAGTTAAATGCTTCTTTAAAGTATCTGTTCTCATCTTTTCTACTATATCTAATTACATCACTGACATTGCCATTTGCGTCTAAGTTTCTAATCTCTGTAGATTGTGCTCCTGATTGCTTAACCTCATCATTGTTATAAAAAGCATTCGTATTCATCTCTATCTTATCTGTAAACTTCACTAAGAAGTTAGCAGAAACATAATGAGATCTATTGTCTAAATAACGTGATTTAGCAATACCAGGAGCAGACGTTGTACTCATAGACAGCGCCTGGCCTGTACTCTTCGTATAATTATAAACATCAAAAGAACCAAAAGAGCCAAATGCTCTAAATTTATTAGTAAGGTCTTCTCCTGTATTATTAGTATCATAACTTACTAAGTACTGTAATCCTTTACTAAAAAACATCGGAGATATAGTACTATTCCATAAAAAGGGATCACCACCTACTCCTATCTTAGCACTACCACTTAAACTTATTTTATTCTTTAATCTAATATTAATAGCAGGACTCTCTGAAGGTACTTTTCCCTCTAGCATCTTAATCGGCTGATGGTTTTCTATTACCTCTAGCTTGCTAACATGAAGATTAGGCAAGGCTTTAGTAATAGCACCATATCTTCCTTGCATCAAGTCTTTCCCTTCTACATAAAACTTATTTAGAGGCTTACCTTGATATTCTATTTCTCCATTACTCTTCACCTCCATTCCTGGCATCTTCTTTATCACATCTTCTAGTACTCTATCATTCTTCCCTGCAAATTTGCTAAGATCAAATACTAGAGTATCATTGTGTTGAGTAATAGGAGAAGCTTTAACGAATATTTCTTCTAATTGTGTAAACTCATCTACTAACTGAATTTGAATATCCTGAGACTTATTCTCAATCACTTTTTCAAATACACTGTAGTTCACTATAGATGCCTTGATCTTTAATGTTGTTAGAGAAGACTTGATAGGTATCTGATAAGTCCCTTTGCTATCCGTCATCTCATAAGCTATTACAGCATTAGTCTCTGGATTAAGTATAGAAACAATTACATTAGATAATGCTTGTTTATTCTCACCATTTACTTTTCCCTTCAGAACTACTTGTGCCTGTAAAGGCAAGGCTACTATAAAGAAAAGTATATATATTACATATTTCATCGTTAATAAGGTCGTTTGGTTAATTACTAATAAAGCTCTATAGGATTAGGCTCTTTGCCAAATTTCTTAGTCATAAAATCAGAAGGTTCTTTGTCATCATTCATTAACTTTCCTCCTATTTCTTGTATGAGTTGCATATAAGTTTTATTGGCGTTTAATGTTTTTAATCGATTTAATTGTTTACCTGTTACTTCCTTGAAAAAATCTAATTCCTTTAATTCAACCCAGTAATTATGTACTCTTGTTCCCTCTATAAATTCAAACATATAATCTTGATTGCTATCCTCTGCTTTTACTACAAAACCTGGCAGATTTTTAAACTTATAAGGTCCTTCTATTATAGGTACCTCAGTAGTAAACCATACTGTCCAATTACGTCCACTTAGTTCTCCAGTTGCCTTCTGTACTTTCATACCATGATACTCTTCTATCTCACTTGAGATAGTCCATTGAATAAGATTAAGAGGCTGTTTTACTTTATAAGCTTCTAGCGAATTAATCATCTCATAAAGAATAATGCTACCTGAGTCTTTAGAAACCATCCAAGGCACTTGAGAATTTTGAATATCTATTTCTATCTCTTCTAATTCAGCAACAAATTCTTGGTAAGTAAACTCATCATAGAACATAGAATTACTCCCGTCTATATCCAGATAGAACTTCTCTGTGATAGGAAGACTATCAGGCATTACTTTTACATCATAAGGCTTAAAAGTCAATGAGTACTCATAACGCATAAAGTCTTTTTTCTCTTGAGCCATACTATGAATAGATAATAAAAATAGTACAACACATCCTATTAAATACTTCATAACCTTACTTTTTTAACCATTCAAGGTAATTACTACTATTTCCCACTTTCTTATTTAGCATCTGTTGATTCTCAACAGTATCTTCAAAATAAACAATCATACCTTGACTATCTAAATTCTGCTTAACTGTCATATTCGCCTTAACCTCTCTTAGCTTGACTAACTCACTAGTTTTATACAATCCAGCCTGTTTATATTCGTTGAAGTCTACTGGTATTTCTACTTTCTCACTCTTTCTGAACTCAAAAACATAATCTTCCTTATCATCCTGTGCTTTGACTACAAATCCAGGCAAGTTCTTAAACTTATATGGCCCTTCTATGATAGGAATTTCAGAAGTAAACCATACTGTCCAATTACGCCCATTCAGTTCACCTATAGCTTTCTGTACCTTCATACCTTCAAACTCCTCTACAGTATCATCTATATTCCATTTGACCTGATTAACTGGACTTTCTATCTTCAACATAGTACCACTCACATTCTGTACATAAAATAGTTTATTAGCTTCCTTTACTAATACCGCTTCAAGCCGTGTCTGTTCACCAGCCATACTAAACGACTTACCTATTAGTCCGCTATTCTCTTTTTTAGCTAAACGTTCTACCCTAGTAGCATATCCTTTAGAATAAAAACGAGAAGAAGTATCCCATACATCTAAGAATACAGACTCTGTAAACATTTCGTCTGACTTAATAGATGGTTTAAACGTTGCCTCATATTCATATCGCATGACCTCTATTTTCTCCTGAGCTACTACTCCTAAAACAGTTAAAACAGTAACTGTAATACTAAATAAATACTTCTTCATAACCTTACTTTTTTAACCATTCAAGATAGTTCGTATCATCTCCCCTCTTTCGATTCATCTCCTGTTGATTTTCTATTGTATCAGGTTCATCAAAAATTATTCTTTGAGCTGCCAAACCTTGTTTTATAGTCATATTAGCTTTAACCTCTCTTATCTTTATTAACTCAGTAGTTTTGTAAAGCCCTGCTATTTCGTATTCGTTGAAATCTACTGATATTTGGGCTTTCTCACTTTTTCTAAATTCAAAAGTATAGTCTGCTTTATCATCCTGTGCTTTGACTACAAACCCAGGCAGGTTCTTAAACTTATAAGGCCCTTCTATAATAGGTATTTCAGAAGTGAACCATACTGTCCATATACGTCCATTTAATTCTCCTATTGCTTTCTGTACTTTCATCCCTTCATACACCTCTATATCCTCAGAAATACTCCATTTGACCTCATTAAGTGGGCTTTCTATTTTAAGTAATGTACCAGTTAACATCTGTAAATAGAATAGCTTATTACTTTCTTTTACCAATACTGCCTCAAACTCAGTTCGTTCATTAGGCATACTAACAGACTTACCTATTAGCCCCCTATTCTTAGGATTAGCTAAGCTTTCTACCCTAGTAGCATATCCTTTAGAATAAAAACGAGAAGAAGTATCCCATACATCTAAGAATACAGACTCTGTAAACATTTCGTCTGACTTAATAGATGGTTTAAACGTTGCCTCATACTCATATCTCATGACCTCTATTTTCTCCTGAGCTACTGCTCCTAAAACAGTTAAAACAGTAACTGTAATACTAAATAAATACTTCTTCATTACTTAATCACTTTATACTAATAGAACTCTATAGGCTTACTTTCTTTTCCCATCTTCTTATTTAGTTTATCATTGGTTATATCATTACCCTTTTCATCTACTACCTTTACAATAGTTCCTGCTCCTATCTCACTCATCATTTGAGAGAAACTTTTATTAGCATTGACATTCCTAATCTTATCCCATTGTTTCTTATTGACTTTCATGGCATTTTTATGTCTATCCATTAGCCAAAACTCCGCTGTGACTTTTTCACTCTTTAAGAACTCAAACTTATAATCACCTGTACTATCCTCTGCTTTGACTACAAATCCAGGTAAATTCTTAAACTTATAAGGTCCATCTATCAAAGGGATATCTTGAGTAAACCATACTGTCCAAGTACGTCCACTCAGCTCTCCTACCGCTTTCTGTACCTTCATACCATTGTAATCTTCTATATCTCCAGAAATATTCCACTTAATTAAATTACTAGGTTCTTCTACATTATACGTTTCTATTCCTGAATTTTCATAAGTATTTAAGTTTGCTTGATCCTTATAGATAATCCAATTTACTTTACTTCTAAATTGACCTAAAGCTTGGAAACGCGCTGTATGATCTGCTGTTTTTTTAGCTCCTGTAGTGTACTCTATAAGTGTTTCTTCTCTTTTAATATTTCCTTCACTAGCAAATCTAGATTCGCTATTCTGCACATCTAGATATACTATTTCAGTTGCACTATTAGAAGTATTAATATCATCAGTCGTTTTGGCTAAGGGCATGGTCATCTGATACTCATATCGCATTACCTCAATTTTCTCTTGAGCTAATCCACTTATACTAGTTATAAACGCGACTATACTTATCACTAACAATTTCTTCATAATCCATTGATTTTATTACACTTGTACAGTAAACATACTAATAGAACTCTATAGGCTTACTTTCTTTTCCCATCTTCTTTTTAGTCATCTCATCGGTTATATCCTTCCCTTTTTCATCTACCATTTTAAAAGTCGCCGTACCTCCTCTTTCGTTCATAATCTGAGAGAAACTTTTATTAGCATTAATATTTCTAATCTTATCCCATTGTTTCTTATCTATTTTCATCGCCTTCTCTTGTCTATTTGATAACCAAAAATCAGTAGTAGCTCTCTCACTCTTTAAGAACTCAAACTTGTAGTCTCCTGTACTATCCTCTGCTTTGACTACAAATCCAGGTAGATTCTTAAACTTATACGGTCCGTCTATCAATGGGATATCTTGAGTAAACCACACAGTCCAAGTACGTCCGCTCAACTCACCTATTGCTTTCTGTACTTTCATCCCATTGTAATCTTCTATATCTCCAGAGATACTCCATTTCACTAGATCATTAGTTTCTCCAACATTATACGATTCTATACCAGAAGAAGCATAAGTGTTTAATTCTGCTCCATTTTTATATACTGCCCATTTTACTCTACTCTTAAATTGACTTAAAGCTTGCATACGCACAGCAAAATCTGCATCTTTCTTAGCCCCAGTAGAATATTCCATCAAAGTCTCTTCTCTTCTAATATTTCCTTCACTAGCAAATCTAGACTCACCTCCCTTAACATCTAAATAAATAATTTCAGTACTACTCTGAAGAGCTTCTTCATCTCCAGTAGCGGTAGTTGCTGGTAGTGTTAGTTGATACTCATACCTCATTACATCTATTTTCTCCTGTGCATTAGCTAACATCACACTACATAATGCTGCTACTGTTAGATACATCCTTTTAATCATATACTATAGTTATTTATGGTTTATACTAATTATGATTTAAATTATTTAACATCTATATTATTTTCAGATCGGCCATATTAAATAAATATAACACTAATAATTAAAAATTAATAAATATATTCAAATCATTAACAACAAAAACTAACTTATCATCACTAATAAATAGTTATCCAAACTAACAACTATTTAATTAGTTTTACAACTAATTAAATAGTTTAAATATAAAAAATTATCTAAATCAAAATAACACCCTTATTTTCAATTACTTAAAAAACATAAATAACAGAGTCTATTTATAAATACCATTGGAATAAAAAAGGTACTAACCTATATCTTAATTACATAATCAACTTATCTTTGAGCCCTTAAATACCCTTAGACAATTCATTAAATATGTCAACAACAACATTTAAATCAAAAAACAATATATTTTCTTTAATCAAGCAATCCTTTTCTAATGAAAACTTTGACTTGACTAATATGTCCATTAATAAAGCTGTTTTTCTACTAGCTATTCCTATGATGTTTGAGATGCTAATGGAGTCAGTGTTTGCTTTAGTTGACTTATATTTTGTTGGTCATTTAAAAGAGAGTGCCTACGCTATACAAAGTGTCGGGCTGACAGAGTCTCTACTATCTATTATTTACGCTATATGTATAGGGATTAGTATGGCTGCCACAGCTATCGTAGCAAGGCGTATAGGTGAAAAAGATAAAGAAAAGGCAGCGCAAAATGCAGCACAAGCCATCACACTTTCAATATTAATCACTATTGTATTAAGTGTACTTGGTTTTATTTATGCAAAAGATTGGTTACTGTGGATGGGAGCATCAGAAGCTTCAGCAGAATATGGATACGGATATACCAGAATCTTATTAGTCAGCTGTGTATCCATCATGCTCTTATTCCTTATTAATGGAATATTTAGAGGCGCAGGTAATGCGGCCATAGCCATGAAAAGTCTTGGTTTTGGTAATATCATCAATATCATCCTATGCCCTATTATGGTTAGAGGATGGTGGATATTTCCAGAAATGGGATTAGAAGGAGCTGCTTACTCTACAGCTATAGGACGTAGTATGGGGGTAGTGTATCAGTTGTATTATCTGTCTAAAAAAGATTCACTTATCCAGTTAAAACTAAAGTACTTCAAAATACAATGGGATATGACCTGGAATATCATTAAAATCGCAGTACCAGGTATGGTACAGTATATGATATCCACTTGTAGTTGGGTTATTCTTGCACGCATAGTAGCGCAAAGCGGAGGAGAAATAGGTTCTTCAGGTTTCTTGACATGTTTACGCCTTCTTGTATTTTTTATTCTTCCCGCATGGGGATTGAGCAATGCGGCTTCTACTTTAGTTGGTCAAAACTTAGGAGATAACAATCCCGACAGGGCATATAAATCAGTGATTGCAACTTTAAAATACAATGTCTTCTATATGGCTATTGTCACGATTATATTCTTTAGTATGGCCGAAATTTTAGCTTCCTTCTTTACAACTGATGAAGCTATTAAAACAGTCGCTAAAGAAGCAATGTATATAGGAGCTATTGGTTTTATAGCTTATGGAGCAGGAATGACCTTGATGAATGCCTTTAATGGAGCTGGAGATACTGTTACCCCAACAATAATAAATATAGTAGGGTTCTGGTTATTTCAGATACCTTTTGCTTATTTAATGACTTATCATTTTAATTTGGGTTCTACAGGAGCTTTTATCGCTATCCCTTCTGCCGAATTAGTAATTGCTATTCTTGCCTTTATTTTATTTAGGCGAGGTAAATGGAAACAGAAAAAAGTATAATAAAAACGCCTTAACAGATGATATTAAGGCATTTTATCTATTTAGTATATTCTGATGCTTTTCTAATCATATCCACATGTGGAATACCATCTTCTAAATACTCTTCAGAAGAGGCTACAAATCCAAATGAACTATAAAATTTCTTCAAATAACACTGAGCTCCGATCTGAATATCTTGAGCTCCAAACTCCTCTTCTATCTTATCTATAGCATGTTGCATTAAGATACGACCATAACCATCCTTGCGATAGTCTGCGTGGACAGCTACTCTTCCTATAGCTATTTCTGGATAACTAAGCCCAGGAGGGACAATACGAGCGCAAGCAACGACTTGATCTAACTTCGTTGCATAAATGTGTAAACATTTCTTATCCTTACCATCTAATTCAGGATAAGGACAGTTTTGTTCTACCACAAATACATCTGTACGCAAACGCATAATATCATATAATTCACTCACTGTCAACTCATCGAAAGCTTTGGTATGCCAATGGATACTATTCATAACTCAATATTTTAAAGTCTATTATTCAAAGATAAAAATTACAAATTAACATATTGTAATTTTTATTTAAAACACATTAATCATTTATAGTTAAATCCTCTTCACTTAATGTAACCTTCTAAGAATACCTATCTATTTAATAACACCAGTCCCATACAATAATAACATAAGAATAGTATTATAGATTATATGTATCATACAATTATAACCAAAACCAAATCTCATCCGTATATATCCGAGTAGAAGTCCTCCTATGAACTGAGGAAGAAACAACAAAGGGCTATATACCAGTACTTCAGTATTAATCGTATAAAAGTTACTAATATGCATAATCATAAACAAAAATGTGTAACTGTAAAACACATACCCAAAATACTTCTCATGTCTCTCTTTAAGTATCACTATATTATTTCTATGTAGATAAAGATAAGCACACAGTATCACGTAGAATACCCCTCCTACTATGAAGGCTATACTCAGATTAAACCTATACAAGATCCAAAGGCTATATACTAATGTAAGAGGAGTACTTAACAACAAATACCAACTCTTAAACCTTAGAGCTAATCTAAAAGCAACCTCCTCTGCTAAAGGTCCTAATAATACAATAAACAACATAGCTACTAACAGTCCTTTGTCAGCTATAAAATCAAGTAATCTAGCTGTCTTAGGTAATGGAACTATTTTATTAATACTGAATATATAAACTGTTATCACTATTAATGTAAAAACAACTAATACCAAGCTTCTTCTTACTTTCTCTTTCTTGCTAATATCTAATACTTCAGTATGAGGTTGTCGTATATAATGGATAAAATCACTAATGATAACTGATATACTCATTTTATTAAGTCAATAATTTTACAATACAAGATAAACAAAAAAACAGTAATCACGTTTCCGTGATTACTGCTTCAACAACTTATTATACTCTGAATTTGCCTAATTCAAAACACGCTAACTAACTAATTTATTTTAAATGCTACTATTGTACAGACTCTAATTTAGAGATAGCTGTAACGTCATTTGCATTTTCGATTGTAATACCTTTTTTAGCAATACCTGTTGCAACATCAATATTGTATACTTGGAAACGATTTGTTTTCTCTATTGGAGCTACATAGTGTACTGTTTTCTTATCCTTCTCTACATATATCTTTTGTTTATATGGCATTTGTGCATGATCAGCAATAGTGTCTATCCATCTAATAGATTGAGTAGATACATTTACGATTGCTAACTTAGTCACACCAGACCAAGTGCTTTGAATATTCTTATCTACAAAGAAGCTCACTAAGAAATCATTACCTCCAATGTACTCTGCACGAGATAACTTATGTCCTCCTGATGCTTTTTGTACATCAAAGAAGTATCCTTTATCTATTTCATGGTTTTTGATTTTAATAAAAGCAGAAGGGTTCTTAGACTTCTCAGCAGGAGACCATGCATATACAGATCCATCTTCCACTTGTTGAATACCATTCATCCCAAACCAGCTTCCTATTAACCCAGTTCTATCATCTATAATGGTTTTACTAACTTTAAGACTTGGATAATCTACTACTGCAATAAATGTATTGTCTCTATATTTTGTATCTCCTTCTTTTGGCGACACAGAATAAGGAATATATAATTTATCTGTTCCTACCGCAAACACCCCAGTTAAATTACGCCCTCCAGCTTCTTCATCTTTATATTTTAATTTATCAAAATCAACAGCTCCTTTATGAGTCATTTGTTTTAACTCAGTATTTATAGCAAACAGATTTCCTCCTAATGTAGCACTAACTACATCAGTTTTTCCAATATTTCCATAACTACCTATTGTTTCAGTCGCTAGTTTAGTTCCCTCTACTATTTCATTCTTAGCATTTAAACTATAGAATGTCAATGGGCTTTGTCCACTGAATCCATATACAGCAGCCATTAATTGATTGTTTTGTACGAAGAATGAATAAGAATCAGTTTCGATACCATTGTTCTTATCTATTTTTATAACACCTTCTGTTAATGACGATGCGGTTGCTATATATTTTGTTCCTCCTTCTTGTCCTGTCAAGGAGTTAATCACAAATACATAAGAACTAGCTTTTTTACCTTCTTCAGGAGTTGTTGGTTTTTCTGATGATGAGTTGTCATCACTACTACATGATGCTATTAATACAAGTGATAATAGACTTAGTGTTTTTTTTATGATATTCATATTATATTTAATTATGTTTTTTATAAATTATATCTCAGTTTTAAAGTCACTGAACGACTTGGCTTTTGTAAACTGAAGTTGTCATACAATGTCTTATTAGCTAGATTCTTCACCTCTACTGCCACATTATATCTTCCATCACGAATAGCATAATGCAAACTGATATCTTGTGAGAATTGCTCTGGTATATATCTCTTATACTTAGCGATACCAGCACTAGGAGCATATAAATAATATTTCTGTACATACATCATATTATAGTCTAGACGCAAACTATTCTTAGATCCAAATACTTCTTTAAAATTGAATGACACCATCCCATTTCCATATAGATAAGGGATATTAGCCACTCTATCTCTATATAAAGCACTCACTTCCTCAGAATTATTCTCATACTTCATATCATTTAGAATATCTTGATATGTAACATTAGCCATCACAGAGAAGAAATCTTTGTAGCTATATCTTATCTCTCCATCAAATGACTTTACTAAAACTCCTCCGATATTTCTATTTACTTTTTGAGCTGCAGTACCTTGTCCTGTATTAACTTCCTCCTTTATATAATCTTTAGCTTTTCGATATAAGAAATTAGTCTCTACCTTGAATTGGTTTACTTCATTAATAGTAAATCCATATTGAAGTCCTACATTAAAGTTATTACTAGACTCTGGTTTTAGATTATAATTAGAAGCTAAGTTTACCTCATCCCCAAACATCTCATATGCTTCTGGCATACGTATGCTATGTTCAAAAGACCCTTTTACTTGTAAGTCTGGCAGTATATTATAAGCTGTAGCTATTCCATATCCAGTAAAGTTCTGTCTATTGTCTTGTGTGAAGTAAGTCTCGTTATAATAGCGTTCTGAGTAATTATATTGGAAGTACTTCTTTAGAAATGCTATCGCGTTCCACTTTTCATTATGCGTATACTGGTAACTAAAACCTAATATAGCCTTATTAGATTTCTTAGGTAGATTATTATTCTTTAACGTAGCGTCTAATAAATCCTCTCCTTTTCTATTAAATAAAGATAGATTATAGTTTACCGCAAACAGATGATGCTCACTTAGTGCATAATTTGCATTAGCGATTACTGATCCATTATTATTTTTGTACTTAAATCTTCTTCTCTCTATCTCCCCTCCTTCTTTCTTTAAAGTATTTTTTATAATATAATCTCCATCCCAGTTATACAATCTATTCATTGTATCTACAGATTGTTCACTACCTAGATTATAATTAGCATTTACAGAAACATTCAGATTTTCTACTAAGAAATCTTTCTTTGTATAACTAAAACTTGGTAATATTAAGTCCCCTTTAGTAAAACGACCGCCATAGACATCTTCCATTCTATTCCCAGTCTGGATCTGATTGTAATTCTTTCCTAACGTAATCCCAAATAGTAACTCATCAGCATACCACTTATTCACCATACCTCCTTTTAGGACAATTCCTTCATTGTGATAACGATCGTGGAATCGACGAACTCTCTTTGGCGTAAGTACTCCTGTTTCAAAATTGTGAACATCTACATTCACTTTATAATCATTGTCAGAATAGTTTTGATAAGCATTTAATTGAAACTTATATCCTTTATCTGTAGTCATTCCCATATTGACAGATGAACGCACAGTATTAAAAGATCCATAAGAAACTGTGGCGTCTAAATATTTGCTCTTAGTATTCTTAGTGATAATATTTAGAGCACCTCCTAGAGCATCCCCTCCTAAACTAATAGGAACTACCCCTTTATAGATCTCTATGCGTTCTATCATATTTACAGGGATATTGTTTAGTTGGAAAGAAGATCCTACTCCCTCTAATGGAACTCCATCTAAGTAGAATTTGATCTGATTTCCACTAAAGCCGTTTAGAGCAAAATTAAAGTTAGAACCAAGTCCCCCTTCTTCTCGCACACGTACTCCAGCACTTCGGTTTAAAATCTGATTGACATCAGATACTGTATTGGCTAAAGCTTTTACTTCTACAGCGTTGACAGTATAAGCACTTTGCCTTACTTTTTCACTAGCACTCTTAGCTTTAATATTAATTTCACTTAATTGCTGTTGTTGTTCTTTTAATTTTACTGACAGTACTTTAGTAGTTTCTTGATCAAAAGTAATATTGCTTTTAAAAGAGTTGTATCCCATAAAACTAACTTCTATGGTCTCTTTTTTATTTGGAACTTTTAACTCAAAGTTTCCTCTTTCATCAGTCTGAGTAGACTGATTAGATTCGATACCAACAATGGTTGCATAAGCTATTGGTACATTTTTTTCATCTAACACTTTTCCTTTTATAGAATAAGCCAGTTGTTGAGCATGACATAAAAGGTTAAAAGAGAATAAGAACGTAAGTAGTATATATTTTTTCATTTAAGATTGTATTTCTCAAAAGGCAATAAAGAACTTGACACAACACCTTTTGATTACTATGCATTGAATATTTAACTAGTTTATAAATCACATATAAGTGTTTACTTAGACCATAAATATTTAACAGCTATTTAGATATTCCATAATTAACTATGATTAGCAACAAAAAAATAAAAATCTAATAATCAACATATTACCAACAACAATATATTAATTATTATTTAGACTAATTTTATATAAGTGCAAATATATAGTAAAACTTAACATAAAATCAAGTTATGCGAGTATTTATTTTTAATAAATCTAAATAATAAAAAAAGGCGATTATTCATTGTATGAATAATCGCCTCTATATTAATGCGTTATAACGACTAGAACAATCCTTTTAATTTATCGATTGCTCCTCCTAATCCTTCTTTTCCTCCTAGTAAAGACCCTAGCATATCTTGTGCTCCTCCTTGTCCTAGTCCACTTAGGATTGTAGACATATCAAAACCTGATTCTCCTCCTTGTATTTTAGCTACTATAGCTGATACCACTTGCGGTACTACACCATTAGCAAAACTTCCAGCTACACCTTCTGATAAACCTAATTTACCAACTAATCCACTGATAAGGTTACCTATCATACCTGTTACGATAGGATTAGATGCAATATTAGAAGCTTGACCTGATAATAAATTAGTCAATCCACTAATATCTCCAGAGCTAACACTATCCTTTAATCCATTGATAATACTGTCTCCTGTTTCTTTAGTAACTGCACTTGTAAGATCTGACGTGATCCCACCTTTAGCCACTTCACTAGAACTAATCTGTTCTACTAATTTTGTAATTTGCTCTAACATAGTTTTATTTTTTAGATGTATAAAACTACTTATTATTTTCGCAATACTTGCATTTTCTCAAAAATTTCATCCCATATTAACACTTTACTTTCATCAGTAGAAGCATTAATATTAGGAGATAAAGAAAAGGCAGGTTGCATCAATACTTGAATAGCGGGATGAGGCTCCTCTTCGAATCGATCAATCCCAGCAAACAATACCGTTTCAGCATTTACTACATCCACTAAATCTACTTCGTTAATCGCTTCTGGATAAGCACAGTTAATCACTCCTATCAAGTTATGAGCATGACTAAATGCCTCTTTATCTAAGATATACTTTTGATAATGTTTAGTATGAATAGTGACAAAATGAGAATCATGTAATAATCTATGCATATCTGTAGAAGCCAAATCTACTCTAAAGTGTATTCCATTTGGCAATACAAAGTCAGCTTTAATCTCAGGTACTGAGGCATCTGTATACAACACATTCATTCCTAAAGCCAACGCTTTTTGAGCCACCTTCTCTCCTGCTGTATTTAAACCTATAATCCCAAGTGTCTTACCTGCTAATTCAATCCCATTGCTATAAGACTGCTGTAGAGATTTAAAGCTAGCATCGCCTTCTAAAGGCATATTGCGGTTCGACTCTTGTAACAAACGACATCCCGAAAACAAATGTGCAAATACTAACTCTGCAGTAGCATTAGACAATGCTTCTTCTGCCCATATTACCTTAATACCACAACTTTTGATATAATCTATACTATCTAAGTCTATCGAAGTACCTGCAAAAACAATAGCTTTTAGATGGGACATCTCATCTATCATTTTTTTATTCAATAAAGTTCCCTGTTGTAACAACAGAATCTCTATCTCATTCTTACTTGTATAATTAACTAACTGTTCGTGAGCTACACGAACCTCTTTTACTTCAAATCCCAATCCCTCTAAGTCGTTCTTTACTTCTTCTGGGATACCATCATTCGCTAATATTCTCATCTGCGTTATTTGATTCTTTATTAAATCTTTGATTTCATCGTATGTAACACTTCTACTAGAGCATCCACACTCTCTTGTTTCAAGGCATTATACAGAGAAGCGCGATATCCTCCAGCTACTCGATGACCTTTTATATTGGTGATATTCGCCTCCATACACAATGTATCGAAGACCCTTCTCATTGTCTCTTCTTTAAAATCAAAAGTCATATTCATCTTTGATCGATATGCTACATCAGCTAGTCCTACTACATAATCTAACTCATCTATAGCACGATATAGAGTAGCTGCTTTTTGATTATTAATCTTTTCGATAGCCTCTACACCTCCTAAACGTTGTAACCATCTCAAGTTTAATAAACTCGTGTATATAGCAAACACATTAGCTGTGTGATATAAACTACCTTTATCGATATGCTCAGCATAATCCATCATTTGAGGTATCATACGACCTGACTTACCAAGAATACTATCTTTTACTAAAACAACACTTAACCCTGCTGGGCCTATATTCTTTTGTGCTCCAGCATAGATTAGGTCTATTTTATCACAGTCATATACTCTAGAATAAATATCCGAACTCATATCACAGACTATCGGACAGTCTGCCTTAGGCACATCGCTAAACTGCGTACCATATATTGTATTATTAGAAGTATAATGCACATAATCTAGCCCCGAAGGAATAACGATATCTTCTGGGATATAAGCATATTTTCTATCCTTAGAAGTAGCTAATACCTCAACTTGACCGAATGTTTCTGCCTGTGCTATAGCCTTAGAAGACCAATTACCTGTATCGATATATCCTGCTCGTTTCTGCATTAGATTATATGGAACCCTTAAGAATTCCATACTTGCTCCTCCTTGTAAGAATAGAGCTGAATACCCCTTCCCATCTAGTCCCAACAGAGACAGAGCCAAATGCTGTGCTTCTTCTAGTACAGCTATAAACTCCTTACTGCGATGAGAAATCGAAAGTATAGATAATCCACTTCCATTAAAATCCAATACAGCATCTGCAGCTCCTTTATATACCTCATCTGGTAATAGACATGGCCCTGCACAGAAATTATGTACTTTAATCATGTTTTGTTGTTTTTTCTGTGAAACTGTGAATTTGTGAAACTGTGAAATCGTTTTTTTGTAATGTCGTTTTTTTGTGATATCGTGAAATTGTTCAGTCTATAATCCTAAAATTAATCTATCAGTTGGCGCGGATTTGTAATCCGTACCTTGTTCTGTAAACATTTACAGTGACACGCAAAATATTGCGTCTCTACTAATGCTGATGTGGTTTGTAACCTGTGCCTTATATCAGTTGACGCGGATTTGTAATCCGTGCCATGTTCTGTAAACAT
>NZ_DAMANB010000001.1:154545-326557 GCF_032073645.1 Myroides sp.
TAACTGTGACACGCAAAATATTGCGTCTCTACTAATGCTGGTGTGGTTTGTAACCCTCGCCGTATATCAGTTGGCGCGGATTTGCAATCCGTGCCATGTTCTGTAAACATTAACTGTGACACGCAAAATATTGCGTCTCTACTAATGCTGGTGTGGTTTGTAACCTGTTCCGTATATCAGTTGGCGCGGATTTATAATCCGTGCCATCTCTAATCATTACAATCCTAACAAAAATTCAATAGTATCCACATTATCAGCATAATCCCATAACTGTGGTTCTTGTGTCTGTCCAAAAGCAATACTGCCATCTACTAGATTATTAGACACGATACATTGTATCTTATCCACATCCTGAGCTAGTCTCGCTTTTACCTCATTAATATCAGTATAGTATTCATAGAATACAGACGATATAGGTGAAGCATATCCCTTATCCTCTTTCACAGTTAAGAATCCATTATCTAGAATCTTAAACTCACTCATTAAGAATACAGCTTTATTATAATCATAGTTATTAGAATATTTCTCATATTCTATAACATCTTTGTACTCAAACATACCTTGATAAAAACTATCAAATACATAACCTTCTGGTACGAATATCTTAGATACATTACGGCATCCTAAGCCGTAGTATGTAAACACATCTTTACCTAAAGCCACCATATCCTCATGACTCTCTGTACCATCTAAGACAGCAACAGAGTTTCTATTCTTGCGAATGATATTAGGAACACTATTAAAGTAATAATCAAAATAACGAGCTGTATTATTACTTCCTGTAGCTATCACTGCATCAAATCCTTCCATCTTCCCTTCAATAAAATCAAAACGACTAGCAAATCCAGGCTCTACAGCTACTAAGTAATTCGCTAAAAAAGGAAGTAATTTTTGGTCATTAGAAGACATTTTTACCTTAGCAATATTACCCGAAATCAATACACTGATAAAATCGTGAAATCCTACTAAAGGAATATTACCTGCTAAAATCAATCCTACTCGCTTATTAGGCTCAGTAGAAAAATCATATTTTGAAGTCCACTTTTCTAAATTATCTTGTGTCAACGCACTTGCCCAAGAGTTGATCGAGATCACTACTTGTTCTAATGTGAACCATCCATTGTAGTTTACTGAGCTGTGAATCAGCTCTTCAAACTTTGAAAAAAATTCATCATTATGACATACATCATTGTTTTTTACAAATTCATTTGCAGCGAATTGGCTCAAAAATTGACCTAACTTAACAAATGCATTTTTTTTAACATCTAAATTCATATTGACTTGTTTGTGAATTGTTTTGGGTGTAAATTTGCATACAAAGTTAATACATATAAAACAAAATATAAGCTATGGCAATCATTATAACAGACGAATGCATAAATTGTGGAGCTTGCGAACCTGAATGTCCTAACACAGCGATATATGAAGGAGCAGATGACTGGAGATATAAAGACGGTACAGCCTTAACAGGTAAGGTAGTTTTACCTGATGGTACTGAAGTTGATGCTGAAGCAGCTCAAGAACCTGTTTCTGATGAGTTCTACTACATCGTACCTTCTAAGTGTACAGAGTGTAAAGGATTCCACGAAGAACCTCAGTGTGCGGCAGTTTGTCCAGTAGATTGTTGTATTCCTGACGACAACCATGTCGAAAGTGAAGAAACTCTTTTACAAAGACAAGCATTCTTGCATAAGCACTAAGCAACATATAAAGCTACTCTCTATGAGTAGCTTTTTTCATTTATCACCATAGCCATAAATCGATATATTACTCTACTAGCTCAAGGATTCTTGAGCTTTTTGTTTTTGACATTTCGTTGTAATACAATCCTTATTTCCATTACAACTCTAAATTACAATTAGTTATAAAATTATTTTTTATTAACTTTATAGGTAATTAACACAAAAAACAAAATCATTATGAACAAATCTCATGCATTTTGGATCACGGCCATGATCCTTATCACGACCTCAGCCTTTGCAGATAGTCCCTCCATCAAGATATGGGGAGGTGGACTTACACTAGGTTCGCTTATCGCAGTATTCCTATCTTGGACGAGAAATAAATCTATTCTTTGGGCCATTGTCCATTTCTTTCTCGGATGGTTATATGTGATTTATTATTTCTTTAGCAACAACTCTAAATAGTATAAAAAATACGCTCTGATGACTAGTCATCAGAGCGTATTCATTTCTATCTCTTCCCTATTGAATGTTACACTCAATTAGTTTATATCGCCAATCATATTATACCAAGTTAATATCTTATCTTTTATTCACTGCTTTATTAAAAGTAATTGGAACAATCAAATTGCTATTATAGTAATTTCCATTAATATCTCTATTAAAATGATAATCTTCTAACTTTTCATTTTTTAAAGCATACATAATATCTGTCACTAATTCAGTATACATAGCATTATCTGAACTATAATTTCTAGGAAAATCTAATGCCAGATTCCACTTTTGAGCTTTATAATCAGATTCAATATTTACTAATATATAATTAGGCACAGAACCATTCTTAGTATAAATAGTATTAGTTATTTTTGCCTTCACTTTTTCAGATAAATCTATCATTTTATCCTTTGGAAACTTAAATCTAGTATATAACAAACAACCATCAGTATTAATAACTTTTCCATCTTTAGAATAGCATTTAATCACTTTTTCTTTATTTACAGTTGTAATCTCTTCTATCAATCCATCCAACAAAAATTGCTTAGTAACAAGTGTAGAACCCTTTTCTTTTTTATTAAGATAGGTTACAACCCTATCCATATAAAGAGTTTCTTCTTTAGTATTTAAATCTCTCTTATATATTTTTGATTTAAACTCATACTTATTATCAGCTAATACACTACCTGTATAGACCACTCTATTTGTCCAAGAACGAGTAGAATCAACCTCAAATCCACCGTTGAAATAGCGTGTAAAAGTTATATTCTCATTCTTTTTTAGAATACTCTTAATAATATCATTCCCCGTAAATTTCATTCGACTCTGTCTAAGGGCACTTCCGCCTGGTGTAGTCTGACTATAACCAAGTGAAGATATAACTATAGCTACAAATAATAGCGTTGATTTAAATAATACTTTCATTGAGGTTTGATTTAATATTTTACATATAAAATCAAAACTAGAAAGTCCACTCCGTATATCCTAGACATTATCTGACAAAAAAGATAAAACTTTAACTTATTATTAATATTTCATACAAAACTTACATTCTATCATTTAACACACTATAACTATCCATGGTGAGCTATAAATGTCAAAGGAATAGTATAGTTACGATTATAGAAATTACCATATAAATCTTTATTAAAGTGATACTCTTCTATTTTTAAACTATTTAGGGCATTAAGAATATTAATCACTAAACCCGAGTACAAATGATTACTCACTTTATAGTCTTCAGGAAAAGAAAATATTACAAACCATTTCTTACTTAGATAATCCGCTTCTATATTCAGCAAGATGTAAGAAGGTATTTTTCCTTTAGAACTATACAGAAGATTCTGTATTCCCTGTTTTACATCTATAGATAAAGCCTCAAACTTATGTCCTGGAAATTTAGAATAACTATATAGCAGACATCCCTTATCGTTTAACTTAGCTCCATTTTTATCATAACAGCTAATGGTCTCCTTCCCTTTATCACTCTTATACTCTTCTACTAGCCCCCCCTTTTAAGAATTGCTTTCTTATGTAGACCTGTTTCTTTCCTTTCTTATCTAATAAAGTTCTTTTGCTTTCTTCCTCTTTAACTAATTTTCTTGTTTCTATATCAAGCTTATAAGTCTTAGTCATTAGTAAATACTGATTATCCTTTAGGCTTTTCCCTGTATACTTCACTACTCTGTCCCACGTAGATACAGAATCAACAGCATTAATACTGTTAAAGTATCTAGTAAACAATGTATCTTTCTCTTGCTTATTTAACTCTTTTACAATATCATATCCACTTAAAAGCTACCTATTAATTATAAGCGCATCAGAAGCTGGTCCCCCCTGACCATATCCTAATACTGAAATTAAAAAAAGTATTAACGCCGTTATTCTATTTAATTGCATTTGTCTCATTATCATATCTATTTCTTTATTCTATAATTTAATTACATATAACTATAAAAGTATTTTTCACCTACTTTATTGTATAAATACTTTCTATTTAAGATTACTCTTGTTCTAAACGACCTATCACCTAGATAACTATTACTATTCTCTTAGATCATTCCTTCTTCAAAACATTATATTTTCAATACTCTAGAGTTCTTTAATCTCTAACTATTCTTATCATCTAAAAGATAATGGGATAAACATAGTTCTATTATAATAATTACCATTAATATCTTTATCAAAATGATATTCTTCTAGTTTCTCATTATTTAACACATGTGCTATAGCAGCTACTAAACTAGTGTGCATATCAGAGCCTAACTTATACTCTTTAGGAAAGTCTAAAGCTAGATTCCAACGTTGGCTCTCATAATCTGCTTCAATAGCCAATATGATATAACGAGGTAGTCTACCTTTACTCTTACTTACTAGATTAGTTATTGTTTTTTGTAGATTGTTTTGAAACTTTTCTGTTTTTTCAACTGGGAAAGGTGTCTGAGAGTAGCGAAGGCATCCTGTTTCATTCAACACGTTCCCTTCCTTATCTATACATTTGACAACATATTGTTTATTCTGATGAACTACCTCTTCTACTAATCCATCTAATAGATATCTCCTATTCAATATATGAACAGCATCTGATTTATTCTTATGATATACCTTCTCACTTTCGGTATTTAGCTTTAACTCACCCGAATTCTTTTCTTTAAGCCTACTCTGAGCAGACAGCTTATATTTATTATCGTCCAGTTTTTCTCCTGTATACTTTACTTCTTCTTTCCATAAACGCGTAGAGTCTACTAAGAAGCTGCTTAAATAATGTCTCGTAAAAACCGTATCTCTTCCTGATTTTAATAAATCTTGAATAACATCATTGGCACGATATACCTCAACACTATTATACTGCTTTACATTTCTTTTCTTTTTTTGACCATATACAGTCATAGTTGTAGTAGCTAATACCACTGTTAATACAATGTTTAACAATCCTTTCATGCGTGATGTTTATTGGTTTTTTACAAGTGAATCCAAAACTATAAAGTCCCTTTCCAAAATCCCAGACATTATCTGACAGATTCACTATTTCTCAAATTTATTTTAACCTTATATCCAAGGAGAATACATGGTCAATAAAAGGACAATTCTTCGACTAACGACCTCTTTTGCCCACTAAATACGGCTTATTGTCCACCAACTGTCGAAGGAATTGCAGTCAAACTACTGTTTATAAGGCTTTAAGGGGATATAAAGAAAGTATTCATTCTACACATTAAACAAACAAAACACTATAAATCAACACATTAAACAGAAATCACTCTTAAAAAAAATGTCATCCTTTTTTTCAAAAAGAACTAATTATAGGTCTTTACAGAGCTAATTATCAAAAAAAAGGAAGTATACTCTATAAAAACTCGTTATAAAAGGTCAATTTTTGAATCAAAAAGTAAAAAAATGAGTTTATTATTTTTAAGATTATACCTCTTATAAAAGGTTTATAAATGGAGTTAGATAGCTATAATGAAACCAATGTTTAGATCTCAAAGACTAGATTAAACCCAGAATAAGCGTTAGCCAAATACTACAAAGCAATTCTACTTCATATCTCTTTCATTAGCTCTAAAACCATACTATAGTATGCTTGTATCACTAATTCAGAGCTATTTTGTATAATTACTTTTCGTTTATCTGTCTATCACTGATTCTGGGTTAAAAGGAGTCAAAAAAAATGGGGATAAACACTAACCTGTCTATCCCCCTACCAAAAACTAAAAAATGTAAGATGCTTACAAAATTTACTTGTATAAAACCTAGTCTAATATAGATATCGGTTTGAAATTATCATCTAATGCTACGAGTGTTAATACTCCTGTCACTACTTGGATGCGTTCATCCTCTCTCATCTTCTCTCTGTACACATTGACACGGATGCGAATACTCGTATTACCGATAGACTCTACCTCGCCTACCATCTCTACTAATGAGCCTGCTGGTATCGGCTTGCTGAAGTCAATCTTATCACTGCTAACAATCACAAAGTTCTTTCTACAAAAACGCGTAGCAGTCATAAATGCTGTCTCTGTCATCATCATGATTACTCGTCCACCGAACATCGTGTTATGATGATTAGTAGTATCTGGAAATACTACCTTAAAGACACTAGTGATTGCCTTCGATTTGCGTTCTTCTATCTCTGCTTCTATTAACATAGTTATATTCGTTAATCCTACAGTATTCAGACAATACTATAAACTAGATAGAAATCTATCAAACTGCTATTCGAGAAAATGATTTGGAATTAAATGAAAAGATACAATGTGCTTATCCTAGATTATACAGACTATAATCTCATGGATTAAATAATAAACACATTCCAACTTGACATAAAGCTCTAAACCGCGAAAGCATAGTCTATAAACAGAATTAGGCAGGTCTCCTGACTTGTAACTATTTTTTATCATCCTTCCCATTACTTAAGTAATAACAGTGGATCACTTGGATAAAAAATTAATGAATTACTTACAGTTGCGCGACAGTTCGTGATTCTCACACGATTCCCTTTTCATATACAACTAAGTATAACCTATTTCTATGGAATAAATACTGTATTATTTTCTAATACTGTGGCGAAGATAGTAATTCTTTTGAAACATCCAACACATTTTAATCAAACAAAGCCACATAAACTAAGAAGTCTATGTGGCTTTTATCATTGCATAAGTCGATATATTTAAACTAAACTATTTTCTTTTTTGCCCAATTTAGGACATCTATATAGAGAATACTTCTCACATAAAATCTATTCGTATAGAGCTCTTCAGTTTCTTTTACAAATCGCTCTAAAACAACCTTCTGATCTTTAGCCGATGCCCCTAATAGCCCTTCGAATAGCCTCATAAAGGTGTCGTGTATCTGTGTTTTATTTTTCATCTTTTTCATCAAGGTTCTATTGGCTTTAATAAAATCTTCATAATACTGATCTTGTCCAGACTCATACTGTGCCATTAGAGATAAGATGCGCGTATGGAATAGTAAATCTTCTTGTACAGAATAGTCAGATTTGTTCAAAATGCGCGCTGTATAAGCAAGTGAATCTTCATACTTCTTGTACCCAAAATACAAAGAGGCTACTTTAAAATACAGAATATGGAAGTGATGCTCATCGATCATATTTCGATATTCATTAATACCACGCTGTAATTGCTTGACAAAAAGTAAACTGCCATTATAAGTCTGCTGTATAAACTCTATATTCAACTTATTACTAAACTGTAATAAGAATCGCTGAGAATCTATATTCATAGACTGAGGGAAACTCTCTAAAGTTAATTGTTCTTCTAACTTAGCATTCCAATAAATATACTTATCCACTGATTTAAATAACAATAAGATTTTAAATAGATAAGAATTTCCTTTTAAATACCATATAGGATGACTCTGTATCATCTTAGGATGCTCATAGAATAGCGTCACCCATAGCTTAGCGTATTTATAAGCATTGTGATAATCTTGGATTAGAAAACACAACCACACATGTGCTTTAAAGTACCACAACTTCTCTCTAAAGTTAAGCACCTTCACATCTATATCTAAGAGCTGATCACTAAATCGGGTAATTAGCTCTTGCTTATCTTCCTCGCTCTTAGCATACCCTGAGGTAAGCATCTCGTTATAGAACTTCAGTGATAGATTAGATAACTTAGTCGCATAATAGTTCTGTATAATCAGGTCATTAGACTGTGCGATAAGCTCGTCTGCACGCCCCGTAATACTACGAGTGATATACTGAGATTCGATTACCTTTTCTAGTTCTATAATCTCTAGAGCCAGGCTTTTCTCCTCTACATCTAAAGCGATTTGTTTCGCCTTGTCTAATATTTTTAGCCCTTGCTTATGTAATCCTTTTTGATACAAAATGGTTGCAAAATCTAATTGTTCACGTATCTGTATTCTTACGTTTTTCTTACTAGGATTCATACGAAGGCTAGCCAAAATAGCTTTATACAGATTTGCTTTTAAGTTGGATAATTGTTGTTTACTCGTTATTTTTTGTTTGAGAATAACTTGCTCATCATACTCCTCCATCTTATCCATCGCATTAAATAAAGAGATGAATTTAGCATCTGCATTATTCTGCAACCTATTCACATATAAAGTAAATTGACGTTTCTCTGACCTTGTCAAAGATTTTATCAATATAAATAACCAGTCTTTCCCCCAATTTGACATTGTAATAAAAAATATTTTAACAAACTAAAAAACAACAACTTAGATATTGAAATTGGTTTTTTAACATTGTAGTTTTTGTTTTTTTGATAAAGTTAACAAAAAGCTTTTATACACTTTTGTCTAAAGTTATTTAAAAACATAAAAATATGAAAACTGAAAAGATTGAGATTTTTGACACCACATTAAGAGACGGAGAACAAGTACCTGGTTGTAAACTAGATAAACAACAAAAGTTAACTATTGCTCAGCAACTCGATGAATTAGGTGTTGATGTGATTGAGGCAGGTTTTCCTATTTCTAGTCCTGGTGACTTTGAAGCTGTTCAGGCGATTAGTAAAATCGTTAAAAACGCTAAAATATGTGCACTTACTCGTGCGAATACAAAAGATATAGATTCGGCAGCTAAAGCATTAGAGTTTGCACAAAAACCAAGAATACACACAGGTATCGGTACATCTGACTCACATATAAAATACAAGTTTAACTCAACACAAGAGGCCATTATAGATCGTGCTGCAGAAGCTGTAGCTTATGCTAAGAAGTATGTACACGACGTAGAGTTCTATGCAGAAGACGCTGGTAGAACTGATAATGCTTATCTAGCGAAAGTCTGTGAAGCAGTGATCCAAGCAGGGGTGACAGTGATCAATATCCCAGATACTACTGGATACTGTCTACCTACAGATTATGGAAACAAAATCAAGTACCTAAGAGATCATGTCAAAGGAATAGAAAACGTCATCTTATCATGTCATTGTCACAATGACTTAGGAATGGCTACTGCTAATTCTATCGCTGGAATAATCAATGGAGCTAGACAGATCGAGTGTACTATCAATGGTATAGGTGAACGCGCAGGTAATACTGCTCTAGAAGAAGTAGTCATGATCTTAAAACAACATGAAAATTTAGGCTTTCATACAGATATTAATACGACGATGTTAAACCACTTAAGTCAGTTGACTTCTTCTACGATGGGAATGGTAGTACAACCGAATAAGGCTATCGTAGGTGCGAATGCCTTTGCTCATAGTTCTGGTATTCATCAAGATGGAGTGATTAAACGAAGAGACACTTATGAGATTATTGACCCTAAAGATGTAGGTGTAGACGCTTCTTCTATCATTCTAACAGCACGTAGTGGTAGATCTGCCTTAGCATATCGCTTCAAGAATATCGGATATGATGTCACTAAAACAGAACTAGATACTTTATACGAATATTTCTTAGGCGTAGCAGATACTAAAAAAGAAGTAACCGAAGTAGACTTATTTGCCATTATGAATATGTATACACAAAACCAGATTATTAAACACGCCTAAACAAACAAAGAAAATGAGTAAAACACCAAAAACATTATTTGACAAGGTATGGGATGCCCATGTCGTAGAAAGTATTGAGAACGGTCCGGATATATTATATATTGACAAACATCTAATTCATGAGGTAACAAGTCCACAAGCCTTTGATGAACTAAAGAAGAGAGAGATTCCTGTCTTTAGACCTCAACAAATCATCGCTACAGTGGATCACAATGTACCTACTCTAAATCAAGAATTACCAATAAAAGATCCTTTATCAAAACAGCAAGTAGAACAATTAGCAATTAACTGTAAGGAAAACAACATTACTTACTATGATTTAGGACACCCATACCAAGGAATAGTGCATATTATCGCACCCGAACTTGGTATTACTCAGCCAGGTATGAGTATGGTCTGTGGAGACAGTCATACTTCTACTCATGGCGCATTCGGAACTATAGCATTTGGTATCGGGACGAGCCAAGTAGCGCAAGTATTCGCTAGTCAATGTATCTTAATGAATAAACCAAAGACTATGCGTATCACTGTAAGTGGTAAGCTTAATGCTCATGTACAACCAAAAGATGTGATCTTATATATCATCTCTCAGGTAGGAACAGATGCGGGTACGGGATACTTCTGTGAATATGCTGGTAACGTATTTGAAGAGATGAGTATGGAAGGGAGAATGACGGTCTGCAATATGAGTATAGAGATGGGAGCTCGTGGAGGAATGATAGCTCCTGACAAAACTACTTTTGACTATGTAAAAGACAAAACCTTTGCTCCTCAAGGAGAAGAGTGGAATCAAAAAGTGGCTTACTGGTCAACGTTACCAACAGATAAAGATGCGCAATTTGACTGTGAATATCACTTCAATGCTGAGGATATCAAGCCGATGATTACTTATGGTACTAACCCAAGTATGGGAATAGACATAGATACGTTCATTCCATTCAATAAAAATGAATCAGAAGAGAAAGCTCTTAATTATATGGGATTATTACCTGGTCAGGCTATTGATACGATACCGATTAAACACGTATTTATAGGTAGTTGTACGAATGCGAGAATAGAAGACTTTAGAGTAGCTGCTTCTTATATTAAAGGAAAGCAAATCTCTAAAGACATCAATGCTCTAATAGTACCTGGTTCACAAAAAGTAGTCGCTCAGATTAAAGAAGAAGGACTAGATATAGTGTTCCAAGAAGCTGGTTTTATAATTAGACAACCAGGCTGTTCTGCTTGTCTAGCGATGAATGAAGACAAGATACCATCAGGCGAATTCTGTGTTTCTACTTCAAATAGAAACTTCGAAGGAAGACAAGGACAAGGAGCTCGTACCTTATTAGCAAGCCCATTAACAGCAGCTATCGTAGCTGTAGAAGGAAAGATTACTTACTCTAAAATGAATGAATATGCAAGCCTTAACTAAGATAACATCTACTGCTACTCCATTAGCTATAGAGAATATAGATACAGATCAGATCATACCTGCTCGCTTCTTAAAAAGTATAAACAGAGAAGGCTTCGGTGATAATCTATTTAGAGACTGGAGATATAACAATGATGGTAGTGAGAAAAAAGACTTCTCTCTAAACAACCCTAAATACACTGGTGAGATATTAATCGCTGGTAATAATTTTGGGTGTGGAAGTAGTAGAGAACACGCAGCATGGGCTTTATCTGATTATGGTTTTAAAGTGATTGTGAGTAGTTACTTTGCAGATATCTTTAAAACGAATGCTTTAAACAATGGTGTACTTCCTATTATGGTAAGTAAGGAGTATCTCTCTTACTTATTTAATGAAGTACAAAATAACCCTAATGTAGAGATAGATGTGGATGTGGAACAACAGTCTATTACAGTCAATAATCAAAAAGAGCACTATGAACTAGATCCGTATAAAAAGATCTGTTTGCTAAATGGATATGACGACATAGACTTCTTAATTGCTAAAAAGGATGCAATAAAATCCTTTGAACAAACTAAATCGTACTAGACATGATGAACAAATACAATATAGCGGTATTATCGGGAGACGGTATAGGCCCTGAGGTAATCCACGAGACAATAAAAGTATTAAACGCAGCGGCACAGACCTATGTGTTCCAATTACAATATCACGAAGCATTAATCGGAGCTATTGCTATAGACGAAACAAACAATCCTTTGCCACAGGAAACATTAGCTAAATGCAAGGCTTCGGATGCTGTGCTTTTTGGCGCGATTGGGGATCCTAAATACGATAATGATCCGTCTGCGAAGATACGCCCTGAGCAAGGGTTACTTGCTCTTAGAAAAGAATTAGGCCTTTATGCTAATGTACGTCCTGTAAAAGCGTATCAAAAGCTGATCAATAAAAGCCCTTTAAAAGAAAGCATCATTCAGGGAACTGATATGGTAATTTATAGAGAATTAATTAGCGGTATCTACTTCGGAGACAAAAGCACTTCTGCTGACGGCAAGTCAGCAGTAGATATCTGCTCGTATCATCAAGAAGAAATAGAAAGTATCGCTCGTCTAGCTTTTAAAACTGCTAAACAACGTAATAATAAAGTGACACTTATAGATAAAGCAAACGTATTAGAAACTTCTAGGCTGTGGAGAAAAGTAGTGAAGACCATTGCTATGGAGTTCCCAGAAGTTGAACTAGACTTTATGTTTGTAGATAACGCGGCTATGCAATTAATCTTAAACCCAAAACAGTTTGACGTTATTCTAACAGAAAATATGTTTGGAGACATTATTTCTGATGAAGCTAGTGTTATCGGTGGCTCTATTGGATTATTGCCTTCTGCATCTATCGGAGAAGAAAGCGCTTTATTCGAGCCTATTCACGGTTCTTATCCACAGGCAAAAGGACTAGGAATCGCTAATCCTATTGCTTCCATATTAAGTGGAGCTATGATGCTAGAACATTTAGGCGAACACGAAGCTGCTGAAGCTATAGAGGATGCAGTACTACACTGTATCAATGCAGGAGTATTAACTACTGACTTAGACAAGACTTCTAAATTTATTACATCTGATATCGGTGACTATATCTGTAACCATATTCGATACAGAACAGGATATCGATATCAAGATAATATCCCGTATCACAAATCAACGATTATATAAACAGAAAAGAGCTCCTTAATGGAGCTCTTTATTATTTTGTTCTGCTCATTTGATGAGCTTGTATATCTTCGTATATCTTTACCGTCTGCATAGTGGTAAAAGCTTTCATCTTATTCAGCATATACTGTCCATGTTCTCCCATTTCTGGTTGTACTTTCGGCTTTCGCTTATCACTTCCTACCCAAGTATAATAATATGTTTTATCATTCTCAATCGCCACTATCCCCCACAGAGTCAACCATATAACTATAGTCATTTAGACCGAATCTATAAGACTTAGTATTACAAAACAGATTATCTCCTGTATATTTATAATTCGCATCAGATAAAATATAATTATTATATTATCATAAAAGATATTTTATTTCAAAACTATACTATATTTGTTTTAGTTTAAAAAAGTATAATTAAGTAAAATCTTTTGTCTTCATTATTATTTCTAATCAAAAACGAAAGATAAGTTAACTCTTTTCAATAACAGCTTCATATTGATTTCATTTACTTCAATATGAAGTTATAATTTTTTATTGTTTCAATATGAAAATATATTATTTAGTACAAGCTCATACAAATCCATCACAGTTAAAACGTATGATAAGTCAATTGACAGATGATCAAGTTTTTTTTCTAATTCACATTGATTCTAAAACTTCTATCGATATATTTAAAGAAATTAGTTATAAAAAAAACATACATTTCATAGAGAACAGAGTTAACTGTATTTGGGGAGATTTTTCACAAGTTCAAGCAACACTTAATCTAATACAAAATTTAAAACTATTTCCTGTACAACCAGAAGATAGAATAGTCTTAATTAGTGGACAAGATTACCCCCTAAAAAACGCGAAAGAGATAACAAAATTTTACTCTGAGAATATATCAAAAGATTTCATTGAATTTTTTGTAGCTAAAGAAAAACATTACCGCCCTTACTTAAACTTCAAAGGTTACAAAGTTAACAGAAGTGATAAAAGAGGTGATTATGTAATTTTTAAAAAACATAACTTTACAGGTATATACAAATCACTACTTAAAAGGTGCTTTAAATTTAAATACTTAAAGTATTTTTTTACAGAAAAAAAACTCAATCCATCTATAACGTTTTACAAAGGCTCTCAATGGTGGTCATTGAGATATGATACATTGCAAAAAATAGTAGATTTATACAATTCTAATTATGATGAATTTTATAATTTCTTTAAAGTATCGTTTTGTTCTGATGAATATTTTTTTCAAACTCTATTAGTACAAGTTATGAAAGATGATATCGATATTAAAGTCGAATCTTTACTAACATATATAGATTGGGATAGAACGAATGTTCCTCTACCAGTTACTTTTACAATCGAAGATAAGGAGTTTTTAAAAACAGCTTCAGACAATTTTCTTTATGCAAGAAAATTCGATACTACAAAAGATAAAGAAATATTAGATTGGATAGATTTGAAGTTGTTAAAGTAGAAAACAATCACTTAAAAAATCTAATCATGAAAAGAATGAAAATATTTTTCAAAAACGTTTTGTAAGAGTAAAAAGACTTTTATATATTTGCACTCGGTTTTTAAGCAACAGCTAATTCAAATAAACCAGTTAGATTAGTAAAATTAAGATTTAAAGATAAAAGCAATGAGCAAAAGAACGTTTCAACCATCGAATAGAAAAAGAAGAAACAAACATGGTTTCATGGATAGAATGTCTACTCCTAACGGTAGAAAAGTATTAGCTGCTAGAAGAGCTAAAGGAAGACATAAATTGACTGTTTCTTGTGAAACAAGACATAAAAAATAATGTTTGATTCAAACATAAATAAAGGTGTTACTATTATTCGTAACGCCTTTTTTTATACTTTGTCGTAAAACATACCATCTATCACACACAACAACACTAAACTTACTTCACTCACAACGAAGTATTTAACATAACAACACAATTAAAATGCCCAAAGACAATTCTATCAAAACTGTATTAATCATTGGTTCTGGACCAATCATTATCGGACAGGCTTGTGAATTCGATTACTCAGGTTCACAATCAGCAAGATCTTTAAGAGAAGAAGGAATTAAAGTTATTTTGATTAACTCTAATCCTGCGACAATTATGACTGACCCATCTATGGCAGATCATATTTACTTAAAACCACTGACAGCAAGATCTATTATTGAGATTCTTGTAGCTCATCCTGAGATTGATGCTGTATTACCTACTATGGGTGGTCAGACAGCACTAAACTTATGTTTAGAATGCGATGAGAAAGGTATATGGGCAGACTTCGGAGTTCGCCTAATCGGTGTTGATATCAACGCTATTAACATCACTGAAGATCGTGAGCAGTTCAAACAACTTCTAGAAAAAATAGATGTTCCTGCAGCTCCTGCAAGTACAGCTACCTCATTCTTAGAAGGAAAAGAGATCGCTCAAAAATTTGGTTTCCCATTAGTTATTCGTCCTTCATTTACCTTAGGAGGTACTGGAGCAGCTTTCGTTCACAAAGAAGAAGACTTCGACGATTTATTAACTTATGGATTAGAAGCTTCTCCTATCCACGAAGTTTTAATTGACAAAGCTTTATTGGGATGGAAAGAATACGAATTAGAATTATTACGCGACAAAAATGATAACGTAGTAATCATCTGTACTATCGAGAATATGGACCCTATGGGTATCCACACAGGAGATAGTATCACAGTAGCTCCTGCTATGACATTATCAGATAGAACATTCCAGAGAATGCGTGATCTATCGATCAAGATGATGCGTAGTATCGGTAACTTCGCTGGAGGATGTAACGTACAGTTCGCTGTATCACCAGACGAAAAAGAAGATATCGTAGCTATTGAGATCAACCCTCGTGTATCTCGTTCTTCTGCATTAGCTTCTAAAGCGACTGGTTACCCTATCGCTAAGATTGCAACTAAACTTGCATTAGGATATACACTTGATGAATTACAAAACCAAATTACTAAATCTACATCTGCTTTATTCGAGCCGACTTTAGACTATGTAATCGTTAAAATACCTCGTTGGAACTTTGACAAATTTGAAGGCGCTGATAGAACATTAGGTCTTCAAATGAAATCTGTAGGTGAGGTTATGGGTATCGGACGTTCATTCCAAGAAGCTTTACACAAAGCAACTCAATCATTAGAGATTAAACGTAATGGTCTAGGAGCTGACGGTAAAGGATACACTAATTATGATCAAATTATCGATAAACTTACTCACGCAAGTTGGGATAGAGTTTTCGTAATCTATGATGCAATCCAACACGGTATTCCATTAAGTAGAATACACGAAATCACTAAAATCGACATGTGGTTCTTAAAACAATACGAAGAACTATATATGTTAGAAAAAGAGATTTCTAAATATACACTTGAAACTCTACCTAAAGATTTATTACTAGAAGCAAAACAAAAAGGTTTTGCCGATAGACAAATCGCTCATATGCTAAATACACTTGAGAGTAAAGTACACGACTTACGTGATACAATGAACATTCAACGTGTGTTTAAATTAGTAGATACTTGTGCTGCAGAATTCCCTGCTAAGACTCCTTACTACTACTCTACGTTCGAGGCTGAAATCGAAAGACCTGACGGTACACGTTATGTCTCTAACGAAAGTATCGTAACAGATAAGAAAAAGGTAGTGGTACTAGGTTCAGGACCTAACCGTATCGGTCAAGGTATTGAATTCGATTACTCTTGTGTACATGGAGTATTAGCTGCTGAAGAGTGTGGTTATGAGACGATTATGATTAACTGTAATCCAGAGACAGTATCTACTGACTTTGATACAGCGAACAAATTATACTTCGAACCAGTATTCTGGGAACATATTTATGACATCATCCAACACGAAAAACCAGAAGGAGTAATCGTACAGTTAGGTGGTCAAACAGCGCTGAAACTAGCTGAAAAACTAGAGAAGAATGGTATTAAGATCTTAGGAACTAGCTTTGACGCATTAGACTTAGCAGAAGACAGAGGGCGTTTCTCTGAATTATTAGAGCAATTAGACATCCCATTCCCTCAATTCGGTGTTGCTAAAACAGCTGAACAAGCTAATAAATTAGCAGATCAATTAGACTTCCCTCTATTAGTAAGACCTTCTTATGTATTAGGAGGACAAGGAATGAAGATCGTTATCAACAAAAAAGAATTAGAGGAACACGTAATCGAATTACTGAACTCTATTCCTGGTAACTCATTATTACTTGACCACTATCTAGCAGGAGCTATTGAAGCTGAAGCAGATGCTATCTGTGACGGTGAGAATGTACACATCATCGGTATTATGGAGCATATAGAACCATGTGGAGTTCACTCTGGTGATAGCCACGCTATGTTACCTCCATTTAACTTAGGTGAATATGTGTTAAACCAAATTAAAGACCACACAAGAAAAATTGCTGTAGCTTTAAAAACAGTTGGTTTAATCAACATTCAGTTTGCTATCAAAGATGATATTGTATATATCATCGAAGCTAACCCTAGAGCATCTAGAACAGTTCCATTCATCGCTAAAGCGTATGGAGAACCTTATGTAAACTACGCTACTAAGGTAATGCTAGGACACAACAAGGTAACTGATTTTGACTTTAATCCACAATTAAACGGATACGCAATCAAAACTCCAGTATTCTCTTTCAACAAGTTCAAAAATGTAAATAAAGCATTAGGACCTGAAATGAAATCTACAGGAGAAAGTATCTTGTTTATCGAAAACTTAAGAGACGATCAATTCTATGAAATCTATTCTCGTAGAAAAATGTACTTAAGTAGATAATACTAAAAAAGCCCACTTTTATCAAGTGGGCTTTTTTTATTTATTTCTAGAGTATCCTTCTCTTTTATCTACTCTACTATTATAATATTTATAATAAATACCTCCTGCACATACCTCATACTCTCCAAATTCTATAGAGTCATAAGCTGAAATTATAAAAATAGAGCTAAGTAATACATTTCGATCTTTCATTACAAACTTCTTAAGACTTGTCATAGCTTCAGGGCTCATAAAAACATTCCCATCTGCTATAGACTGTGTTTCATCCACTTGTGTAAAATTACAAGCAATATATCCATCCGTCTGAGTTAGTTTTTCTTTTAAATCTCTTTTCTTTTTGCTTTTCGATTCTTGCTTAATATCACTCTGTATAAGTGTATCATTAACATGAATAGAAACAAAAGAATTAGCAAATAAACTTGAGGTCATAAATAATAACCATACACATAAAAAGTTTCTCATAATAAATATCTTTAAAATTATAGCCTGATATTAAAGATATAACATTTAACAATACAAAAACCTAAATTACAAACACTAATATCCATAATATAGTTTTGCTAAAATCCATAGCAATACTACACTCTGTTATACAGACATTATTTACTACTTTTGACTATCTAACTTCATTGTCAAAAAACATGTCACAAGAAATATTAATAGGCTTATTAGCTATTCTAATTATCGTTGCTTTTTTTATTGGTAAATCAGGTAAAAAAGAAACTACCTCATCTGGAGATCTTATTAGACTACAAGCAGACAACGACTTTAAAGATAAACTGATAGATCAACTAAAAAGCGAAAAGAAAACAATAGAAGAAAACTTAGAGATTATCCGATTAGATAATCAGGAACTAATAGCACGTATATCTATTCGCGATACAGAATACATTAATTTACAAGAACGATTAGAATCACAACAACAAGAGACTGCTAATCTTCAAGAGAAGTTCACAAAAGAGTTTGAGAACCTCGCTAATCGAATATTAGAGGAGAAAAGTGATAAGTTCACTAAACAAAACAAAGCTAGCTTAGAAACGCTATTATCACCTCTACAAGAGAAAATACAACACTTCGAACAAAAAGTAGAACAAACACATAAAGAAAGTATTGATCATCATGCTGCATTGCGTCAACAGATATTTGGGTTACAACAACTAAACCAAAAAATGAGTCAAGAAACCCTTAATCTAACAAAAGCACTAAAAGGGGATAATAAAATGCAAGGAAACTGGGGAGAGATGATTCTAGAAAGTGTACTTGAAAAATCTGGTTTAGAAAAAGGTAGAGAATATGAAACTCAACAAAGCTACACATCTGAAGAAGGTAATAGACTACAACCCGATGTTGTAATCTACTTACCTGACAATAGACATATGGTAGTCGACTCTAAAGTATCCTTAGTTGCTTATGAACAGTATATCAATACTGTAGATATCGAAGAACAAAAACGCTATCTACAAGAGCACTTAATTTCTTTAAAAAGACATATAGAAGGATTGTCTGAAAAGAATTACCACGAACTATACAGAGGTACAAGTCCTGATTTTGTATTGCTATTTATCCCTATAGAGACAGCCTTCTCGATAGCAATTAACGCAGATAATACACTATACACTAAGGCTTTTGAAAAAAACATCGTCATAGTAACCCCTTCTACTCTATTAGCAACATTACGCACAATAGAAACAATGTGGAGTCAACGCAAGCAACAAGAAAACGCTTATGAAATAGCTAGACAAGCAGGCTTGCTATATGATAAATTTGTTGGACTAGTTACAGACTTACAAAAAGTAGGAAAGAAGATAGATGAATCAAGAAATGAATATGACAATGCCTTCAATAAATTAAGTGAAGGAAAAGGAAACTTGATAACTTCTGTGCAAAAATTAAAAGACATGGGCGCCAAGGCTAAGAAAAGCTTAGATTCACAAATTTTAGACAATGCTATTGATAACCTTTAATTTAAATAGATAAAATATTAAGAGAAGTTTATTTTATTAAAAAATCATTAGAAATTTTAAAGTACACTTTGTATAGATTACCTTTGCATAGTTTTTAAGAAAATATTATACTAACTACTTAATAAGCTTCGATCTATGACTTTTAAAGACATGCACCCAGCAGATATTGCTGAAGCAATTACAGAGATGAAAAGAACCGATAGAAACCTTGCGTTTCTAAAGCTTTCACCTGACTTAAAAGTTGAAGTATTCTCCTTTTTAGATATTAATATTCAAGAGGAAATAGTACGTAGCATGACTAGAGAAGATTATGCAGATGTACTTAATAACTTAGAACCCGATGACCGTACAGAGTTATTAGAAGATTTCCCAGATGAATTAATTAAATACTCTATCAACTTATTAAATGATAAAGAAAAGCAAATTGCACTTAACTTAATAGGATATAAAGAAGATAGTATTGCTCGTTTAATGACTCCTTTATACATACAAACAAAGGCTAACAAAACAGTTAGACAAGTTTTAGATCATATCAAGGTGTATGGTAAAAAAGCCGAAACATTAAACTATATCTATGTAGTAGATGATCACAATAGATTAATTGATGACTTAAAACTAGGTGAATTAGTTCTAGCAGACGAAAATACACTAATAGCAGACTTAATAGACAATACATTTGCTTCTATTACAAGTACTACAAAAACAGAAGATGCTTTTGATATATTCGAGAAATACGATCGTTCTGCACTACCGATTATTACTGAAAGCGGAGTACTTGTGGGTATAGTAACCTTCGATGATATCTTAGATGCTATTAAAGATAGAGATACCGAAGATATCCAAAAGTTCGGGGGTATGGAAGAGTTAGATTTATCTTATACACATACACCACTATTCGAATTAGTACGAAAAAGAGCTGGTTGGTTAATTATATTATTTTTAGGAGAAATGTTAACCGCTTCAGCCATGGGACATTTTGAAGATGAAATAGAAAAGGCAGTTGTCTTAGCACTATTCGTTCCTTTAATCATATCTAGTGGAGGTAACTCAGGTTCACAAGCAGCTTCTCTTATTATACGCGCTATGGCATTAGGAGAGCTAAAGTTAAGTGATTGGTGGTATGTAATGCGAAAAGAGGTTGCCTCAGGAGTTATGCTAGGAGGTATCTTAGGAATTATAGGTTTCGTGAGAATCTTTATTTGGCAAGAAGCAGGTATCTATGACTACGGAGAGCATTGGATTGCTATCGGACTAAGTGTATCAGTCTCTTTACTATTCATTGTGTTATGGGGTACCTTATCAGGTTCGTTAATACCATTTATACTAAGAAAGTTTGGAATGGACCCTGCTACTGCATCAGCTCCGTTTGTTGCTACACTAGTAGACGTTTCTGGATTAATAATCTACTTCTCTATAGCAGCAATGTTCTTATCAGGAAAGATATTATAATAAATAAGTATAACTAAAAAAAAGCGAGTAAACATTTGTGTTTACTCGCTTTTTTTATATAACCTTACTTTAAGGTAAGAGGTTTTTCAGCTTCTAATACAGGAGCATTAGAGTTATTATAAATCTGAGGCTCATTATTTTTATTATAACTAACTAGAGCTTGCTCATACTCTTTTTTATACTTGTCTTTATCTGAAGTCAATTTATCTTTTGTTCCACAAGAAATAAATAATATACTTATTGATAGTGTAATATACGCTACTCTCATACTATCTAGTTTAAAGGTTGATTCTCTTAAAGATAAACTTTAAATTAATAGATACTACTCCTCTTCTCTAAATTTGACTTTTTTCATATTTGGTAACAAAGCTGCTATAATCCCTATTAAAGGTAAATAGGCACAAATCATATAGATATTCTCAATAGAAGTACGATCAGCCCACCATCCTAAAACAGCAGATCCTAAACCTCCCATACCAAAAGCAAAGCCATAAAACAAACCTGATACCATCCCTATTTTACGTGGTAATAGCTCTTGTGCATACACTAATATAGATGGGAATGCTGAGGATAGGATTAAACCGATAATCACAATTAATATACCTGTCCACTCTAAAGAAGCATAAGGTAGTAACATCGTGAACGGAGCTACTCCTAATACTGAGAACCAAATAATATATTTACGTCCTACCTTATCTCCAAAGAAACCGCCTATTAAAGTTCCTGCTGCCACAGCTAACAAGAAGTAAAAAAGATAAACCTGAGCTTGTACTTCACTTATACCAAACTTATCCATTGTATAAAACTGAAAATAACTAGAAATACTAGCTACATAGAAATACTTAGAAAAGATAAGTAATAATAAAACTACAATAGATGTCCATACTCTTAACTTAGAAAGTTCAGGAATACGAATAACTTTCTTCTTCTTACCAACTTGACTCTTTAATACATCTTTATACCATCCACCAATAAAAGCATATACAAATTGAGCAATAAAACCAACAACTAAGAACCATAGTAAATGTTGTTGTCCTTTTGGTAATACAATCCAAGCTACTAATAATGGTGCTAAAGCTGTTCCTGTGTTACCTCCAATCTGGAAAATAGATTGTGCTAAACTACGTTTCCCTCCTGAAGCTACATAAGATACCCTAGATGACTCTGGATGGAATATAGAAGATCCTATTCCTATTAATATAACAGCACATAGTACCATTGCATAAGAAGGGGCGTAACTAAGTAAAATCACTCCAAGCATAGAACAAATCATACCAATCATTTGTGAATAAGGTTTTGGATGTTTGTCTGTATAAGTTCCTACTAAAGGTTGAAGTAAAGAGGAAGAAACTTGATAACAAAAAGTGATCATTCCGATTTGTGCAAATGTTAAGTTATAGTTAGTCTTTAATAGAGGATAGACCGCTGGTACTATAGCTTGTAGAAAATCATTACATAAGTGTCCAAAGCTTATTGCTAATAGAATTGGAAAGACTGTTTTTTGATTTACTGTTTGTTCATTGATTTTGTTTACTAATGTTTTGGGTGCAAAAAGTTTAGTATTCATTACGTCATTTTTCGTTAAGCCCAAATATAATAGGTTGTACATATACTGTCCTAACCGTTCAAATAAATTTCGAAATATGCCTATTTTTAGTACTTTTACCTTTTATCATTACACCAACCCAATAGATTCTTAAAAATGTCACAGCATAATTATAATAAATCAGCGTTAACTGAAAACGAAGGTATTGAACAACCTAATACTACGGATCAAGATGCTATAGCTAAGTTTCAAGCTAGACGCAGACAGAAGATATCTACTGTTGAAATTATTCAGAGAATCATTAACAATGATAAAGTAGCCTTAAGTCAAGGTATCACACTTATTGAGAGTTTAAATCCACTGCATCACGCACAAGCAGACGAAATAGTACAAGGATGTCTTCCTTATGCTAATAAATCTGTCCGCATTGGTATAACAGGTGTACCTGGAGTTGGGAAAAGTACATTCATAGAAGCCTTCGGTCTCTTACTGACTAAAATGGGTAAAAAAGTAGCTGTATTAGCTATTGATCCTAGTAGCAGTATCACTAAGGGAAGTATCTTAGGAGATAAGACACGTATGGAAGAACTAGTCCGAGAAGAGAATGCTTTTATACGCCCATCAGCTTCTGGAGACAGCTTGGGTGGTGTAGCTAGAAAAACAAGAGAAAGTATAATCTTATGCGAAGCTTGCGGTTTTGACACTATACTAGTAGAGACAGTGGGGGTTGGACAAAGCGAAACTGCGGTACAGAGTATGGTAGACTTCTTCTTATTACTTAATCTAGCTGGTGCTGGTGATGAACTTCAGGGAATCAAAAGAGGGATTATGGAAATGGCGGATGCTGTTATTATCAATAAAGCAGATGGTGAAAATATAAAAAGAGCTCATATGGCTAAACTTGATTACAATAGAGCCTTACATCTTTTCCCTAAGAAGCCTTCTGGATGGACACCAAAAGTAAGTACCTGTAGTGCTATTGAAAACACAGGAATAAAAGAAATTTGGGACATCATCACTCAATACACCACATTGACCAAAGAAAATGGTTATTTCGACAACAGACGTCAAGAACAAAACCAATATTGGATGATGGAGACTATAAACGAAAACATATTAATGAACTTCTACAATCACCCAGAAATAAAAGCAATGCTTACTGAAAACAAAAAAGCAGTGCAAAACAGTGAATTATCACCTTTCGCAGCTGCTCATAAAATCTTAGATCTATATTTTAACTCACAAGCTAAATAGTATTGAACTATTTAGCTTGTTCTATATTAATCTTCTTCGTCTAGTTCCTCGTCATCTACGTAACGCTCCATCTCTCTTTCGTAAAACTCACCAGCTTTTACGATCAATCCTTCCATCTCAGCTTCTATCTCAGCTTCTTCAGACTCTTCTATTGTTTCTAAGAACTCTACCTCATCAGTATTTAAGTTGATGATAAATCTAGGGAATTCTAAATGTATAATAAAAATATCCTCTGGATACTCAGTATTATCAGCTAGTACGAATTTTGGTAACTCCATATTAATTCTAATTATTATTTATTAATCTGTTTGACAATTTATGAAAACGCCAGTATAGACATATTGCAGCAGTAGTTAATCCTGCTAATAAACCTATCCATATCCCAGCTGCTCCTACACTAGTATACAATCCAAGGTAAATAGATATAGGAAAACCAATAATCCAATAAGATACAAAAGTAATTCCCATAGGCATATTTACATCTTGAAGTCCTCTAAGTGCTCCTAATGTTACTACTTGTATACAATCTGATATTTGGAATACTGCCGCTACAAGTAATAACGTGCCTGCTAATTTAATCACTTCTTGATTCATTACCGCATTTTCGATGTCATTATTATCTAAAAACAACATTGGAATATACTGATGGAATAAAACAAAAAGAATTGCAAAGCCTGTATAAATAATAACTGCCATTAAGATAATAGACCTCGCTACTACTCTTAACTTCACATAATCCTTTAATCCTCTTTGATTCCCTACTCTAATCATCGCAGCTACGCTTAGCCCACTTGCAAACATAAAAGTCATCGAAGACATACTCAATGCGATCTGATTAGCGGCCTGTGCCTCTGTACCTATCATTCCAGATAACCATACTGCTCCAACAAAAAGTGCTACTTCAAAGAAACTCATCATTCCTGAAGGAACTCCAATTTTTGTAATTTTCAGTAACATCTCCTTTTTGATTTCATGAAACTTAATATGTGATAAGAAAGACTTAAACATCTCTTGTCTCTTCAAAGCGAAATGCATATAAATAATCATCACAATACGCGAAATAAGTGTACCATAAGCTGCCCCTAGCATACCCAATTCGGGGAAAATCCACACACCATATATCAACAAATAGTTAAATACTATATTAGTTAAGTTTGCAATTATCGTTGCATACATAGAATTTTTTGTCTGTGATTTACCATCTGCAAACTGCTTATAAGATTGATACATTACTAATGGAATCAAAGATAAAGCTACAATATCTAAGAATGGTTTAGCAAGGATCGTTACCTCCTCTGGCTGCCCCATGTGCATTAATAGAGGCTTTGCAAAAAAGATAATACTAAATAACACTACTCCTAAAATAGTACATAATGCCAGCCCATTAATAAAAATACTTCTTCCACCTTCTACATCTTTTTCTGCATCACTATGAGCTACTAATGGAGTCAAAGCTGTTGAAAATCCGACACCTAAAGCCACTGCTATAAAAACAAAACTATTTGCTAAAGAAGCTGCTGCTAATTCTGTAGCTCCGATTTTCCCCACCATAATATTATCAATCACCCCCACAATTGTATGACCAAGCATTGCTAATATAATAGGATAAGCTAAACGTATATTATACCCAAATTCTTTATAGTATACTGATAAATTCATTGACAAAAATTTTGTGCAAATATAACTACTGTATACGGAAACTCACTCTCTTAATTACACGAATAAACAAAAACATATTCTCAAACGGCAAGTTTATTGCAGTATATTTTTCTCAAACAACAAAATAAAGACACAATCCTCATGATTAAACTCACTAAAAAAATTTCACTTACAGTGTTAGCACTAAGTGCTATTTTAGTTGCAATGCCAGCTGCAGCTCAAAAGAAAGACAAGCCTTATTACCCTCAGGGATTTAGAGTAGGTTTTGGTCTAAACGGAGGTATGCCTTTAGATTCTAAATATGATGCCGCACTTGGTGTAGATGCAAGAATCCAATATGACGTTAGTCAAAAAACCTCGTTTACTTTAACTTCAGGTTATACTCATTTATTTAATGGAGATGAAGGAGATTTAGGATTAGTTCCAATAAAAGCAGGATTTAAACAGTTTTTAAACAAAAACATCTATGCTATGGGAGAATTAGGAGTAGGTATTGGTACGCACTCAGGAATGGGAAATACCTTTATTTGGTCACCCTCTATTGGTTTTGCTAATCGCTATGTAGATGTAAGTCTTCGTTATGAAAATTACAATGATTATAACACTGATCAACTTGCTGTCCGTGTAGCCTACGGATTTTCTTTAAAAAAGAAAAGCAAAAAGAAATAGAAATAGAAACATAACTGAACAATAAAGCCAATTCAATAATTGAATTGGCTTTATCATTATCTTACTCTTCATTCTTTAATTTCTCAATATACATATCCAGATCCTTTTGAATCTCAGGGTCTAGTTTAGGCAATTTGATATCGTCATATTTACTAAATACTTCTTCTAGTATTTTAGCAAACACATAACGACAATAAGCCTTATCATCAGCAGGTAATACATACCATGGACATTCTGCTGTAGAAGTCCTATTAATAGCCTCTTCATAATACTTTTGATAGTCATCCCAGTACTCTCTTTCTTTAATATCACTAGGTTCAAACTTCCAATTGTGTTTCTCTTTTTCTAATCGACGTAATATTCTTTTCTTCTGCTCCTTCTTACTTAGGTGCAAAAAGAACTTCAAGACTATTACTCCATTATTACTGATATGTTTCTCAAAGTTATTAATCTCTTCGTAACGTTTGTCCCAAAACTCATCTGTTATATCTTCTGCTTTATTAATACCAGGTATTCTTTCATTTAAAACTACTTGTGGGTGAACTCTAGAAATCAATACATTCTCATAATGACTACGATTAAACACAGTAAACTTTCCTCTCTCAGGCAAGGTCACATAATGCCTCCAGATATAATCATGCTCTAGTTCATAAGACGTAGGTTTCTTAAAACTTTGCACCACTACCCCTCTAGCGTTAAAAGCCTTAAAAACTTCTCTAATTAAACTGTCCTTCCCAGCTGTATCCATTCCTTGTATACAGATAAGTACACTATAACGATTATGAGCATACATCACATCCTGAAATTTACCTAAGTTACGACTCAGTTTTTCCACTTTTCGAAATGCCTTGGTCATAGATAGATTTAAATCTGGTACAGTTGATAATTTTTCTAGCTCAACTTTATTGTCTATTCTATATTTTTCTTCTATATTCATTCTCAGAAATTTTTAAGCTTAAATTACTATTTTATTTTAATTTACTCCGCTTTTACATAACATTTATTCTATGAAACAAATTGCACTAGAACTACTTTTCCAGATATTAGGCATTGGAGCTGCATCTGGCTTAGTGTATGATGACAACCAACTCCATATCATTTCTGACAATTCTACTTACTTCTATCACTATAGTTTACAGAATAATCATCTTTATAAAACGTCTTTATCAAGTGATAATCTAAGTCAAGAGAATATAGAGAAAGCTATTAAACCTGATTATGAAGCAATCACTACAGATGGGTTAAACTACTATATTTTTGGTTCTGGCTCTAAACCGAATAGAATAAACTTAGTAGAAGTAAACGGACTGACACACGAAGTCCTTTCAGAAAACGAACTAGACATACTATATGATTCTATGAAGAGTTTTGCTAATCTAAGTGATGCTGACTTTAATATAGAAGGGGTAATTTTTGACAATGATCTATGGTATTTTTTTAATCGAGGAAATGGACCTAAAGGTGCTAATGGAGTATTCGTTGTAAAGGGTAACAACATTCTAAATAATTTTCAAATCACTTATACTCCTATGAAATTACCAAAACTTAATAAAGTACAGACTAGCTTTACAGACGCTATTAAAGTAGAAGACAAGATATACTTCTTAGCTGCTGCAGAAGATGGTCAATCAACCTATGCTGATGGAGAAATAAAAGGAACTATACTAGGCCGTATAGATACCAAAAAACTAAAAGTAGAAAAGACACTAACCATAAGTAACACACATAAATTCGAAGGATTAACCTTATATAGTCAAGAAGGAAAAAACTTAGAGTTCTTACTATGTGAAGATCCTGATAATGACAAAAATGAATCAGGCATATACAAACTATCTATTAAGAATTAAATTTTCCCTTTATATCTGAACAAAAAAAGCAGAAGTAAATACTTCTGCTTTTTTAATTTTATTAGCTCTAAAGCTATATTGAATTAGTTGTTTTCGTTTGTCTTAACCTTCTGTTGGTCCAGACCGCAAAGATAAAATAAAAAATACAAATACCCCACATTTTAATAAAGACATCGCTAATTTCTGTCAGTGATGCTCCGAACTGTGTAAGAGATATAAATCCTTTTACTCCTAACGTACTTGGTACCAATACAGAAACACCTTTTATCCAAGCAGGAAAGGCTATTGTAGGCCATGAAGTACCACTAAGCATTAGAGCTGGAATAGAGAATACTGTAACACTCATAATTGCCTCTTCTCTTCTCTTAAAGAAGTTTACTAAAGTCATTCCCATAAAGGTAATAGACAAGATAACAGGAATCAAAAAGATCATAATCTCAAATATATTTCCTCGTTGGGGCAAATTATAAACATGCATGATAATAAGCACTCCTACTAAAAGTAATATCATTGATATAATCAAATAAGTCAAGGCTCTTCCTAAAGTTAAAAAGACATTGCTAAAACGTCTTTTTTCAGCATAAGAAAAGACCTGAGCAAACATCCCATTCTGACGAAGTGTCCCCCCCATAATCCCCATACCTGTTAACTGTAATGTCTGTAATGCAATAATAAACACTACTGGGATAACGAATGTAGCATATCCAACATTAATATTATAAAGAGGTACAGCTGTGACATTAAATGGACGTCTAGTAGCAATAGCCTGATCCATTGGTGTGCTTTTAGCCATTGCCTTGTTCACTTCTACTTGCGCATTGAACGTTCCCATAGAGACCATCACAGCTCCTATAGTTTGCTTATAATAGAGCATATAAGACGCATCTGCATATACTGAGATAGAAGGGACTTCTCCCTTTTGCATATCACGAGTAAAATCTTTTGGTATCATTATAATACCTCTAATTTCACCTTTATCATATACTTCCTTAGCTGCATCAAAATCACTTGTATGATATACTACCTTTAACTGATGTGTAGCATCTATCATTCTACTAACCTGCTGCCCTAACTTAGCCTGATCGTGATCTACAATTGCTACAGGTAAGTCATCAAAGTTCTCATGTGAGTAGACATAAGAATAGAAGAATCCTACTAACATAAAAGATAGCATATAGGACATCACTACAGCCGAATCCGAAAAGATTAGTTTAAACTCTCGTTTACACGCTTCTGTAATTAAAGCGAAGTTAGCTATTAGACCTTTAAACATCGTATCCTCCTTTCTTCAATTTTTTATAGTACAACGGAATACACAACAATCCTACGCATACAAATATAGCTAGCGTTATGATGTAATTCTGTTGTGTATTATTATATTGAAATCCTTTAATAGCATAATCAACTGTAAAACGCATATAAGAGTGGAATGGAAAAATATAATTAAACCCTCTTATGAATGCACTCATCCCTTCTGGAGGAAACGTATATCCTGCAAAAGAAAAGGCTAGAGCTGCATAAGACCCTCCTATAGTCAATGCTGTTCTAAGGCTAGACATAATAGAAGCCATAAAGAAAGCCATACTCTGACATACCACTACGAAAGAACAAAAGAATAAATTTATAACGAAGATATTTCCTTTAAAAGGAACTCCAATTCGGTAATAAAGTAAACTATTCATCATGAACCCCATTAAACAGAACAGTAACGTATAAGGTAATATTCTACTTATCACAGCTACGAATACTTTATCATTACTCTGTTCTAATAATTGTTTCCCTTTATTATATCTCAACACAGATCCAAAAACATAGATAGAGATGACCATAATAATAATCTGAAATGACATTGGCATAAAAGCAAGTGTCAGATAATACCCATAACTTGTATAAGGATTATACAGCACATGGCTATTAGTACCTGTAGGCACTACAGTAGCCACAGCCTGTTCTGCCATCAGTCCACTCTGTTGTAAACTCATGATCTTTGCCCCTGCAGCTAGATTACCTGCTACCATCTGGAAATCTCTTTGTATTAATCCTGCCGGTAGTAAATACTGCCCATTGTAGTAACACACTACATTAGTATAAACACCTTTCTGAGCATTTTTCTGAAAATTCTTTGGTATTATAATTAGAGCAAACGAATCTCCTCTTCTAATTGTCTGTTGACCTTCTAGCTCATCACTTACTTCATAAGCAATGTCCATACTAGCTGTAGCATCGATCATACGTCCTAACTGACGAGACAATTTACTTTTATCTAAATCTAGTAACGTAACAGGGAGATCTCGTGAAATCCCCTGACTCAGCAGTGACGAATAAAAATAGAATAGCATCACAGGCACGCCTATCATCAAGACAAGCAACCGCGGTGATGTAAACATCCTTTTACATTCACTAATAAATATAGATAAAAAACCTGTTTTAGTCATTACACCCTTTATTTCAAACTACTTTCTAATACTAAAGCACTCATACCTGGTCTAAGACCTTCTACCTTCTTAGTTGGGTAAGCTTTAATTAAGAATGTCTTCATATCAAAATCACCTTTTGTTTTCGTAGCCGTCCATGTAGCATAGTCTCCTTGAGCAGCGATATACTGTACTTCTAGCTCTACCATCTCATCCCCTAAAGCAGGAAACTTAGCCATAAACTTACTTGCCATCTTAAACTTAGGCATTAGATTTTCTTTGATATTGAAATATACCCATACATCTGACAAATCTACTAGATTGACCACAGGATAACCAGAATTCACTATTTCCCCTTTATTAGGCATGATAGTCAATACTTCTCCTTGTTGTGGAGCTTTTACATCACCTTCCCCTTTCAGAGACATTACTTCATTTACAGCACCTTGTGCTTGTCCTACCATAGCTAATGCTGCAGCTTTATCCTCTACACGAGCTCCTTTTTGTACCATTTGATACTTAGCATAAGCCGCTTTCTCTACTTCTTGTGAAGCCTTAAACTGTGTATATGCCTCATCTCTTTTTTGAGCTGGTACTACTTTCTCTTTATATAAATTCTCTACACGATTATAAGTCTTCTCTGCTAACTCTGCTCCAGCTTTTGCTTGTTGCCACATATTATAAGTCGCAGAGACTTCTTCACCTCTTGCTCCTTTATTAGCTTTAGCATCCATAGCTTGTGCAGCCTGTTTAGCTGATTCCGCCTGTAGTAGTTTAGCATCTATCTCAGGAGTGCTTATTTTTAATAATAACTCCCCAGCTTTAACTTGTTGTCCCTCCTTTACTAAAATATCTTCTACACGTCCAGGTATCTTAGAAGCCACATTAATCTGTGTAGCATCTACCTGTCCTTGAATATAGGATTCTGATGGTGCACTCATATACCATAGTGATATAATTAAAATTAAAAGCACTATAACGATAGCAACCATTGCACTTACAACTTTATTTTTCATCTTTTAAAGCTTATATTATTTTGTGTATTGTAAAAAATCATAACTTAATCCTGCTACTTCGAAAAGGGATGCCACCCCTATAGCATAATTATAATTGGCTTGTAGTTTCATTAATCTTACTCCTGACAAATTCATCTCAGCATCCACTACCTCTGTTGATGTTGCAAAACCTTCTGAGAATGCTTTAGTTCTAACACGTAGATACTCCACTGCTAATTTCTCTTGTACATTAAGATTCTTAATCTGATCTTCTTGTTTTTGAATATCTTGATACAGCTTAGCTACTAGCATCTTCACATCACTCTTCGCTTTTGTTTCGAATAATTCTACGCTTTCTCTAGTTGCTTTAGCAGCTTTAATCTCATTCTTGTTTTTAAATCCTTCGAATAACGTATAACTAACACCTATCCCTACTACCCACGGCTTACTATCTTTCTCTCCTATTAAGATAGGGTTATTATGTGCTAATATTGTTTGTCCGAATCCAAATACTGTTGGATAATTAGCAGATTGCTTTACTTTTACCCCTTGATCAGCTAGCTCTTTTTGCAATACTAATTTTTGTAGTTCTGGATAATTTTCTACAGCAGAACCTTGAAAGAAGTCAACGTTCTCTAACTGAGGTATCGAAAAGAAATCACTATCTAACGTAGCTGTAACTTCATCTACTTCTAATGTATTTGCTAAGGCTAACCTTGCTAATTTAGCATCTTTTAGCGCTCCATCTAGCTGTCTATTAGCTTCTGATACAGCCACATCAGCACTCATCTTTTCTACAGCTGCTATCATACCGTGTTCCTCTAGCTTAGTCGCATCGTGTAGATGTTTATTCATCCCCTCTAAGACTGTTCTTCTTACAGCCACAGCTTCTTCAGCTAACTTCACTGAATAATAACGTTGTGCTAATTCAGTGATTAACTTATTCTTCGTTTTTTCTAAATCTTTCTCTCCTATTTTACTCTCTATCTCATGTGCCTTTATAGCTGCGTTAATCTTTCCTCCTGTATAAAGAGGCCAAGTAGCCATAAAACCACCGAAAACCATATCTTTTTTATTAAATGACTTAGACCAGTTACCTAAGACATCTGGATTAGGTAAATGAATAAAATCTCCTATTCCATTTTTCAACCCATTTAGATCTACTCCTAACGATTTGCTAAGATATAGTCCTCCTCCGAAAGCACGCACAGAAGGATAGCGTAGCCCCTTAGTAGCTTGCCATTTATAATGGTGTACTTCTTCCTGTTTCTCTACTGCCTTAATAAGACTATTATCTTGATACATCTTATTATACGCATCTGTAAATGACAGACTCTCCTGTGCATACACAGAACTAGACATACCTATAAAGAATAATACTCCTCCTACTACAGAGAAATAATCCCTTAAATCTAATCGCTTCATGAACATACTTTCTATTTATATATTGCAAATATAGAGACTATACTCCTAATATTATATTTTACGTAAAATTACCTATAAATTTAAACTTTTTTAATACAATTAAAAATGATTAAACGCTCTTTTTAGCAATAAGCTGTACACTATATAGCAGTCTTATTTATTGAATAAAACATCTGCATCAGAGACCCTATATAAAATACTGACCTCATCACTGTAGTAATCAACCCATTACTTATATCTAAAACTATGTATCTATGTAGAATACAACTATTTTATCAAAATAATAAAACTCAAAACATATGCCACTCTATCAATATCCACAAACTAAACTTTAGAGTACAAAAAAAAGAGCAATCCTTACTGACTGCTCTTTTACGATTTTATTTTTCGATTTCTCTTAAGTTCTCCATTTTCTTATGTGCTAAGAATCCTTTGATATCTTCGAAGTGTTCTTTCACTCGTTTATTTCCAAACTCAAATACCTTCTCTGCAAGACCATCTAAGAAATCACGGTCGTGAGACACTAAAATCACGGTTCCTTCGAAGTCGCGCAAAGCTTCTTTAATGATATCTTTCGTTTTCATATCTAAGTGGTTCGTTGGCTCATCCAGAATCAATACATTATAAGGTTCTAACAGAAGTTTCACCATCGCTAAACGAGTTTTCTCTCCTCCTGATAACACTTTTACTTTTTTATGAATATCATCACCAGAGAACATAAATGCTCCTAAGATATTTTTTATCTGTGTTCTGATATCTCCTTCTGCTATTCTATCTACTGTTTCGAAAATAGTCAAATCTTCATCTAATAAAGAAGCTTGATTCTGTGCGAAGTAACCAATCTGTACATTATGTCCAATCTCAGCTTCACCTTGAAAATCTATTTCTTTCATGATCGCTTTAATCATAGTAGATTTACCCTCACCATTCTTTCCTACAAACGAAACCTTCTGGCCTCTCTCTATTACAATATTTGCATCTTTAAATACAACGTGATCTCCATAAGACTTTGACATCTCTTTTACTACCACAGGATACTGTCCTGAACGTGCTGCTGGTGGAAACTTCAAACGAAGTGCAGAATTATCAATTTCGTCCACTTCGATGATTTCAAGTTTCTCAAGCATCTTTACACGAGACTGTACTTGTAAAGTCTTAGAATACGTTCCTTTAAAACGTTCAATAAACTCTGTTGTCTCTGCGATCATCTTTTGTTGCTCCTCATACGCTTTTAGCTGATGAGCACGTCTATCTTGACGCAATACTAAGTAATCAGAATACTTCGCTTTATAATCATAGATTTTACCCATCGTTACTTCAATCGTACGATTGGTAATATTATCTACGAATGCACGGTCGTGAGAGATAACCATCACCGCCTTAGCTTGGTTGATTAAGAAGTCTTCTAACCACTCGATACTTTCGATATCCATATGGTTCGTAGGCTCATCTAATAAAATCAAATCTGGTTTTTGTAATAAGATTTTTGCCAACTCGATACGCATTCTCCATCCACCACTAAACTCTGATGTAGGTCTATTAAAGTCTTCTCTAGTAAAACCTAATCCTTTTAATATCTTCTCTACCTCTGCCTCATAGTTCACCTCTTCGATAGAATAGAACTTCTCACTTAACTCAGATACACGCTCGATTAGCTTCATATAAGCATCACTCTCATAGTCAGTACGCACTGTCAGTTGCTCATTGATATCATCTATCTCTTTCTTCATAGAGAAGATACTTGCATACGCCTTAGACGCTTCTTCCATTACAGTACAGTTATCTTCAGTCAATAAATGCTGTGGAAGATAAGCAATAACAGCATCTTTTGGTGCTGAGATATTCCCTGTAGAAGGTTTATTCGCTCCTGCTACTATCTTTAATAAAGTAGATTTTCCTGCCCCATTTTTTCCCATTAAGGCAATCTTGTCGTTTTCATTGATTGAAAAATTGACACCACTAAATAAAGTAGTACCACCAAACTGAACTGAAATATCGTTAACTGTAATCATGTAACTCTGTATATCTGTTTTGAATTAAGTTGCAAATATAGTATTTGTTAAGTACCATCTACTACATTTTAATTAATAAAAAAAGCTCTGTAAAACTAAATTTACAGAGCCATATATCTTTATAGTATCATCACTAGGCTTCTTCTTGAACTCCCGTTTTCTTACCACACATAAATAGTAGTACATATCCTATGATACCACCAAGTCCTGAAGCAATTAGAATACCTAATTTTGCTTGATCTGGGAACTCTGGATGCAGATTGATATCAAATGCTAATTCAGTAACGAATAACGACATCGTGAACCCAATAGCAGCTAAGAATCCTAATCCTAATAAATTAAGATACGTCATCCCCTTAGGCATTGCTACTACTTTAAGTTTGATTAATAACGCTGTTAGTCCTGATACTCCTAACACTTTTCCTACTAATAAACCGAATGCTACTCCTAATGTCACAGCACTTAATCCACCATCTCCGATACTAATCGGAATAGCTGCATTAGCTAACGCAAACACAGGCATCACAAAGAATGCTACGAAATTATGCATGCTGTGCTCTAAACGAATAGATGCTGGTAACGCATCTGTAGCCAAATCTTTAATATCATGGACACATTCCATCTGATCTCCTGTAAGATTAGGAATCTTATCGTCTGGATCTATTTTACTGAAACGGTCTCTTAACTTGTTTAATTTTGCTACGAAGTATGACTCGTGTACTCTCGCTGTACTCGGTATAGCGAATGCCGCTAATACTGCTGCGATAGTAGCGTGTACTCCTGATAATAAGAAGCATAACCACACTCCACCGATACCGATGATCGCGTAGTATATCGTGTTTCTAATTCCCACTAGATTACTGATTACTAATAATCCGAAGAATCCTAATCCCATACCTAGATTAGCTAAAGATAAATCACTTGTATAGAACATTGCGATAACTAATACTGCTCCTAAATCATCTGCAATCGCTAACGCTGTCAAAAACACTTTTAACGAAGTAGGCACTTTATCACCTAATAAATATAATACTCCTAATGCAAAGGCAATATCTGTAGCCATCGGGATTCCCCATCCATGTGCTGCATCAGTACCTCCGTTAAACACAATATATACTAGAGCTGGTACAGCCATACCACCGATAGCAGCGATAATAGGTAACATCGCCTTCTTAGGTGATGATAATTCTCCAGTAGTTAACTCACGTTTTAATTCTAAACCAACCACAAAGAAGAAAATAGCCATCAGACCATCATTCACCCAATGTTTTAAAGAGTGGTTTAAAGTCATATCATTTAATGAAAACCCAATATGGTTATCATCCCAAAAACTCATGTAAGCATCTGCCCATTGTGAATTTGCCATAAAAATAGCAAATACAGCAGCTAAAAATAATACTACCCCACCAGATGTAGATTTGCTCATGAATCTACTCATGGGTTTTGCAATCCACTTGTCTGCAGGTGTCTCTCTAATTTGATCTTCCATTATGTTGTAAAATAAATAATAGCGAATATATATTTTCTCCGCATTTTACACAAATTTATACTGCATTTTTTAAAAATAACTAAATTTACATCAGCAATAAACTTTTTATTTTAAATAATTCACATTTAACAATAAAATAGAATTGTTCCTTAAACTCCTTGCTCTTAATACAAAAAAACATTACTTTTTTTATCAATCCAAAAAATATCTCCTAACCTTTTCGTAGACTGTTTAAAAAATAAAGAAACTCTACGGCTATCATATTCTAGCCTGTCTTGTTATTTTTCAAAGGAATAACAGCCAAAATTATACAAACACTACTTTTATTTTTTTTGTCTTAAAGTTTGTTATTTTCGCCAATAAAACTACTGTTAGTAAATACTCATCATCACCTTATAGCCCTCACTAGCTAATTTTTCTATTTCGTCTTACTATACTAGCACATTGCTAGGGGTATTCTTGCACATTCCTTCGACAAAATGGCCTTCTAGGCAAGCAAACCCCAAGGATACTCCTAGCAAACCCCTAGAAAGTGCAAGCCAAATGACATCGGGATCAGATGTATCGGATGGGGTTCTTCGCAGACTCAGAAGGACAATAAGAGCGGATGTGTAGGATGGATTCTTCGAAAGCTGAGAAAGACAATGAGAACAAATGTGTACGGTGGGATTCTTCACATACACAGAAGGACATAGCGAACAGAAATACACTAGTGTAAAGTCACAGATTATGAATCAGTGACAACATGATAACTTTTAGCATATATTAATAATGTATAACTCTTAAGATTAAGTATATTTGTACTTTCATAAACTCATACTATGGATACAATCTTAGACTCAAATATAGAACCTAAAGCTAAACCAAAGTGGCTTCGTGTAAAACTTCCCACTGGAAAGAAGTACACTGAACTTAGAGGTTTAGTAGATAAATATAAACTGAACACAATCTGTACTTCAGGTAGTTGTCCTAATATGGGAGAATGCTGGGGAGAAGGAACTGCTACATTTATGATATTAGGAAATATCTGTACGCGTTCTTGTGGATTCTGTGGTGTAAAGACAGGACGTCCTGAGACGGTGGACTGGGATGAACCAGAGAAAGTAGCGCGCTCGATCAAATTAATGTCTATCAAACACGCTGTAATCACTAGTGTGGATAGAGATGACATTAAAGATGGAGGATCTATTATCTGGGCAGAAACTGTACAAGCAGTGAGAAGAATCAGCCCTGGTACTACAATGGAAACCCTGATACCAGACTTCCAAGGAATAGAGAGAAATATAGATAGAATCATAGAAGTAGCTCCAGAGATTGTCTCTCACAATATGGAGACGGTTAGAAGACTGACTCGTGAGGTACGTATTCAGGCTAAATATGATCGAAGCCTAGAAGTACTGAGATACTTAAAAGAAAAAGGAGTGAATAGAACTAAATCTGGTATCATGCTAGGACTAGGAGAAACGGAAGAAGAAGTAATCCAAACTATGCATGATCTAAGAGCTGTTAACCTTGACGTATTAACTATCGGACAGTATCTACAGCCTAGTAAAAAGCACTTACCTGTGAAGGAGTTTATCACTCCTGAGCAATTCGAGAAATACGAAAAGATAGGGCTAGAATTAGGATTCAGACACGTAGAAAGTGGTGCCTTAGTTCGCTCATCTTACCGAGCGCAAAAACACCTTTTATAATATAAATAAGGTCGCGTTCTTCGCGACCTTCTTCTTTTTACACTTATGAGTAAAATAAAAATAGCAATAAATGGTTTTGGTCGTATAGGCCGCAACCTTTTTAAACTCCTTTTAGATCATCCTACCATAGAGGTAGTCGCTATAAATGATCTGGCTGATACGCAGACTATGTCACATCTACTAAAATATGACAGTATACATGGTATACTGAATAAAGATGTAAGTTATGACAAGGACCATATCATCGTAGCTGGTAAGAAAATAGCATTCTTTAGAGAAAGTGAGATATCTGGTCTAGACTGGAAAACGTTAGATATAGACTATGTCATAGAAGCTACTGGACGTAGAAAAACCTATCCCCTATTAGAGCAACATATCCAGCAAGGAGCTAAACGTGTCATCTTATCTGTACCACCAGAAGACAATGTTATCAAGACTATCGTACTCGGTGTAAATCACAATATCTTGACAGGAGAGGAACTTATCATATCTAATGCGAGCTGTACGACTAACAATGCTGCTCCTATGGTCAAAGTAATTAAAGAACTATGTGGTATAGAACATGCTTATATCACTACAGTACACTCTTATACTACTGACCAGAGTCTACATGATCAACCTCATAAAGATCTGAGAAGAGCTAGAGGGGCTGCTCAGTCTATAGTCCCTACTACTACAGGAGCAGCGAAGGCACTGACTAAAATATTTCCTGAATACGAAGGCAATATTGGTGGGGGTGGTATACGCGTACCTGTACCGGATGGATCATTGACAGACATAACCTGTATCGTCAAAAGAAAAGTAGAAATAGAGGAAATCAATGCTGCATTCAAAAAAGCAGCAGAAGGAGAGTTAAAAGGAATCTTAGCCTATACTACAGATCCTATAGTCTCTGTAGATATCTTAGGGAATACAAACTCGTGTCTATTCGACTCTCAACTCACTTCTGTCTTAGACAAAATGGTAAAAGTAGTAGGATGGTATGACAACGAAATCGGTTATTCTTCTAGGTTGATAGACTTGATTACTTATTTCGAAAAGATTAAGAAGTAATTTTCATCTAAAAAAAGACATAAAAAAAGCGTTATCAATATATTGATAACGCTTTTTTTATAGTGCAATGAGAATTACTTCTTCTCATTTAATTTTTGACTCATTTCCATAGAGATCGCAGAGCGCTCCATTTGTAGCTTACCAGCCATCGTCTCGATAATTACTGTAGTTTCGTGTAACTCATTGATTCTACCGTGAATTCCAGACTTAGTAACAATACGATCACCTACTTTAATACTAGCTTCATAAGCTTTCTCTTGTTTCATTTTCTTTTGTTGTGGGCGAATCATTAAGAAATAGATTACCACAAACATTAAAACTATAGGTAAAAATTGTTGTAAATTTTCCATTTGGTATTATTTATAGATTATTAATTACTACGAAGACCTACGTTAGCTTTAATCGTAAGTGTCTCATTTCCTTTTTTTGTATTCGTAACCAAAGTTACTGTTTTTTGTTGTTGTCCTTCTGCCCCTGTTTGAAACTTAACAGTTAATTTTGAAGTTTCTCCTGGCTTAATAGGTGTTTTTTGATATTCTGGAACTGTACATCCACAAGATGCTGTAGCATTAATAATAACTAAATCAGCCTTACCTGTATTCTTTAATTCGATCTCAGTAGTTACAGATTCATTATTTGCAATATTACCGAAATCATGTACTGTTCTGTCAAAAACAATCTCAGGATACTCTCCATTAGTTCTAGTACCTTCTACTTTAGCTGCATTCTCTCTGTCAATCAAGCTAGAAGCAGCATTGTTCTCTTTACAAGAAACTACTGTAAAAGCTAACCCTAATGTTAATAATAAAATTTTTCTCATAGTTCTTTACTTAGTTTAGAAAGGTTATAGCAATCCTTTACCGATTTTATTAAGTCTATTCTCCTCGTTATAAACTTTAGAAATATTATCTAATACTCCATTGATAAAAATACTACTTTTTGCTGTAGAATACTCTTTTGCAATCTCTAAATATTCATTAATTGTCACTTTTACTGGAATAGAGCTGAATTTTAAGAATTCACAGATAGCCATTCTCAAGATAATCGTGTCTAATTCTGCAATACGCTCAGGGTCCCAATTAGGTGTTTTATCTTCAAACTCTTTTGTTAACTCTGCAAAGTTCAAAATCGTCTTTCTATAAAGATTAACTGCAAACTCTTGGTCTTCAGAATCTTTATAAACCTTAGGTACGATGAACTGTACATCTCTTTCTTTTAACTTGCGAAGTTGTTTTTGGATCATGGTATTCACCACAGGAATATCGTCTAACCAAGTTAACTTACTATCTTCTAAGAACTCATAGATTTTCTCATTAGGAGCGATAACTTCTGTAAAGATGTCACATACGAACTGACGATCGTCTTCAAAAGTTACTTCACTCTTAGCCATATAAGCTTTAAAGAAAGTACTCTCTTTCACTTCGTCCAATAACATTTGGATATAGTTATCGTGTACTTGCCATGTAGTTATCTTCTTCTCCTCTATCTTATTCGATATAGAAGTAGAGCTTTCTAATAGGTCTAGAACTCTGTTCTCGATAAAACGCTTGCTTGGGTTTCGTTCTGCGGCAGTAGCTAAATGTTTTTTTTGTGCTAAGGAGATATACTCGACTTCTTTTTTTCTAATCTCTACTAAGGTAGTAATCATTAATAAGTATAGGTCTTGTATATTCTCTATACTATTGATTAGAAACTTTTCTCCTGACTGAATTTGTTCAGAATTACTTTGTTGCATTGCATAAAGCGTTTGCATAACCTTTATACGAATGTGTCTTCTGTTTAACATGCTACTTAAGAACTTTAAAAAAAATAAATTATATGTTGTTTGTATAACGAGGGCAAAGGTATAAAAATATACTTTTAATCAAATCAGAAATTTAATAGAACTATATAATTTAACTTGAATTTTAATAATTTATTTAAAACTCTAAAATTTAGGATCTCTAATAATCCTTTATCTTTGCAAAGCTAGACAAGCTTTTTTTGCCTAGTTTTATCAATTATTAAAAATGCTTCTATATAGCATTTATCCCAAGTATGAGCGCATTAAGTCAATTAAATAAGTATTTCTATAAATATAAATATCGTTTCTTAATAGGTGTTATTATTACTATAGTAGCACAGATATTTACATTATACACCCCTAAACTAGTCGGGGACTCTATCCGTACATTAGAACAGATGACTGTCTTCGACAAAGAGGAAGTGACCTCTATCCTACTAAATAATATTCTGTGGATACTAATCACTACATTAATAGCAGGATTCCTAACCTTCTTAATGAGACAAACACTGATCGTGATGTCACGTCATATCGAGTTTGACTTAAAGAATGATGTCTTTAAACATTATGAGGTGCTATCTCAGAGTTTCTATAAAAGAAATAGAACTGGAGACTTAATGAACCGCATCAGTGAAGATGTCGGTAAGGTAAGACAGTATGTGGGACCTGCTGTAATGTACTCTATCAATACATTAATCCGTTTTGCTGTAGTACTGACACAGATGTACTTAATCTCTCCACAGTTAACCCTGTATTCGTTAGTACCACTTCCATTGCTAGGATATTTTATCTACAAATTAAGTAAACAGATCAATGAGAGAAGTTCTATCTTCCAAGCTAATCTATCTAAACTAACTACTTTCTCACAAGAGATGTTCTCTGGAATAAGAGTAATCAAAGCTTATTCTATAGAACAAGAAAAGCAAGACGAGTTTAGAACACTAACACAAGAGAGTAAAGACAAGTACTTAAACTTAGCGAAGTCTAGTGCTTTAATAGCTCCTCTGATGATCTTCTTAATCGGGTTAAGTAACTTAGTAGTGATCGCTGTCGGAGCCTTAATGTTCTTCAATGGTAGTATACCAGACATCGGTATTATCGCTCAGTTTATCCTGTACATTAATATGCTGACATGGCCTATTGCTTCTATTGGCTGGGTATCTTCAATGATCCAAGAAGCAGAAGCTTCTCAGAAGCGTATCAATGAATTCTTAAACGAACAACCTGAGATATACAATACGAATCCTAACCCAACTAACGTAGAAGGGAATATCACCTTTGACAAAGTGTCATACACTTATGAAGATACAGGTATACAGGCTCTAAAAGACGTCTCTTTTACTTTAGAAAAAGGAAAGACACTTGCTATATTAGGTAAAACGGGGTCTGGTAAGTCTACTCTACTTACGCTAATCAGTAGAATGTACGATGTCACTAGCGGAAATATCTATATAGATAACACACCTATCAAAGACTGTAATCTAAAGGATCTGAGAAACAGTATCGCTGTAGTACCTCAAGATGCTTTCTTATTCTCTGATACCATCAGTAACAATATTAGATTTGGTAAAGAAGATGCTACTGAAGAAGAAATCATCGAAGTAGCTAAAAAGGCTGTTGTACACGATAATATCACTCAATTCAATGAGGGATATAACACTACGCTAGGAGAAAGAGGGCTTACGCTATCCGGAGGTCAGAAACAACGTGTTTCTATCGCTAGAGCACTGATAAAGGATGCTCCTATTCTAATTTTAGACGATGCATTATCTGCTGTAGATACAGAAACTGAAGAGAAAATATTGCAAAATCTAGAAGAACACAGCAAAGAAATCACGACACTAATTGTCACACACAGAGTTTCTTCTGCTAAGAATGCAGACCAAATAATCGTACTAGACCACGGTCAAATCGTAGAACAGGGTACACACAACGAACTTATTCATACTGAAGGATACTATAGAGAGTTATACCAAAAACAATTAAATGAAAAAGAATTATTATAAATAGTTGGTTTATTAAGTTTTTTTTTAGACTTTTGAATGCTATATGAACAAATCAATTAATTGATAAGAAGGAATTATGAGAGATAACGAAATGTTAGAAAAAGAAGAAATTTTTTCAAAAGTACTAAGAGCGGGTAGAAGAACTTATTTCTTTGATGTTAGATCTACAAAGGCAGATGACTATTACATAACAATTACTGAGAGTAAAAAGTTCACGGAAGAAGATGGATCTTTTCACTTTAAAAAACACAAAATCTATTTATACAAAGAGGATTTCGGTGCTTTTAGAGAGATATTAGATGAGATGACTCAATTCGTAGTAGATCACAAGGGAGAAGAAGTTATTTCTGAGAGACATCAAAAAGATTTCAAAAAAGAATATCAGTCAGAGAATGAGGTAAGTTCATTTACTGATGTTAGTTTTGACGATATTTAATAGAAACACACAAAATAAAATAGGTTCGAGTTATTCAACTCGGACTTTTTTTATACCTTTGACTTATAAATCATAGGCAATGATGTCTGCCTCGAACCGCTTCTCTATAGAATGCTGATGACGTCTAACATAATAGTATACTAACGTAAAACTGAATGATAGACTATGCATTTAAATTTCTCAAGCTTTAAACAAGCTTTTAATCCAAAAAATATTTCTTTTTCTCTACTGATAAGATGGTTCATTGCTATTCTCCTTTCTGGGACAATAATAGGTAGCATATCTGCCCTATTCCTTTATATCTTAGAAGAAGTAACAGAGTTAAGAATCTCTCATACTTACTTATTATATGTTTTACCTCTTGGTGGTTTTTTAATAGGATTATTATATCACTACTATGGCAAAGAAGCTAATCAAGGGAATAACCTAATCATATCAGAATACCACACTCCTTCTAAGACAATACCATTTAGAATGTTCCCTTTAGTTCTATTAGGAACTTGGGTTACTCATCTATTTGGAGGATCTGCTGGTCGTGAAGGTACTGCTGTACAAATGGGAGGTACTATAGCAGATCAACTTAATAAATACTTACATCTAGGTGCTGAAGCTAGAAAGACTATTCTTCTGATGGGAGTTAGTGCTGGATTTGCCTCTGTGTTTGGAACTCCAATAGCAGGTATTTTCTTTGCATTCGAATTAATGCTCCTAAGAAATTTTAAACTTAATAGTCTATTACCTGTTATTCTGACAGCTTATATAAGTCATTACACTTGTATCGCTTGGGGAATACATCATACCATATACACTGTAGATATACCTATCTCACATACTATAACTACGTTACTGAAATGTGGAGTAATAGGAGTAGTATTTGGTCTAACAGCTTATCTATTCATCCTGTTTTTACAAAAATGGGGAAAGCTATTTACCACAACTATCACCTACCCTCCCCTAAGACCTTTTATAGGAGCGCTACTCTTTATACTCTTAATCCATACGATAGGTAATGAAAGCTACTTAGGACTAGGTGTTCCAACTATCGTAGACTCCTTCACTATACAAATGAACTGGGAAGTATTTATACTAAAAATAGTCTTCACCACATTAATCTTAGGGGCAGGCTTTAAAGGAGGTGAAGTTACACCTCTATTCTTTATAGGGGCGACACTAGGTAGTTACCTCTCTCTTTATGTAGGATTACCAATAAGCCTAATGGCTGCATTAGGTTTTGTAGCTGTTTTCGCTGGAGCTACTAAAACGCCGCTTGCTTGTACATTTATGGGCATAGAACTTTTTGGCATAGAATATGCTATATTACTAGCGGTAGTATGCTTTGTAGCCTATTTTACATCAGGGAAACAAAGTATATATAGTGAACAGTTCAAAAACAAGAACAAGATAATAGATCTAAAATTGAAATAAGCGTATATAATCAAAGGATAAATAGCATATTTTCAAAGTACTACTAGTAATTTAGTATTAAATTATCAATATGATATTTTCAAGGCTTTATATTCACAAAATTATAATTACAAAAACGAGGTAAATTCAAAATCTTTGCTACCTTTGCTTCGTAAATTTCATAAGGTATTGATTGATTTGAGACTAAGAAATTAGGGCAATCTTCATAAAATAACTTATGAAAAAGAATAACAAAATAAACGCTAATTCTATTACAAACTAAACAACAAAAGATTGCATTAAAATTCTATTTTATGTTTCACAAAAAATTTTTAAATCGGTTTACATTTGGACAATTAACGATGGCTGTCGTTTTCCTTTACCTTATTTACGCAATTACTTCATTTGTATTATACCAATCAACTGCTAGTATAGTAAATATCGTTATTTCAGGTTTTCTTGCAACACTTGCTATAATCGACAAAATACAAAACAAACATACAATTCGTAAAAACTACCCAATTTTTGCACGATTCAGATATATGTTTGAATCAATCAGACCAGAGATGCGTCAGTACTTTTGGGAAGGAGAATTAGACGGTAAACCATTCAATAGACGTGAGCGTTCTATTGTTTATCAAAGAGCAAAAAACGAGAAACAAACTGTTTCTTTCGGTATGCAAGATGACCCTAACCGTATCGGTTACGAATGGGCTTCTCACTCAGTATACCCTAAACATATATCAGATACAAACTTTAGAACTACTATCGGTAGCGACTTATGTAGCCAACCTTATAGTGCAAGTGTTTACAACATTAGTGCGATGAGTTATGGTGCATTAAGTAAAAAAGCTATTACTGCTCTTAATGAAGGAGCTAAGATAGGTGGTTTTGCACACAATACAGGAGAAGGAGGTATTAGTCAATACCACCGTTCTGGAGGAGATTTAATTTGGCAAATCGGTACTGGATACTTTGGATGTCGTAATGAAAAAGGTTTCTTTGACGATACTTTATTCGAAGAGCGTTCTAACTACCCAGAGGTAAAAATGATTGAGTTAAAACTATCTCAAGGAGCTAAACCTGGTCACGGAGGTCTTTTACCTGCTGAGAAAAATACACTAGAGATTTCTAAAATCCGTAGTATTACTCCTCACACTACAGTACACTCTCCATCAGGACACACAGCTTTCTCTAACCCTACTGAATTAGTTCACTTCATCGCTAGATTAAGAAAACTATCAAATGGTAAACCAATTGGTTTTAAAATCTGTATTGGTAAGAAAGATGAGTTCTTAGATATCGTAGCTGCAATGGTAGAAACTGGTATTCACCCTGACTTTATCACTATCGATGGGGCTGAAGGAGGAACAGGAGCTGCGCCATTAGAGTTTATTGACTACATGGGTATGGCATTAAATGATGCTTTAGTATTCGCTAATAAAACATTAATCGAAAACGGATTAAGAGATAAAATAAAAATACTAGCATCAGGACGTATCATTTCTGCTTTTGACATTGCTAAAACAATGGCTTTAGGTGCAGATGCTTGTTATAGTGCTCGTGGTATGATGTTCGCTTTAGGATGTATCCAAGCTTTACAATGTGATAGTGGTCACTGTCCAGTAGGTATTGCAACTCAAGATGAGACATTATACAAAGGATTAGATGTAACAGATAAGAGAATGCGTGTTGCTAACTTCCATAAAAACACAATGAAAGCTTTAGGAGAGTTCATCAGTGCTTGTGGATATGAGAATACTCAAGAAGTTAATCCTAAAACATTCTACAAACGTATCGATCACGGAGTGATTAAAAGTTTCCAAGAAATGTACTTCGGTAACTTAGATACTAGAAAAGTAAAATAATAAGCTGACTAAGCTTCGTTTATATAAAAGACCACAAAGTTATTGTGGTCTTTTTTTATATTAGCCCTATCAAAACAACATAATAATAAACGCCTTGAAACTTAAACCAAAACACTGGGTAACACTCATTATCCTTTCCTTAATATGGGGATCGTCTTTCATCCTTATCAAACGAGGTTTAGAATATTTTACTCCTATACAAGTAGGTGCACTTAGAATTACTTTTGCAGGTTTATTCTTATTGCCTATTTCTCTAAAGCATATTAAAAAGTTACCTAAGAAAACATTTCACTGGTTATTTCTTACTGCTCTAGTAGGAAGCTTTATTCCTATGTTTTTATTCCCAATAGCAGAAGTACACCTAGATAGTTCTATAGCCGGAATATTAAATGCCTTAATGTCGATATTCGTAATTGTATTAGGTGTTTTATTCTTTAAGTACAAAACTCACCTTGGAGAAGTCACAGGAGTTATCCTCTCTTTTATTGGAGTCATTTTATTATTACAGTCTCCTGAATCTACAGGTCTTGTATCGGATGAGTGGTTCTATCATTTATTATTAGTAATCGCTTCCTTAATGTATGCTTATAGTGGATTATTAACTCAGAAATACATGGGTAATATTCCTCCTATTGTCTGGACAGCATTTATAGAACTAGTCTTACTTATACCTGCCTTAATTGTATTAACATCATCAGGCTTCTTTCAAACTATCGGTGAACATCCTGAAGCATTGAAAGGACTTGGTTTTGTCTTCTTATTGGCTTTATTTGGTAGTGCATTAGCTAATATCTATTACTATAAACTTATCCATGAGACCAATGCTAGTTTTGCCTCGTCTGTATCTCTACTAATGCCTTTAGTAGCTTTCTGTTGGGGATTATTAGATGATGAAGTATTAGGGTTCTTACAGATATTAGGAGGTATACTAATCGTAGCTGGACTTTACTTCGGTAGAAAAGAAATAAAACTGCCTGTACTAAAAAAGAAACCGATATAAAAAAGGGTGTCATTAGTTTGACACCCTTTTGTAATAATCTATTCAAAAGGTAAATTATTCAAATCAACATTACCTCCAGAAAGAATAATCCCTACTTTCTTTCCTGCAAAAGAAGGTCTTTCTTTTATCAATACTGCTAAAGCAACAGCACTACTTGGTTCTACAACAATCTTCATACGTTCCCATATCAATCGCATCGAACTAATAATTTCATTTTCTCGTACACGTATAATTTTAGATACATGGTCTTTGATAATAGGAAAAGTAATATCCCCTAATTGGGTACGCAAACCATCAGCTATAGTATCTGTAGTCTCATTACACTCAATCTGCCCACTCATTAAAGAACGATAGGCATCATCTGCTTCTAAAGGTTCACCTCCTATTACTTCAATAGTATCCTTACCAAAAGCTTTTGCTGCTAATGCAGTGCCTGCAATTAAGCCTCCTCCACCTACTGGAGTGATAATAACATCTAGGTCAGGGTACGCTTCTAACAATTCCATAGCGGCAGTACCTTGCCCCATAATAACATCTATATTATTAGATGCATGTATAAATGTTGCTCCTGTGTCCTCTATCACTTGATTGCAAATACGTTCTCTAGACTCTAATGTAGCAATGCAGTCTATAATCTCTCCTCCATAAGCCATTACTGCATTACGCTTAACATCAGGAGCATCTTTTGGCATTACGATATAACATTTCACTCCAAGATATTTAGCAGCAAGAGCTAAAGCCTGCGCAAAATTACCAGAAGAGTGAGTGATCACTCCCTTTGCTCTCTGATCTTCTGTCAACTGAAGAATAGCATTGGCTGCACCTCTCATCTTAAATGCACCTGCACGTTGAAAATTCTCACACTTAAAGTACAAATCGTTACCTAAAAAGTTTTCTATTTGACCAGACTCCATAATTGGAGTATAACGTGCATATGGTCGAATACGTTCTAAACAAGCTAAGAAATCCTCTTTCATAAAATGTAATCATTTAAACAAAAAACTCCCAACTGTAAGTTGAGAGTTTTTATATAACTTATTATTTTACGTCCATTAACTCTACGTCAAATACTAAAGTTGCATTTGGAGGAATAACCCCACCTGCACCAGCTTCTCCATATCCTAAATAAGAAGGGATAACGAATCTAGCTTTATCACCAACGTTTAATAAAGCAATTCCTTCGTCCCATCCTTCGATTACATAACCTTGTCCTAATGGGAATTCAATAGGTTTTTTTCTTTTATAAGAACTATCAAACTCTTGTCCATTTGCTAAAGCACCTTTGTAGTGTACAGAAACAGTTTTACCTTTCTCTGCTTTCTTACCTGTACCTTTAACAATCATTTGATATCTTAATCCGCTTGGAGTTTCTTCAAAACCAGCAGATAATTTCTCTACTTCTACTAAAGCAGCTTTTTTAGCTTCAGCTTCTCTTTTCTCTCTAGCTCCTTCAAAAGTTCTGAAAGCTTCAATAGCATTCCATTTCTCAGCAGTCTCTCCTACTCTTACAATCTCTACAGACTCTAAAATATCTCCTTGTGCTACTGCATCTACAATATCTTGTCCTTCAACAACTTTACCAAAAACAGTATGTTTACCATCTAACCAAGGTGTAGCAACATGCGTAATAAAGAATTGAGACCCGTTAGTACCTGGACCTGCATTAGCCATAGATAATACACCAGGACCATCATGTCTTAAAGCTGGGTGGAACTCATCATCAAATTTATAACCTGGACCTCCAGAACCTTGACCTAATGGACAACCTCCTTGGATCATAAAGTCAGGAATAACTCTGTGAAACTTAAGACCGTCATAGTATGGTTTTCCTTGTGGACGTGCACTATTTTCTAAATTACCTTCTGCTAAAGCTACGAAGTTACCAACTGTACCAGGTGTTAATTCTTCTGTAAGCTTTACTAATATTGCTCCTTTTGATGTGTTGAACTTAGCGTAAATACCGTTTTCCATTGTTCTAATTTTTATCGTTTTTGAATTACTTCACTTAGTCTTAAGACTAATTCTTTCTTTTATGATTTCTTATTTGCAGCAAGATATACTACTAGAGATAATAATGCTAAACACATACCTCCTATACATACTCCACTCCATCCAAAAAACTTCCACAAATATAGTCCAAAAGCCGAGCCAAAAGCAGTTCCAAGGAAACTAAATGACATATAGACAGTATTTAATCTATTGCGAGCTTCAGGTAAAAGAGAATAAATACGCGTTTGATTAGATACATGTATAGTCTGTAATCCTAAGTCTATCAAAATAATACCTATAATAAGCCCTATCACTGAAGCACTTGAAAAATAAAATATTACAAAACTTATGAATGTCATGAATATGCCATATAGTATCAACTTTCTAGCTCCTCCTGCTCCCCCTATTTTTCCTACTAAAGGAGCTGCAAAAGCACCACATGCACCTATCAATCCGAACGCCCCAATTACAGCAGAGTCATATCCGAAAGGTTCATTGTGTAAAAGTAATACCATCGTAGTCCAAAAAGTTCCAAACTGAGCAAAAGCTAAAGCTGTTACTCCTGTTGAGTCCCTTAATACAGGTTGTTCTTTTATTAAGACAAAAAGAGATTTATATAAGTCTTTGACCTTTCCATTAAAGGTAGGTTTATTATAGGGTAGTCTAATTTGAATCATGATTACGATAATAATACTTACTATAGTAGCTATCCAAAACATACCTCGCCATCCTAACCATACACCTACAAAGCCACTAAGCGTTCTAGAAAACAATATCCCTATAAGTAATCCACTCACTACTGTTCCGATTACTTTTCCGCGTTGCTCATCAGAAGATAAACTAGCAGCTAATGGCAAGACTAACTGAGGGACAATAGAAGTCGCTCCTAAGACAAAGCTAATAATCTGTAATAAAAAGAAATTTTGTACAATTGCAGTTAGGGCTAAAGCAATAGTAGCAAATATTGTTGTTATAATAATTTGTTTTTTCCTTTCGAGCATGTCTCCTAAAGGAATCATTAAAAACATCCCTACAGCATACCCTGCCTGAGTCAGATAGGTAAGTGTTCCTGCTGAAGCTTCAGACACACCAAACTCTTCTGATATCAAAGGAATTAATGGTTGACAATAATATAAATTAGCAACGATTAAACCTGTAATCGCTGCCATAAATAGCACATTTGATTTTGATAAACTCATAGATACAAATTTAAACTAATTCAGATGTAGAAATCTTAAGATAACATAAGAAATTATAATAATTACAGTAAAATTAGAAGTACTACAATAGCCTATCTCTTTAATTTAAATTCATAACTATCAAATAACTTCTTTTCTAATATTCATTATTAGCTTCAATAATCTATATCCATTACTTCTAAGAAAGTAATTTTCAAATCATATATCATAAAGTATTTTGCCTTACACAATTTTAATAGACCTAATAAAAAGCTACTTTTGCATTAAAAAATGAAGAATATACTATTCTTACTTCTTGCTATACTCTTAGAGACTATAGCTACAACTACTCTTAAAGCTAGTGAAGGATTTACTAAACTTGTTCCTACCACTATAACTTTACTTGGTTATGTAGGTGCTTTTTATTTATTGAGTTTGACCTTACGTGCTATACCTATTGGAATTGCATATGCTTTATGGTCAGGGATTGGAATTGTGTTGGTCACTATAGCGGCTTACTTTTTATACAAACAAAAACTCGATACTGCTGCTTTAATAGGAATTGCATTTATAATTACAGGAGTCTTAATCATTCAGCTTTTTTCAAAAAGCCAAGCCCACTAATACAATTTTGTAGGTTACAGAATACAATTGTACATTTGCCAAAATATCAAAAGTAATTATGCGCATAGACATTATTTCCGTTTTACCAGAATTAATAGAGAGCCCTTTTCAAGCTTCTATCCTAAAAAGAGCAATAGAGAAGGGACTAGTAGAAGTACATTTTCACAACTTACGTGATTATAGTACTAATAAGCATAAGAATGTAGATGACTACCAATTCGGTGGTGGAGCAGGAATGGTTATGAGTGTAGAGCCGATAGATAAATGTATTACTGCATTAAAAGCCGAGAGAGAATATGATGAAATAATCTATATGACTCCTGATGGCGAAACCTTAAATCAACAAATGGCCAATGGAATGTCTATGCTTAAAAACATTATCATTCTATGTGGACACTATAAAGGAGTAGACCAACGTGTACGTGACCATTTCATCACAAAGGAAATCTCTATAGGAGATTATGTCTTATCTGGTGGAGAGCTAGGGGCAGCTATTTTATGCGATGCTATTATCCGTCTTATCCCAGGAGTACTTTCTAATGAAACTTCAGCATTGACTGATAGCTTTCAAGATAACTTATTAGCCCCTCCTATATACACTAGACCATCTGAATATAAGGGATGGAAAGTTCCAGATGTGTTACTAAGTGGAAACTTCGCTGCTATAGATAAGTGGAGAGAAGATATGGCTTATGAACACACAAAGACAAGAAGACCAGATTTATTAGAGAGAGAAGACTAAATTATCTCTCCACTTCTTAAAATACTTAATAAAAATAGGGATAAATCACATACTGATTATCCCTATTTTCATTGATAAAATGATTTACATTTTATTCTTTTCTATCCTAATATACACCTATATAATACTGATCTACTCCAGTTGTTATTGTTGCTCCTAATTGTCCTTTTTTAGCTGTTGACTTAATATCATAAATGTAAACATTTCCTTTTCCTGAAACAGGTGCTAAAGCAATATAGAACTTTCCTCCTCTTACAACTGATGTCTGATATTGTGTCAACCATAAGTTAGCTGGCACTTCTAAATCCACCGCAGTTTTATTATTTAAGTCTATACGTGCTAATCCCCATGCATGAGTAGTTGTTGGTTTACCATTAGGATCCACTCCCATTTCGATCTCTGGTGCATCAAGTTTCTCATAAGGCATATAACCTATACCATCTCCTATATAAAACCATCCATTACTAGAAACTTTCTTTCCACCTAAGGCACTACCTAAATCGAATTTAAATGTAGTATCATATTTACCATCTTTAATTTTTGCAATATATGTCTTATCAGTTCCATTTACCATTTGAAGAACTTCTTTTTGGTTATTTACATATAAAGTTGGTGTACGATATCCGTTAGTACTTCCTACAACATGCTCTGTTGTGATTACATCCGTTTTAGACAAATTATTTTTATCAACAACTAAAGTAAAAGTTTTATCTGTAGGTTTTCTTTTTCCAGTACTTGGATCATAAAGGCTAACAGCAGCACCATAATAAAGTTTATTATCAACTAATACAGGCGAATCAATCCTACTTATGTAATATCCTTTTTTAGTAAATTCGTCACTAAGTTTAACATTAATTTCTTTTTGTGCTCCTGGCAAAAATGACCATTTATTTAAATCTATAAGAGCAATACTTGCAGTAATTTTATGCCCTAAATAAGCACCTTCTCCATTTTCTCCGGCATGTTGAGGCGCTGCAGTTATATAATGAACAGACCCCATATCTTCATTAATTTTAGTAAATCTACCTGTTTTTGTCCCTAATACAGGAGCAGATTCAATATGACCTACTTGAGTGTAATTTTGTCCACCTTTATGTTCATATTTTCGTAAATCTCCCACAGTATAATTTAAATTATATACATACTTTCCATCTTTTGATACATATATTCGAGAAGTTCGGGATGAAGGCATTTGGAATCCTTTTTTACTAAAACTTATTTCTCCTTCCGTTAGTTTATCTACCCCTTGTAAATAAGTAGCTGACTGTGATCCCGATCCACTAGCATAAGCTAATTGAAATTGCTTACCTTTAAATTCCTCTCCTGTATCTGGGTTAGAATTATCATCAGATGAACATCCTATTGTCATTAATGCTAGCCCTGCAAATAATAATGTGCTTTTAAAAAATTTACGTTTCATAGTATTTATTATATATTAAAAAATTGAATAAGTTACTTTTCCATAAAAAGCTCTTCCTGGTTTCTGCAAACCAAAATTGTCATATATCCTTTGATTAAAAATATTCTTCATATCAAAACTTACTGTTGCTTTTTTATTAGAGAACTGATATATCACTCCAATGTCATTAGGATATTGAGAAGGTATTTCATCTAAATTAGTTCCTCCTACATTAGACCAGTTCCTCAAAAATTTCTTTACATAGTAAACATTGTAATTCACAGAAAAGAAATCTCCTTTCGATAAAACATTATTAAACTTATAACTCAGATTAGCATTTAGTTTAAATGAAGGCTCATTTCTTATCTGCGTTTTGTAGTATAAATATGGATTGCCATCTTTATCAAATTGCTTATTAAATAATACATCAAACTTAGATAGTGCTAGATTGAACGCTAAACGTTGTCTAAAAGAATAGTTTAACTCTATATCAAAACCTCTACTTAATACATCATCTAAATTTTCATACCTAGTAAAGATTCCTTTTGAGTCAATACTCTCCCTAATCATTCCTTTTACATTTCGATAAAAGTAAGTAGCATTTAAGCTCATTGAATGATCTTTAAAGTTAAATGGCCCTGCTATAAACCCTATATTATAGTTTGTGCTTTTCTCAGGATCAAGGCTAAATGAAGGCAATAGATTATCTGCATTACTTCCAAAAAGCTCAGATTCTTCTGGCAAGCGAATTGCCTTTTCTGCAGAACCTAATAAGTAAAATGGTTCTAACAATTTGTAAGACACACTTACCCCCACTCCATTATGATCAATACTATTATTTATTTTCTTAGTCTTATATAAATCACCAACTAATGGCTTATTCGTATCTTTATAAGGTTCATTAGAGACTGCCTTCTGATGATATAGTTTATAAAATAAATTGGTTTGAAGCCTATTGTCAAAAAGTTTATTCTCATAGCTAAACGAGAGTATATCCTTAGTCAAATCTCTTGTATTAACTAATCTCATAACAGCTACTGGTTGCAAAACATCAGTTATTCCTCTTTCAAAACTGTTATAGAAATAGTTAACACTCAGCTTATGATTAGTTATAAATTCATACCCTACATTTGCACGAACAACCCAAGATTCATCTTTGTTCTTTTCTAGTGTTTTTTGAGACGCTACTTCTGCACCACTTGTATATTTCAGTGGTTTCCCTAAAGGATCTCTTATTACATTTCCACTCCAATCGTACATATTACCAACTGTATCGATAACTTGTCTAGTTAAATCACTATAAGATAAATCTAGCTTTACCTCTAATCCTTTTACTAATAAATCCTTTTTTTCGTAATTAAGTGTTGCTACATAAGATTCTCTCTTAGTATTTCTATCCCCGTATACATTCTCCATAGTAATACCATGCTGAATCTCTTTTCTATTTCCAGAAACAATGCCTCCAATAAAAAATTTATCCGCCCATTTCACATCTGTGAAACCTACATCTACTTTAGTTCCATAAGATTTATAACCATCGTGAAAACGCCTAGCTCCATTCTTTGGATAACTTACATTTCCTTGATAATCCACATACCTAATATGATCTCCATAGACTTTATAATCATTATCACTATAATTATAAAATGCATTAGCTCTAACAGTCAGTCCATTTTTATCATTTCGATATCCTCCATTGACATTATACTGGTGTGTATTAAAAGAGCCAAAAGAGCCACTAGCACTCAAAGTATTAGTCATTTTCTGTTTTAATACTACATTGATAGCTCCTCCTAAAGCGTCTTGTGATAAATAAGTAGGCACTACACCCTTATATACTTCTATACGCTCTATCAAAGCTGGAGGAATACTGTTCAATGAAAATGAACTACCATAATTACTTGCTGGTACTCCATCTATAAATACCCTCACCGCGTTTCCAGACAAACCATTTAAATTATAATTTACTCTAGAACCTAACCCTCCATCTTGTCTTATTTTAACTCCTGCAGTTCTATCAAGTATTTCATTCGTTTGCAAAGACATCAGAGATGCTTCTTTCATTTCTATAACACTCACTGCAAAACCTTTAGTTTCAAGATCTCGTTTCTCTGTTTTGACTGAAATAAGCATTTCTTCTAGATTGTGTCCTTTAGATTCTTCTACTGTAACCAATAAATTACTTTTAGAATCTTTAAAGTCAATTTTTACTTTAAAATCAACTATTTCCATAGATTTCACATCTAATACATATTGACCATAATCAACATTTTGAATAGAGAACTCTCCTTCATCATTTGTCTCACTATACAAGTTTCCTTTATCTAAGCTAACAACGGCATATGCTATAGGTCTCCCATCTTTTAGTTTTATTACTCCTGATAAAACTCCTTTTTGAGCAACCATGAACATAGGTATAAGTAGCATTAAAATATAAATAACATATTTACTCCAAGTATTATTTCTATAACTACCTAGCACTTCTTTTTCACTCTTTTTTGTACCCCAATATTTTTTTATACTAATGATTCTAAACACCTTTCAATATATTTTTTTTAATAAAAACCATTTTTAATAAGAGGTATACCACTTATTAATTCTGTAATGCAAAATTACTTTAAGCATTAAGCCTTTTATCTTTCAAAAAAGGATAATTAAATACACATCAAGGATTATTTTTATTAAATCTAATTAATATCTATATTTACAATCTTAATTTCATTCTATTATATGCAACTAACTACTAACTATATAGACAAAATAAGCGGTCAACAAACAACAAAGAAAACAGAAGGAGAATCAATTATAGAGTACACAGTTAATGATGGTGATTACTTTCTAGAAAAAACTCAAAAAGTAGGGCGTTACTTTATAACTTACTATGAGTTTATGTTGAATAGCCCCATCACCATTTCTCTATCTCCAAACTCTAAAGGTATTTTAATGCTGTTCTTACTTGAAGGTGAACAACAACTTTCTCATCATCTAATAAGAAAAGTAAATAAAGAGAACTATATGCTTAAAATAGATTCCTCAAAACAAGAAACTCGCTATATTTCCATTTTAATACCTAAAGAGATTATAATAAAACTAAAACAAGATTTATTAATAGATTTTGAAGCTGAAGAACTACCTAGCACTTTAAAACTAGACGATTTAATAAAAAAGAACAAAATCATCTCTCCAGAAATGAAATCCGTAATCACGGATATATGCTCCTGTCAAAGAGATGGTTCATTCAAACAAGTTTATTTAGAAAATAAAATAATAGAGTTACTGTTTCTACAATTAGAATACATCAATCAAGACCAATCAAAATCTTATATATCCAATATAGACATTGAAAGAATGCACTCTGCTAGAAAACTATTGACTCAAAATATTAAACATCCATATACTCTATCAACTCTTGCTAAAAAAGTAGGTACAAATGAATTTAAATTGAAAAAGTATTTTAAAGAACTCTTTGGCTCAACAGTATTTGGGTATCTAAATGAGCACAAGATGAATAAAGCAAAAGAACGATTACAAAATTCAGATATTACAATTTCGGAGCTAGCAGAAGATCTAGGTTATAAATCACAGAATCATTTTAGTACAGTTTTTAAAAAATTTTATGGTTATCCTCCTAGTGATGTAAAAAAAGTTAAAAACATAAATAATAACAGCACACACACTATATACTTATTACCTTTATTCATTATAGAGAAACTTGAAGCTCTAGAGCTTCTTACATTAGGCACATTTATATTATAACGAAATAGAAATCAATAGAATAACAACTATGCTTTTACTTAAAATAATTAGTTATTATTCTGTTTTATTTTTTATATTTGCACTCGATTTTAGACCAACCTCTGGCGAGGTCCGTGTATGTTGTTCTGAAAAATAACTTTTATACATTATTACAATGGCAGATTTAATGAAATTCGTTCAAGACGAATTAGTTGCAAAAAAAGATTTTCCTCAATTCAACGCAGGAGATACTATCACTGTTTACTACGAAATTAAAGAGGGTGACAAAAAAAGAACTCAGTTCTTTAAAGGTGTAGTTATCCAAAGAAGAGGACAAGGTACTACTGAAACTTTTACTATCCGTAAAATGTCAGGTAACGTAGGTGTAGAGCGTATCTTCCCAATCAACATGCCAGCTTTAGAAAAAATCGAAGTTAATCAAAGAGGTAAAGTACGTAGAGCTCGTATCTTCTACTTCAGAGAGCTTACTGGTAAAAAAGCAAAAATCAAAGAAAGAAGAAGATAATCAACTTTCTAAGAGTTATAAAAAAAGAGATTGTACAATGTACAGTCTCTTTTTTTTATGTCAAAAAAAAAGGGAAGAGATAATTAAATCCCTTCCCTATATATTAATTTACACCTTTTCTATTATCATAAGATCTTGTATCGATTAACTTATTATATGGATCGATACCAACCTCTGTTGGCTTCTCATCTACTATAATAGTAAAATCATTCATAATATCTGATACTTTTACTTTTTTCAGATATAAGACTTTCTCTTTACTGTTTTTAGACTTTTCTTTCACATCTTCTTGTGCAAAAATCCCTATTTCTATATAATCTGCTAATGGAAGTGATTTAATTTCTACTCCTTTATCCGATTTGTAGACACGTGTATTCAGATCAGAACCAGCTTTAGTCGTTGCATCCGTATAGCTCTTTTCTCCTTTATCATCAGCTCTATATTTACTTACGATAGCTTTAATTTTCACTTCATACTTACCATTGTCTAACTTTTTTACTTCTGCTTTATCTATATAATTGTCATATAAAGTAATTGTCTCAAACATATCCTTAACTAGGTACTTCAATGAGTCTGGAGTTGCCTCTTTAATATCCGCTACTAACTCAGATGCAGTAGTATAAGGAGCATCTTGAAAAGCTACCTTTTTAATATATCCTTTTAAAACATCATTAAGCTGCTTATCTCCCAGATAATCACTCATCGTATAGAATACTAAAGAGCCCTTTTGATAATGGATATACTGTTGATTCTCATTATACATCAATGCTTTTTCTTTTTTACTCTCACCACTACGTCCTCCTAAGTATCTATCTAATGCTTCTTTCAAGAACTTACGCATCTGTCCTTTTCCATATTCTGCTTCTAATACTTTTAAAGAACTATATTCAGCTAAACTCTCAGACAACATCGTTGCACCTTGGACATTAGCCCCTATCACTTGATGCCCCCACCATTGGTGTGCTACCTCATGTGAAGTTACCGCGAATGGATAATCTACCTTATTATCGGCTTCTTCATCTACTTTAGCAATAAATCCAATAGCTTCTGAGAAGGGTATTGTATTCGCAAATGACTGTCCAAAAGCTCCCATTGAACTAGGAAATTCAATAATACGAACTTGTTTATGTTGGTATGGGCTAAATTCTTTCTCATAATATGCTAGGGACTTCTTCACCCCATTTACCATGCGATCGATATTATATTCATGCCCTTTATGGTAATATATCTCTATATTAATATCATTCCATTTATCGCGCTTCACTTCATATCTAGCAGAATTATAAGCATAGAAATTCAGCATTTTCTGATCCATTTTATAATGGAAATAGCGTCTATCCCCTTCTGTCCACTCTTTCTGTAGGTATCCAGGAGCTATCGCTATTTGATCTGCTGATGTACTTACAGTAGTTTCAAATGTTACCCAATCTGAGTCAGAACTTATATATGTATTTTGTAATGCTTTCTTATCTGTTTGCTCAGCCATGCGCTCTTTTGGTTTTAGACCATACTTTTTACGCACCTCATCATCAGATAACTCAAATCGACTTATGTACCCAAAAGAAGGAAACAACTCACCATTATTAATGAATGTACCATTCTCTAGTACAGAGGAATTACTGCGAATAGCGGTATTTTCTTTATTCTTTACTTCAAACTTAAATACCAATTTTTCTCCATGAGCTAAAGGCTTAGTTAATTTGTATAATCTAATACCAATTACAGTATCATTTAATACTTCTTTTGCTCCATCAACAGTGATGACATTAATATATCTTTTAACATAGTTTACATAAAGGCTATCTACTGCTTTCTCATTCTTGTTCTCTAGTACATACTGTCCTTTTGCTAAAAAGTCCCCTTGTGCTGGATATAAATCAAAATCTACTTTTATATCTATAATACGCGGAAGAGTCATATTCTCATATTTCTTATAAATCTTTTCGTACTCTACCCCTAATAGCTCATTTTCTTTGTCTGAAGTATACTTATTTAATACAGTATTTTCATAGTACAGATATCCACCTAAACTAAAGAATCCTATACCAAAAAGTACAATAACGCTTACTATACCTTTGTTAGCTCTTTTTCTAGCAAAGTATAATCTCTCTTTCAAATTATTCACTATACCTCTTCTCCAGAACAATAATGTCAATCCACTTAATGAAGTAATAAACATTACCCAATAAAGAGCATAGATATAATATCTACTTAGGTTAGAACCAAAACCATTCATATCAGAATAGGGTGTTCCTGGTAGTTTATTAAAAAAGAAGATACGTTGCTCAATACCTAACTTTGACAATTGTCCTCCAAATAAGAAGAACACAAATAAAACAAAGAATCCTACTAGATAGTTTCTAAAATAAGTTTGAACCGCAATAACTAAACCTGCCCAAATCATATACCATATCCAACTTATTCCTATTAACTCTTTAAAATAAAGTCCTATCTCAAAGTTGTAATAACCATTGTGTATTTGTACAATAATCCCTCCTATCATAATAACTAATAACAAGAATAACTGTACTACTATTAAACTTATAAACTTAGAAAAGAAGAATACATAGTTAGGAGTTGGAGTAGCATCTATTAATAAGTCCATTCTTGACAACTTTCCTCTATGTACTAATAACCCTGCTCCTAAGAAAGTAATAATGATGATGACCAACTGAAATGTAGATCCTGGTATTCCTAACATCAAGCGAGTAACTGGATATACTGTAGTCCCATATAAGGAAGTCGCTGAAGAAGAGACTAACAACATCATTAAAACACCTAATCCCACAAGGATCATAAACACTTTATTCTTAGCTAAATATTTTATCTCTCCTTTAGCGAAACTAAATATATTACTCCACTGTGTTCCTAATGAAAAGTTATAGCTAACCTTAGGTAATTCAATACGTACTATTCCTCCGAAATTATTCTTCGTCACGCGTTCTGATTTCTTAGACTTTCTACTAAAAGTAAATGCTTGCTGTGTAAACGTAAAGAACTTTGCAAGCCCCCCTAAGAACAATAAAGATACCGCTAACCAAATTCCTCTATTTAATAGATACCACTTTTCTATAGGAAGATTATTATTGTTTATCTCATCCACTGTCCAGTATTCAGTATAATATCTTAAAGCCGAACTTCCTGATGGATCTAATAAAGCGACTAACTCTTTATTATCCATATCTTTTCCTAAGCCCCCTAATACCCCTTGTATAATCAATAATATAACCATAGAGACAAAACCGATATACACGCTTCTAGACATTGTCACTACAACAAATACAATACTACCAAAGAATAACATATTAGGAATAATAGTCAATAAATACACCTGTACATAACTCCAAAGCACATTCTCTCCTAATAAATTAGGATTAGCCCACGGTAGTAATGTCGCAAGAAATATACCAATACCTATCGTTAAACTAATGAATAAGGTTACTAAAAATGAACTTAAGAATTTTCCTGCTAAATATTCTCTTTTAGAAAAAGGATACGAGAATAGAATATGATGTACTTCATAACGAAAATCTCTATAAATAGAAGCCCCGATAATAGAAGGAAATAAGAAATAAAGTAAATTATTAAAACCTTCTATAAAATTAGCCAATACATAAGGTGAATTAAACTTCATTAGAGAACTAGACGTTACTTTCACTACATCAAAAACTCCAACGGCACTAGCCATACTTAAAAAACCTAGCAAAAAGAATAACACTAGGTATAGATAAAATACCCAATTCTTTAACCAGCGTTTTATTTCAAATGAAAAAATAGTTCCAAACATCGTTTATCCGTTTTTAAGTGCCACAAAATAAACATCTTCTAAACTTGGCTGTACTGATACAAAACCTGCTTCTGTAAGCGAATCCTCTGAATACACTCTAATGTTTAGCTTATTATCTTGATTATATTTTCCAGACAGTATCATAAGCTCCTTATTCAGTTCTTCTGCTACTTCACGAGTAGTTTCTCTAGTCCAGATCTTACCTTCCAATTTCTGTTCAGCTTGCTTAGGTGTACTTCTTTCTAATAGATTTCCTCCATTTAGAATAGCCATCTCATGACATAGCTCATTTACATCATCTACGATATGGGTCGAGAATATCACTGTATTATTATTACCGATCTCTCTAAGTACATTTAAGAAGCGGTGTCTCTCTGCAGGATCTAGTCCAGCTGTAGGTTCGTCTACTATAATTAACTTAGGATCATTTAATAACAACTGAGCAATCCCAAAGCGTTGTTTCATACCTCCTGAATATCCACTCACACTTTTACGACGAACTTCATAAAGATTCGTTACTTCTAATACTTTCGTTACTATTTCCTTTCTTTCAGCAGCTTTTGATATCCCTTTTAATCGAGCGAAATAATCTAATAGATCTACTGCTGACATATTAGGATATACACCGAAATCTTGTGGTAAGTACCCCAACAGTTTTCTGAACTCACTTTGTTGTTCTAATATATTAATATCGCCGAAGTGAATTGTTCCACTATCTGGTTTTTGAAGAGTAGCGATGGTACGCATCAGAGATGACTTACCAGCTCCGTTAGGTCCTAACAGACCGAACATCCCTGCTCCTATCTCTAAGTCTAAATTATCTATTGCTTTAACCCCATTTTTATAGGTCTTGTTCAAGTTTTTAATAACTAATTTCATAATCACATTTTTGGTTCTATATCATAAGTAGCAAAAAGTATAATTATGTTACATTATTTTTTAATCTTTTTTTAACAAGTGTGTTTTTATTCATAATTTACAATCATACATTATACTAAGCATATCACACTTCCATTGACTTTAAATCATAATTTCTATTGTTTCAATAAATATAACTTTATCATTTATACCTTACTTTTACACCTTCTAAACACCTATTAAATGTTACAACGCTTATTTGGTTTACAAAATCAAAACATCAGAATTCAAAGTGAAATACTAGCCGGTCTAACCGTAGCTATGACCATGATACCAGAATCACTGTCTTTTGCCATACTAGCTGGCTTACATCCATTAACAGGATTATACGCTGCCTTTCTTATGGGGATTATAACAGCTGTTTTTGGAGGAAGACCAGGTATGGTCTCAGGAGGAGCTGGTGCTACTATCATTGTCATGATATCACTTATTGCTATGTATGGAATAGAGTACTTATTCGCAGCAGTAGTATTAGCTGGTATTATACAAGTATTAGTAGGAGTGCTTAAGTTAGGAAGGTTTGTACGATTCATACCTCAGCCTGTCATGTATGGGTTCTTGAATGGATTAGCTATTGTAATATTCTTTGCACAAATAGCCCAATTCAAAATTGATATAGAGGGAGTTAATACATGGCTTAGCGGAATGGCTCTATACATAATGATAGGATTAACACTATTAACCATACTAGTTGTAACTATCTTTCCTAAAATCACTAAGAAAGTACCTGCTACTCTTGTTGCTATAATTGTGACTACAGCAGTTGTATTTTTCTTCCAAGTAGACACTCGAAAAGTTATGGACATCGCTCATATCAGTGGTAGCTTACCTAGCTTTCATATTCCTTCACTCCCTTTTACACTAGAGACTTTACAGATCATCTTGCCCTTTTCTCTGGTTATGGCAGGAGTAGGTTTAGTAGAATCTTTACTAACCTTAAGTATCGTAGACGAAATCACCAATACAAAAGGGAATAGTAATAAAGAATCTATAGCCCAAGGTATAGCTAATATCACAAATGGATTCTTTGGAGGTATGGGAGGTTGTGCCATGATAGCACAGACTTTAGTTAACTTAGATGCAGGAGCTAGAAGTAGACTAGCTGCTATTATTGGCTCGCTTACCATCTTAGCCATTATATTAGTTGGCGCTCCTATCATTGAACAGATACCTCTAGCTGCATTAGTAGGAGTGATGATGATTGTCGCGATTACTACATTTAAGTGGGTATCCTTTCAGTTAGTGACCAGAATGCCTAAAGCCGATATCTTTGTTTTATTTCTAGTTACTATCATTATTGTAATCACACATAACTTAGCCTTAGCTGTATTAATCGGTGTAATCGTTTCTGCTTTAGTATTTGCCTGGGACAATGCCATACGTATACGAGCTAGAAAATCTTTTGACCCTCACGGCAATAAAGTCTACGCTATTTATGGCCCATTATTCTTTGGGAGTACTACTTCTTTTATTGAGAAATTTACTCCTCTTACAGACACTCCTGTGGTATACTTAGATTTTAAAGAATCTAGAATAGTAGATATGTCTGCTATAGAAGCTTTGAAAAAACTAATCGATAAATATCAAGAACAAAACAAACAAATCTTACTTATCAATGTCAATGCTGAAAGCAAAAGATTGTTAATCAATTCTAAGCTTTTCAACAGTAACTTATTAGAAAACAATTAGATTGATATATTCCAGTAGCCTATTATCAGAGTTAATTCTTTATATTTGAGTTTAAACCACTACAATTTTAAAAAACACTATTATTATGCTAAAAATATCACTATCTGTATTACTTGCTATTCTAGGAGGTTATCTTATTTTTTTAGGATTAAACAATGATATGTTACCTCCAACCATTACAGGAATAGGATTCTTTATAATTGCTATTATATTTAATCTACCTAAAGACAAAAAATAAAGGACTACCTCATCTATTGTCCTTTTCTATTCTAGATTATAGACATTGATAGTATCATATGATACTATCACCTATAAAAAAACACCTCTAATGAGGTGTTTTTTTGTGTAAAACGTTTCTTATTACAAGCTGTTTACTTAATCTCTTTAATTTGGTGATAACTCGCAGTCAATACCTTTTAATGAATTATATTCTTCGATAGGAATAATTACGATTCCATTATGTTCGTTTTCATTTACGATTAACTCATTACCACTGTCCATTACATAGTCCACATAAGTAGTTACATCCTCTGTAAAGTCACTAAAACTGATTACTTTATTCATTTTTTTAATCTTTTGAAGATACTAATACAAGTATTAGACCAAAAAATTAACATTCATAAAAAAAATTACAATTTAAATTTAAATCCTCGTGGTGCATATAACTTATCCTCATCATATAGGTTTAAATAAAGACGAACAGTATCTTGTTTTCCCTTTATATAAACTGCATATATATCGAGTACTCCTCTACCGTTAAACAGTCCATTAGGAGTGTCAAAATGACAACAACTACCTACTCTGTAGAAAGATAAATTATTTCCTTCTAAATCAGTTAGATCATCTAAGTACTCTCTCTGATTTTTAGGCCCTTCATTTGTCTTTACCCCTCCTACTTTTATAGGATTCTCAGGTGTGTAGCCATACTCAAAAGTTCCTATCTCATTCACAGTAGTTACCTTGTTTTCTAATACTTGCTTAGATTTACAACTCACCCCAACAAGAATTAACAAAACGAAAAACACAGACTTTCTCATAATAAACTGATTTAAAGAATATTTACATCTCTAAGATACAGAAAATAAATAGACATTGAACTATGTGAAAACAATTACAGAGCTACCAAAAATAAAAAAACACCTCATCCTAAAGAGAGGTGTTTTCTATATTTTAGTAGAGTGAATTACTTGATATAAGTAATCTCATTTTTAGGTTCTCCATCTAAGAAGCCTTGTTGCTCCATCCATGCATCACTATAGATCTTACTCATATAACGCGAACCATGGTCTGGGAATAACATAACTACTACACTATTCTCGTCAAATGCTCCTTCTGCAGCATATTGTCTTGTAGCTTGTAGTACAGCACCTGAAGTATATCCTAAGAATAATCCCTCTGTGCGTGCCAACTCACGTGCTGTTTGTGCAGCATCTTTATCCGTTACCTTCATAAACTTATCGATAACAGAGAAGTCTGTAGCAGTTGGGATTAAGTTTTTTCCTAATCCTTCTATCTTATAAGGAGCTATCTCATTAGGATCAAGCTCTCCTGTCTCGTGATATTTCTTTAATACAGAACCATAAGCATCCACACCTAAGATTTGAATGTTTGGATTCATCTCTTTTAAGAAACGAGCTGTACCAGATATAGTACCTCCCGTACCAGAACAACAAACGAAGTGTGTAATCTTACCTCCTGTTTGTTCCCATATCTCAGGTCCTGTAGATAGATAGTGTGCTTCTGTATTTAGCTCATTAAAATATTGATTGATATAAATAGAGTTTGGCGTTTCTTTCTGCACCGTCTTCGCTACCTCATAGTATGAGCGAGGATCATCAGCCGCTACATTAGCAGGACATACATATACCGTAGCTCCCATCGCACGTAGCATATCTATCTTATCTGGAGAAGACTTATCACTCACAGATAAGATACATTTATATCCCTTAATAGCACTCACCATCGCAATACTAAATCCTGTATTACCTGATGTAGTCTCTACGATAGTACTACCTGGCTTTAATATTCCTTTTTTCTCAGCTGCCTCGATAATGTGCATTGCTATTCTATCTTTTGCAGATTGTCCAGCACTGAAAGCTTCTACTTTACCATAGAAATTCCCTTTTAACTCTTTTGTTGCTTTACTCAATTTTACAATTGGCGTTTTCCCTACAAGAGCCAATACATTATCATACGCTTGAATTTCTTCTTTCATAATATCTTATTTACTATGGATAGATGTTCTTTATCTCATCTACCACTGTTATCTAACAAATTTACTAAAAAAACAAAGAGACTACTCTTTTATCCCTTCTAAATCGAACATGAAAGCAAACTCTTTTGCGACCTCTTTTAAAGCCTCAAAACGTCCTGAAGCTCCTCCGTGTCCTGCCTCCATATTTGTGTCTAAATACAGTTGTTTATCATTCGTTTTCATCACACGTAACTTCGCTACCCACTTCGCTGGCTCCCAGTATTGCACTTGAGAATCGTGTAACCCTGTTGATACATACATATTCGGATAATCTTGAGCGACTACATTATCTATCGGAGAATAAGACAGCATATAGTCATAATACTCTTTCTCATTCGGATTTCCCCACTCGTCATACTCTCCTGTTGTCAATGGTATTGTATCATCCAGCATAGTCGTCATCACATCTACGAAAGGTACTTGAGCAATAACTCCATTGTATAAATCAGGGCGTTTATTCACCACTACTCCCATTAATAAACCTCCTGCTGAGCCACCTTCTGCATATAAATGTTTTGGAGAAGTATACCCTTCAGCAATCACGTGCTCTGAACAAGCGATAAAATCGTCAAATGTATTCCATTTCTCTAATAGCTTACCATCTTCATACCACTGACGTCCCATATCTTCACCTCCGCGAATATGTGCTATCGCATAGATAAATCCTCTATCTAATAAACTTAAACGAGTAGTAGAGAAATAAGGTTCCATCGAATATCCGTATGATCCATATGCATATTGTAAGAATGGGTTAGTACCATCTTTCTTCATTCCCTTTTTATACACGATAGACATCGGAACTTTCACTCCGTCTTTTGCAGTAGCCCAGATGCGTTCTTCTACATAATTATTCTTGTCGAAAGTCCCCAATACTTCTTGTTCCTTCTTCACTTCTTTCTCACGCGTACGCATATTAAAGTCGATTACAGAAGAAGGCGTGTTCATAGACTGGTATCCATAGCGTAGTATCTCTGTATCAAAGTCTAAATTCGTACCTGTATACGCATTATATGTTTCACTGTCAAATGGTAGATAATATGCCTCTTGGCTATCATCCCAAGGTTGAATCTTCAAATGAACTAATCCGTTAGATCGCTCTGAGATCACTAAATAATCTTTAAAGATGTCCACTCCTTCTAATAGTACCTCTTCTCTGTGAGGGATAAGCTCTACCCAATGCTCCACAGTAGTCTTGTCCTCAGGACAACGCATCAACTTAAAGTTATCTGCCTCATCTAGATTTGTCATGATATAGAAATGTCCATCATAGTGTGAGATATTATACTCTACCTCGCGCACTCTCTCTTGGAATATTCTAAACTCTCCATCAGGATTATGAGACTCTAAGATTCTGTACTCACTTGTCAGCGTACTCTCACTTCCTATCACTAAATACTTACGCGATTTCTCTTTAAAGATATGAGTATCAAAAGTATCATCCTCTTCGAAGTACACCATCACATCCTCTGTGATAGCAGTTCCCAATTTGTGTTTATAGATTTTATCTGCACGCAGTGTTACCTCATCTTTACGAGAGTAAAACAAAGTCCTATTATCAGCAGCCCAAGTAGAACTACCTGTTGTTTTCTCTATCGAGATAGGAGATATCTCACCTGTTACTAAGTTCTTTACTTGCAGTGTGTATTCTCTACGAGATACAGTATCTACCCCAAAAGCAACCCATTGGTTATCTTCTGATACATTAATCCCTCTTAAATGAAAATAAGAGTGTCCTTCTGCCATCACATTACAGTCAAACATGATCTCTTCATCAGCCTCTAAGCTTCCTTGTTTACGAGAAAATATAGGGTAATCTTTTCCTTTCTCAAATCGAGTGATATAATAATATCCGTTGTAGAAATAAGGTACAGAACTATCGTCCTCTTTTATTCTGCTCTTCATCTCTTCAAACAAGTCTGCTTGGAAAGCCTTAGTATGTGCAGTCTGTCCTTCATAGTATGCATTCTCAGCATTTAGGTAATCGATCACTTCTTGATCTTCTCTATTGTTTAACCAGAAGTAGTTATCGATACGTGTATGATTGTGTGCTGTTAACTCGTGAGGTCTCACTGTAGCTATTGGCGCTTGTATATCTTTATTCATTTTCAAATGTTAAAACACAAAAGTAAGGTTTTAATATTTAAATAAATGTTAGCATGGTTTAAATGAATACTAATGACCTACTCGTCCATTTATTGACTCAACTGAGTAGAAACAAAAAAGCCAAAGACTCCCATCTTTGGCTTTTCTATATCGTTGTATTAATCTCTATTTCTTCAAGAGTTCTAATGCTAAATTCATCTCAGCATCTTGTGCTTGCTGTAATCCCTTTTGGAAATCATCTGCTTTAATAGTATGATTAGGCAATACTCCTCTACAAGTGCGATCTTTATTTGCTATTGCATTAAAGAATACCTCACTTCTAGGCAATGATAATACAGATTCTGTATTCGGTAATTTATAACTTAAAAACCAGGCTGCCGTTGTAAAGTCACTACAACTTCTAGTCTCCTGACCTACGATATCACCACGCTTATTCAATTGGAACAAATGTGCAAAATAAGCTGCTGCTGATACAGTATTATTATTTGACAATAAAACTACTTTACCTGTAAACGCATTTTTATCCTGTGGGTAATTCTCTACATAAGAATCGTCTAGACGACTGTTTCCATAATAAAACTGATCTTCTTCATTATAATCAAATCGCTGACTCATAAAGTTGTCTTGGCTAATAATATCAGCTGTATTTGCCAACTTACCATTTCCATCCAATAGATTCTCTTTCATATTCACTTTAGGAACTCTAGTCGCATATTTATAAATATTTTTAAAACTCTTCTCTGGACTAATAAAAGAATAAAACAAAGGAATATTAGACAATAGACCTCCTCCATTATCACGAATATCAACCACTAGCTTTTTAATATTCTTGTCTTTGATGTCTTGAAATACGTTGTTCAAGATATAATAAGCATATGTCTCTGATACACTAAATGTTGTTATTTTCAAAATATAAGTATCATCATTTAATGGATATCCATAGATCCCTTTAGAGAAGGCAACAGTACTCAGTGGTAGAACACTCTTCTGAGCATGATACTCATAGTCATTAAAGTTCACTGCTTTCAGCGTTATCGTCTTAGGGGTTGCCTCCACAGTTTCTTTATACTCAATGATAAACTCTTTGGCTTCTGGAAATATTAAAGAAGCATAATTAGAGAAATTCTTATTAGAACTAGCCTCTACTCCTCCATCTACCTTATTCGGTATTTTATTCAATAAGTCAGCAATACTTACATTATTTACTTTGATAATCTCAGCTCCCATCGGGATATCTAGAGTGTACTGATTAACGAACACTCTATTGTCATATACACTAGTCGCAATAGGAAAGAAATGACTGACCTTAATATAATCCTCATAAATAATATCATCCATCTCAATACTTGAATGAGCATCACGTATTAATGCAACAGGGTTACATAAGACAAAATTCTCTAAAATTGGCTTTTGCTCTAAAGTATGACGTAGTTCCTTTACCTTCTTATCAAATTCTTTTTCTGTTATAAATCGAAATGGATTAGGATGCTGTTCTTTTATTGCCTTAACTACAAAATCAAAATCAGCTAAGTAATTATCTTTAGTAAAGTCTTTCACTTTTTTCTACCCAAATGCAAAAACCTGTAAAAATAAAACCATTATTACTATAATACCTCGAAGTTTTATCATGTTTTTATTTATTTAAATATCAAAAAGCAAATATAATAACTTAACTAACCTCATCTAAAGAATATTTTTAATTAATCTAAAAAAACACTCTTTAGCAGTTTGTCTTACTTACCTAAACTCTTTTTATTAATTAAGTCCACTGCGTACTGTATCATCCCATACGCATTATAATCATTTGCTGATTCAGATACTATATGATCTATCTTTAAACCATTTCGGTGCACATTATACTCTTTATCATTTGGGTAGAAAGCTCCATAACCTGAGAAGTCTATTGTAGTATCATCTTTTAAAAGTACCCGTACACGATTAGTCACAGCTCCTCCTGTCTGCTTACCTATAGTAATACATCTTGGTGCCTGCTGAATCCCCATTCCCATATATTCAGCAGCACTCAGCGTAGTATGATCCACAAGTAGGACTACAGTTCCTTTATAATAATCTTTATTCTCATTGCCCACCTTGAAAGGATCTATAATCTTAGCAATGCCCACCTTACTATCCCATTCTCCTAACGCTGGCCCATACCAACCTAATGCTTTAAAAAAAGTAGTTCTATGAGGTAATAGGTAAGATGTAATAAGCTCTGGGCTTATATTCTCAGGATAATTACGTAGATCTAAGATAATGCTCTGCTTACTACTATTAGCCTTAAAGAAACTCTTCAGTCTCTTCTTTGTCGCTCTACCTAGATGAAGATATCCTATATCATCACCTAACTCAGGAGCTTTCTGTTCTTTAAAAAGTGACTTTATTGTTTTAAAATTCTTAAACTCTTCTCCCTTTAATAGAGGAACCGTTCTTTCTATAATCTCTCCACTTTTCTTTTTTATACTTACTGTCATTGATTCTTGATCTCCTAAAGCAGGAAAATAAAAACTCTCAAATCTTTTTAAATAATTGGGATTAGATACACTTACATATTTTCCTATTGTACTTTCTCTATAGTCCTTTACAGACTTTCCTTCGACTCTAAAAATCACATCTCCTAGCTCTATATTACTCTCTTTAGCCTCGATAGGGTCATAAATAGTCGTTATCACTAAGGAGTCATTTATATTTTTGGTCCCATAGGTACTAAAACGTTTAACTTTAGTATTGAGATAATAACTTGCTTGATAGTCACTATGTGAATCATTCAACTTTACGAAAAGCTCATCTTTTAGATACTCAAATTCTACTCCTTCTTTCGTCTTAAACCTCGGAACGAAATCAGTCAATACCTCATCCCATGGCGTATCAGCTAGATATATATTCACGTTGCCATAACGGATACTATTCCAAAAAGAAGATAAAAACAACATACGGTGGCTTTCATTCCCATTGCTAAAATTAGGCAACGGCTTTTCGTGATCAAATTTTACGATAGAAGATATTTTACGATTAGTTAGATAATACTTACCATAATTAGTATTGTCTTTTAAGTCTATCAAAATAGACTTTAATTCCTTATCATAGAGGTCACTGTCTATCCATTCAAATCTAGCATTAACTGTAAATAATTTATCTTCAACTACTTTTATACCATCCTTTTTTAGAGGATGTTTAGAAGAGTCAAACTGTTTTATCCATTGCTTTAAGAAGGTATTTAAAGCCTCTTCGCTCTTTATCGTTTCTAGAGTAGTATATGCCTTTAAGAATTCTTGATCCATATCATAACCACCTCTACTTACATTAGGGTGTTTATACTTGACTAGTCCCCATACATGTATTAGACTTTCAGAACTTACCTCTTTCAACTCTCTTTGCTGAGCAAAAGAAACAGTACAAATCAATAGTGTAAACAGTGCAAAAATTTTCTTCATTATATCGTTAATTAGATGTTTTATGTTCTAAATATATTGATAACACCACAGAGCTTTTAAGCTATTAACACTAAAATAACTTTGCTATTTACTGTCAATCAACCACCTATAAAATAGAAAAGGTCAGAAACATACGTCTCTGACCTTTTCGAAAATAACTGAATAACTAAATAACTTCACACCTTACAGTGTGTATAAACCTCGTTTTTTAAAAGCGATTAGAACTCGTGCTTTATTGACTTATAACGCTAATAAAAAAGTAAATAAATACGCGTATTCTAACCTCTATATACAGCTAGGGATTACTCCGCTAGATCGTATCCAAACTGAATACCTGCTGTACCTCCTAGTTCTGTAAATAACTTCATGAATCCTTCTGCAGTTTCTGCACGATTCCAGTCACGTTGTAATTCACAGAATAACTGTACTACGCTAATTGGTTTAGCACCTGCCTGTACCATTCTCATAATTGCGGCATCATGTGCCTCTTTAGAAGTACCTCCTACAGCATCTACCACGATATATACCTCATATCCCTCTTGTAACGCATCCATCACTGGGAATGTAAGACATGCTTCTGTCCACAGTGCTGTCATGATTAATTTTTTTCTACCTGTAGCTTTTACAGCCTCTACGAACTCCTTATCTTCCCATGAGTTAATCGTCGTTCTATCATAAGAAGGCACGCCTTCTAAGTGTTTTCTTAGTTGAGGAACAGTCTCTTTATTTAATCCTGTTTTTACATTCACTGTAGATAGAATGATAGGCATATCATACAGTTTGGCTGCATTTACAGTTCCTCTAATATTGTTTAGTAGTAACTGTCTATCCATAGAAGCGATAGAATTTACTTGTACTGGTTGATAATCAATAACGATTAATGCTGCGTTCTCACCTGTTAATAAGTGATCTTGTTTTTTGTCTCTAATTGGTAAACTTGCCATAACTTTATTTTTTTAATATTTAATCATGATACATTCGCTTCTAATCTTCCTGTCTTATAGTCTCTCTTTTATTGGACATAAGACAGTGTTCGCTAGAAGAAAATGAAATACTATACACTGTAACAAAAAAAGAATACAGACTGTATTTATAAGGCCTTTTATAAATTCAATAAATGATAGTCTAACTCCCTTTCTGATTACAAGTATAAAATTATCACATCCTCTCCCAAAATCACTTAACCTAGATTAACAAAGGATTTTCAGGCAACTTTACTACTATGCTTAGACTGTTAAAACTTCACTTTATCTCTTCTACCATCCTCTATTATATGACCTCATATTCTATTCTTATCCTATTCTTTTGTTTACAGCACACCCTAGGAGAATGGCTGATATATAAAAGGATCATTCTTCGACAAACAAGTCCTCCACTCCACTAATCTCGAGGTATTGTCCATGAATTGTCGAAGGAATTCAATCTAAGTACTATAAACACTACGATAAGCAGGTATAGTGCATGATGAGATACAACACACACAAAACAAACAACAAACTAATAATCAATAAGTTAAATTAAAAACAGTAGTTAATAGGCTTAAAAAAAACAGATATCTTTTTTCAATTAAATAGTTCAAAACCCATTAAATTAGGCTGAAAAACAAAAAAAGAACCTTCTAAAAAGACTTTTAAGTATATAAATTGCCCAAAAAAGAAATTAAAAAACAAAAAAAAGGTCAAAGATTATCTCTTTGACCTTTTATATTATTCACTAAGTATATACCCTTACTTTATAAAGCTACTTCGTTTAATTCACTTCTATACTTTTCGATTTTCTCTTTTAGTTCTGCTGCGAGCTCACTATTTACAATACCATTCACCTCATCAAAATTTTCATAATACTTAGGCAATGCGAAGCTGTCCTTTACTTGTCCTCCAAACTGAGGGAACACCGTCTTAGCAAGGTTTAATGAATTCTGACCTCCATATCCTCCTGGTGAAGTAGACATTAAGAACATCGGTCGCTCTTGGAATAGCTTTAACTCTATTCTAGAACACCAATCAAATAAATTTTTAAAACAAGCTGTCCAGTTGCGATTGTGTTCAGACATAGAGCAGATGATAGCATCAGACTGCTTTATCTTTTCTAAGAATAACTTCGCTCCTTCTGGAAAACCTTGTTTCTCTTGATCTACAGAAAATGGAGGTACTTTATAGTCATTCAGATCTATGACTTCCACTTCTCCCGCTGGGAACAAAGGCACGGTATACTCAACTAGCTTTTTATTAATAGAAGTACTCGATGTACTTGCTGCAAATCCTAATATTCTCATAGCTTATTTATTGTTATAGTTTATCGTATGCAGGAAACGCTCTAGATACTATTCTCTTCCATTCTGGATGACGCTTAATATAAGCATACACTAACGGACATAATGGGTACAGCTCATAGTTATGCCCTTCTATATACATCAGACTCTTCTCGATCAGAGCAGTAGCCACTCCTCTACCTGCTAGCTCTTCTGGGCTCTCTGTATGAATAAGTTTAATAATATTACCTTCTTCAGCATAATCTATAAATGCAGTATGCCCCTCTACTGTTAATTCAAAACGGTTAGTATCAGCATTTTTATTTACTTCTAAATTTACAAATTCTTCTTTCATATCCTATACGTTTACGTGGTTAATTCTACTCTATTACAAAATTAGAACTAATTCTCTTCTACTGTACTTGACCTAGATTAAGTTTATTGTACTTTTCTATACAAAGATCATACCTATATATCCCGTACTAATATAATTTTCATACCGTCTAAATCTCTTTGTTTAAAAGATTTTTTAACTATTAAAAGAAAAATAATCGACTTATTATCTCAATAAAAAACATAAATTTTCATGTATTTATATTTTTTGGCACGATATATGTAAAATACATATCACAACAAAAACAACAAAACTTTCTTTTTCTTAAGTGACCTGGTTACCCCCAAATAACTAGGTCACTTTTTATATCCTATTGACTACTGCGTTTTGATAGCCATAAATTCCCTCATACACTGTTATAATATAGAATATTCTTCAGTTGTTATTAACTATTCTATAACAAAATCATTTATCTTAAAAAGATTTTAATATTTTTGCGCCACTAACTAAAATGTATTAAACATGTTTGGAGACTTAATGGGCATGATGGGTAAACTACAAGAGACCCAAGCTAAGATAGAAGAAACAAAGAAGAGATTAGACACCGTATTAGTAGATGATCAGAGTAATGATGGGTTACTACAAGTGACGATGACTGCTAATAGAACTATCCGCTCTTTATCTATCAGTGATGAACTAATGGAGGACAAAGAACAACTAGAAGATTACTTAGTCATGGTACTTAACCGTGCTATCGAAAAAGCTTCTGCTATCAATGAAGCAGAATTAGCTGCGGCTGCTAAAGATGGAATGCCGAATATCCCTGGACTAGATCTATTTAAATAATATTATGAAAAAAATTGTTTGTGCTCTTTTACTTGCTACTGGAGCGTTATTCGTGTCTTGTAATAAAGAAGAAACTAAGGGGAACCTTACTGTTACTGGAAAAGTAGATGGATTTAAACAAGGTAAGTTATACCTGTTTCAGATTCAAGATACTGTATTTAAAGCAATAGATTCATTAAATGTAAAAGGAGATGCTAACTTTAAGTTTGACTTAAATATTGACTCTCCTGAAGTATTCTTTTTAACCTTAGACCGTGGTCATTCTAACTCTCAGGATAATCAGATTATGTTCTTCGCTGAACCTGGAAAAATGACAATCAATACTACGCTTAAGAATTTCTATAGTGATGCTAAGGTAACTGGATCGAAATCTCAAGAGGTGTATGATGAATACTTAAAAACACGTTCGCTAATCACAGATAAACAGAATGGTCTATTAGTAGACATCTTTAATGCTGAAAAAGAACAAAACGCTGCCAAAAAAGACAGCCTTAATAACTTATCTAAGAAACTTACAATCAGAAAGTATCTTAATGCTGTAAACTTTGCTATTAATCATAAAGACTCTGATGCGAGTCCTTATATCGCATTGACAGATTTGTACAACGCTCATACTAAGTTATTAGACACGATCTATAACTCTCTATCTCCTGAAGTAACTGCTCGTAAATACGGAAAGCAACTGAATGAGTATATCAAAGAGAGAAAAGAATCAGAAGCACAAGTGACGACTACTCAGAATACAACTACTGAAGTTCAAGAATAATCAAAAAACGCCTATAAGGCGTTTTTTTTGTATGTTTACTATCCATGTCATTAGCTATTCAATTACAACAATCTTTACAGCTCTCTATAGAAGAAACTTCTATAGCAGAAGAACTATTCTATACTATACAATTCAATAGAGGTGAGACTATTATTACTCCTCTTCAGAAGAATGCTCCTCTGTACTATATCGCAGAAGGGTATATCCGTATCTATGCTCTAGTAGATGATAAAGAGGTTACACAGTGGATCAGTGGAGCGGGCTACTTTATGACTGATCTGTCTAATTGGTTATTTGACACCCCAATTAAGTGGACAATAGAAGCTCTTACACCTGTCACAGCGCTATGCATCACTCCTACAGACTATAAAGAATTAGCAACACAGATACCTAATTGGGTAGAAAAAGAGAGAGGTTTCATCGGACATTGTTTCATACAGATGGAGAATAGAATATTTCAATTCATCTCGTTAGCAGCAGAGCAACGCTACCTTCACTTCATGGAGCAATTCGGTTTCTTATTTAATGAAGTGCCTCATCAATATATCGCATCTATGCTAGGTATGACACCCGAAACTCTGAGCAGAATAAGAAAAAAAGCAGTAACACTTCGATAATCAAGTTAGTTAAGCCTGCTATTCTCTTCGTTGTGGGAACTATACTAATTCTATTATATTTGTGTGAACCAAAACACTATAAAAATGAATTTTGAACAACAACTACAAACGAAGATAGATTTAAAAACAAAACCTCTACAAGCACTAGGACTATTAGAAAAGATAGCTTATAAAATAGGAAAGGTACAACAGACACTTACACCTAGTCTAGTATCTCCTACCATCATCGTATTCGCAGCTGATCATGGCTTAGCAAAAGAAGGTGTGAGTGCTTATCCTGCTGAAGTAACTTATCAGATGGTACTTAACTTTCTAAATCACGGTGCTGCAATCAATGTATTCTGTAAGCAACACAACATCAATCTAAAAGTAGTAGATGCTGGTGTGAGTAAAGACTTTGCCCCTCATCCTGACTTAATCCAAGCTAAAGCAGGTCATGGTACACATAATATGATCTCTGGCCCAGCTATAACTAAAGAAGAACTAGCCTTCTGCTTCACTTCTGGAGAGCAAATAGTGAGAGATATCGCTGCTACAGGAACTAATATTATAGGATTCGGAGAAATGGGAATAGGGAATACTTCTTCTGCTTCTCTGCTGATGAGTTCTCTTTTAGATCTACCTATAGATAAATGTGTAGGGAGAGGAACTGGTCTAGATGATGAAGGATTAAAAAGAAAAAAAGATATCCTTACCAAGATTATCAATACTCATCCAAAACCTGCAAATGCGAAAGATGCTCTAGAACAATATGGAGGATATGAGATCGCTCAGATGTGTGCTGCTATGCTAGAAGCTTACAGGCAGAATATGATCATATTAGTAGATGGCTTTATCGCATCGAGTGCATTCTTATGTGCGGCTAACTTAGAGCCAAAGATAACTGATAACGCAATCTTCTGCCATAAATCTGATGAGATAGGTCATCACCTATTGATTCGCTCTTTTAATGAACAGGCAATTCTAGATATGAACTTACGCTTAGGAGAAGGTACCGGGTGTGCTCTAGCATATCCTCTTATACAGAGTGCTGTAGCATTCTTAAACGAAATGGCTAGTTTCGAATCTGCAAATGTTTCTAACAAATGATCCGAAAAGAACTCACTTACTTTCTGACGGCTGTTATGTTCTTTACGAGAATACCTATTCCTTTTAAAGTACCTTATAGCCATGAGATCATGAATAAGTCTCAGAAATATTTCCCTCTGATAGGGTATCTAGTAGGTGGTATGGCGGTACTCGTCTATTGGGTTACCTCCTATTTATTCTCTGCAGATATAGCTATCGTACTCTCTATGGTGAGCACAGTATTACTGACTGGGGCATTTCACGAAGATGGATTTACAGATGTCTGTGATTCTTTTGGCGGTGGATATGGCAAGGAGAAGATTATGACGATTATGAAAGATAGTCGTATAGGAGCGTATGGTGTCATCGGTATTGTTTTATTACTTCTATTGAAGTTTCTTGCCTTGCATAATATTGCCGAGTTATCTACTTCCTTTTTACTTGTAGTGATGCTAAATGGACATATCACGAGTAGATTTCACGCTGCTACAGCTATATATACTCATCGATATGTAAGAGATACAGATGACAGTAAGTCTAAACCGATGGCAAACCAAAAGCTATCTTATTCATCCTTACTGTTTTCTCTGATTCTAGCGATCGTCCCTTACATACTATTTGATAACTGGTTATTTATCATAGCTTTTTTTGTTAGCTACATTGGTAAAATATACCTGACGATGTACTTTAAAAAACATATAGGCGGATATACTGGTGACTGTCTTGGCACGATACAGCAAGTATGTGAAGCCTTATTTTACTTAACAACACTAACACTATGGAAATTTTTGTAATCCGTCATACGAAAGTAGACGTTCCCCCTGGCCACTGTTATGGGCAGACTGATGTCAATCTATTCAATGACTATCCTGATGAAATAACTACCTTCAGAGATAGAATCCCAAATGACATCGACACGGTCATCTCTAGCCCTCTAAAGAGGTGTACTTTTATAGCGGATCACTTCTCTCAGTGGTACTCTACGGATGACAGACTCTTAGAGATGAACTTCGGAGAATGGGAGATGAAAAAGTGGGACGAAATACCCAAAAATGATTTACAAAACTGGATGGACAACCTCGCACAAACTTGTCCTCCTTATGGAGAAAGCTTATCTATAGTACAAGATAGAGTATCTTCTTTCTTAGATGACTTGCGCAAAGCAGAGTATAAAAAAGTATTACTAGTCACTCATGCAGGACCGATAAGATGTATGTGGAACTACCTATTACAAACTCCAATCAACAACACCTTTAAAGTACCTGTAGATTATAATGAGGTCTTTCACTTTAATCTGGGAGCCACTCCTCAGGATGACTTTATTCTACAGAAAGCTTAGCTCCCTTATCTAATTACTTTTCTTGATAAATGTCAAGAGGTGATAAATGGAGATATACAACCTTTGTCTATCTAATTTACAATCTTATGACAATAGAAACGAGTATCACAATTAAAGCTACGAAGGAAGTAATATGGCAAGTATTAATGAGCTTCTCTGAATATCCTGAATGGAATCCTTTTATACTATCCATCACAGGTGAGCCAATAGTAGAAAGACAAATCAAGATTAGCCTGCCTACGATGAAGTTTAAACCTATAATTCTAACAAATAAAAAAGAACAACTCCTTAGTTGGAAAGGAAAATTAGGAATAAAAGGGATATTCGATGGGCATCATCAATTTGAAATACAACAGCTAGATGAGCAACATTGCTTATTTATACATAGAGAGGACTTCAGTGGAATATTAGTTCCCCTATTCAAAAAGAAACTACAAACTGAAACTCAACAAGACTTTGAAGCTATGAATATCGCTTTAAAAAACAGAGCTGAGAAGGCATAAAAAAACTCGTGAAGCAATTCACGAGTTTTGTTTTTATTTATCTACTTCTATTTCTGCATTGATATGAAGTGGGTCATAACTGATAACTTCCCAATCTTTACTCAACAAGTCAATATAGTAGTAGTTTACATTATCATCTTTGTCAAAAGCACCATTCTTATTGATATCTTCTATTGTTCTAAAGTACAATCTATTTTGACTATCAATAACTGTCCAATCTAACAATTCATGTAAATCAGCACTTAGCTTTTTAAAGTGTGTACCATCTCCCCTACTAATATACAATGTCTTGATATCATTAGAATCTACCTTGCTATCTCTATTCGTATCTGCATCGAATAAGCTGTACACTAATATATTCTTTTTGGTCTTCTCTGCTATCGTATTAAGGTAAGATACATTCTGTATCTGCACTTTCTTATCTGTTAATGGTCTGATCTGTAAAGAATCTTTATGTTGAAACATAAGGTTCTCTAGATACCCTGTTAGTTCAAAAGGCGCATAGTTAGATACGGTATAAGAAGTTTGGTTTACTTTACTCATACCACTTTTAGAAGAATAGCTATATACTCTAATCTCTCCTATAGGATGGATTAGATGATCTGATTTGCCCATCAGAATAGGAAGATCAGCAATGCGAATATCTTCTGAACGGTCTCTTTCTTTTACCACTTCAGTCGTAGCAGCAGAGGTACCGTCTTCTTTATAAATAACTTTTGGTTTTTCGCCTTCTTGTTTACAAGCTGTTACTAAAACTAATGCGCTTAAAAACAGGGTTATTCTTACTTTCATAATAGAAAATTTAATACTTCAAAGATACATAATTACTGTTTCTGTACACAACACTACTTTGGCATTTTTTCAACAAAGCTTTATCAGTTATTATACGAAATCTACTATCCTCTGAAGAAGTGTGATTCGAAGACTCCTTCGTTTCCAACATTGTCCTTTACTTTTATAACTACATCATTTCTACCTGTCACTACTTTACCATCACTAAACTTGTGAACAATCTTACGTGTCTTGTAGTCATAATCTAATAATATCCAATTGCCATTGATAAAGCCTGTAATGGTATTAATACCTGACAAATCATCTTTAATCAAGAAAGAGATCTGAGATTCTTTAGTTAACCACTGCCCTTCTGTGAAACTTGGTTTCTCAATAACAGGCACTTTTTCATCCACTAAGATCTTATAATCTCCAAAGCTCTTAGTATAGATCGTCCACAGATTACCTTTCTTAGCCGTTTTAAAATAATCTCTTCTACCTCCATCTACTCTAGCAATAAATGCTTTATCACGATTAGAGATATTCATAGCAGACGTGTCAAATGATACAAGGATATTCTTAGCTAGAGGAACAACAGGTTTGTGCAATTTTAATACATCATCTTCTACAGACATATCCATCAAGAAGTCATTGTAAAATGTCTTAATAGGAAAACTCACTGTTACATTCTTCTTCTCAAAAATATAATCTCTATCTGTAACTATCTTGTACTCTCCTTTTGCTTCTGACTTCTTCACTTTAGCAGTAGCGTCTGTATATTCTACAGGAATATTAATTGTTTTCTTATTCCCGTGATAATCTGACAACACAATACTATAGTTATAGTTCTGCCCACTCTTAACAGTGACAATTCCTTTAGTAGGATCTACTTTTAAGACTGATAAGTTATAAGGTTTCTCATAAAACAGTTTTTGTACTTTTTTCTTTGTTGAAACATAGCGTTCATAGTCAATTAAAGCATTGACATAACCCGTCTCAGAAAAAGAAAAAGTATCAAATTTATAAGAAAACAAAGCCTTGCCATTCACAAAAGTCTCTACCATATACACTCCATTCTTATTGGTATTAAAATTAGCTGTATCATGAATATCTATTCCAAAACTAATATCTCCTCTAGCCTTGACAGGAGAGGTCAAAAAGCTACCATCAGTCTGTGTCACATAAGATAACTGCTGCGGAGTCTCATTATCATTAGCCACAGCTCCATCACCAACAGGATAAACATAAAGCCCATTAACGGTAGGTGCTTGAGTATCTGTTAACAATTTATCCATTCCTTCTCTTAAAGGGTTAATGATATTCTGTGTCTTTGTGTCACGAATCTCATAGTGAAGGTGAGGACCACCAGATCCACCTGTATTCCCAGTATATGCAATGATTTGCCCCTTCTTTACTAATACTTCATTCTTACGAGGAAAAATCTCTATCTCAAAGTTCTTCTCTGCATAATGTCTATTCAAAACAAGAGTAGCGATATCGCCAGCATAAGAGTCTAAGTGCCCATAAACAGTAGTCTGTCCATTAGGATGATCAATATACAGAGCCTTACCGTATCCCCAAGTCGATACTTTGATACGAGATACATAACCATCTGCTGGAGCATAAACTGGTAAACCAATTCTCTGTTGTGTCTTTATATCAAGACCTGTATGGAAATGAGTACCTCTTAACTCTCCAAAATTACCTGAGGCATGTATGCTTATATTTAAAGGACTATCAAAGGTTTCGGTATTCTGCGCATATGCAAAAGTTCCTAATACACTTAAAAAAAGGCTCGGTAGTATTCTTACTTTCATAATTTTTAAAACATTTCTGCTAAAATACATAATAACCCTAGAAAAAATAGTATTATCGCTAAAAATGAAACACATAGCTAAAAGCTGTTTAAAGAAAAAGATAAATAACCTTTTTTTTTACAGAAAACTTTTTTAAATTTAAATACTAATTGTAACTTTGTTGAAAGGATAGTGAATAACAAGTATAATGAGCGAGCTAACTGATATTATTAATTCTTTAGAGGTAAAGTTTGCTAAACTTATGCAAAGGCTAAGTGTCTTGGAAGCAGAAAACAAACAGTTAAAAACTAGTTTGGAGCAAGCTCAAAAAGAGATTCTTAAAAATGAAGAGCAATTAGACTCTATTTATAAAAAATATGAGTCAATACAATTAGCTAATTCACTATTGGGCAGTGAAGAGAATAGAAGAGATACGAAACTCAAGATAAATTCATTGATTAAAGAGATAGATCAGTGTATAGCTCATCTCACAAAATAGGAGAAATATGAGTCAAAAAGATGAACAATTAAAAATAAAACTATCTATAGCTGATAGAGTATATCCCCTAACGGTGGCCTATTCGCAAGAGGAAGGACTGCGATCGGCATCGAAGAAGATAGATTTAATGATACATCAATTTGAGGAAAACTATGCTGTAAGAGATAAGCAAGATGTTCTAGCGATGTGTGCGTTACAGTTCGCATCACAAAACGAACAAAAGACAATTGATACTACAGATAGTTATAACAAAGCTGTAGAACGTTTAATCAGACTGGATGAAGCTTTAGATCGTGTACTTTCTAAAAAAATATAACAATTCGTTCTTAACATAAGATACTAAAAATACTGCTCACATTAGTACTGTTTGATAAACTCAACACAAACAAATTAAAATGGGTGAATCTTTGCAACTAAAGCATGCTGCCTTGCGCAGATCCTTGAAAAGCAAGCTAACTCAAAACTTGTTAATAAGAGAGTTTACGCGACTCAAACTAATGTGAGCTTTTTTTATATATAATTTATAGAAACATTTATGGAAATACTAATGATCGTTGGGGGAATAATACTTGGTGCTGCGATAGGCTTCATGGTGGCGAAGTACCTTGAAAAAAACCATGCTTCCTCAATATTGTCTAATGCTCAAAACGAGGCCAAAACGATATTGCGTGATGCAAAGACTGATGGAGAGGCAATTAAAAAAGAGAAAATATTACAAGCTAAAGAAAAGTTTATAGAGTTAAAATCTGAACATGAACAAGTAATCTTAGCTCGTGATAAGAAGATGGCGGAGGCTGAGAAAAGAACTAGAGATAAAGAGTCTCAAATTTCAAGTGAATTAGCTAAAGCAAAGAAAGCAAATGATGAAAGTGAGAAAAAAGTTGCTGAATACAGTACTAAACTTGAAATCATTGAAAAGAAACAAGAAGAGGTAGATAGACTTCACCGTTCTCAAGTAGAACAATTAGAAATCATCTCTGGCCTTACAGCTGAGGAAGCAAAAGCTCAAATCGTAGAGAGTCTTAAAAATGAAGCAAAAGCAAATGCTATGGCTTCAATACAAGAGACTATCGAAGAAGCTAAACTTACAGCTCAACAAGAGGCTAAAAAGATTATTATCAATACTATTCAACGCATTGGTACGGAAGAAGCTGTAGAAAACTGCGTGTCTGTATTCAACATCGAATCTGATGATGTAAAAGGTAGAATCATTGGTAGAGAAGGTAGAAACATTAGAGCTATAGAAGCAGCTACTGGAGTAGAAATCATTGTAGATGATACTCCTGAGGCTATTATCCTATCTTGCTTTGACCCTGTTAGAAGAGAGATTGCTCGTCTATCTCTACACAGATTAGTAACAGATGGTCGTATTCACCCTGCTCGTATCGAAGAAGTAGTAGCTAAAACGACTAAACAAATCGATGAAGAAATTATCGAAATAGGTAAGAGAACTGTTATTGATTTAGGTATTCACGGTCTACACCCTGAACTAATCAAAATAGTAGGTAGAATGAAATACCGTTCTTCTTATGGACAAAACTTACTACAACACTCACGTGAAGTAGCTAAATTATGTGGATTAATGGCAGCAGAGTTAGGCTTAAATGTTAAGTTAGCTAAACGTGCTGGATTACTTCACGATATCGGTAAAGTACCAGAAACAGAAAGTGAATTACCGCACGCTATCTTAGGTATGCAGTGGGCAGAAAAATACGGAGAGAAACCTGAAGTATGTAATGCAATAGGTGCTCACCACGATGAGATAGAAATGACTACATTAATCGCTCCGATTATCCAAGTATGTGATGCTATCTCAGGTGCTAGACCAGGTGCTAGACGTCAAGTATTGGATTCATACATTCAACGTCTTAAAGATCTAGAAAGTATAGCTAATGAATTCGGAGGAGTTAAAAATGCTTATGCTATTCAAGCAGGACGTGAATTACGCGTTATCGTAGAAAGTGAAAAAGTAACTGATGAAATGGCTGCTACTCTTTCTTTCGATATCTCTCAAAAAATCCAAACTGAGATGACTTATCCAGGTCAAGTGAAGATTACTGTAATTAGAGAAACTAGAGCAATAAATATTGCTAAATAATAAAGACAACAAGTCACAAAAAAGAGCTATTCAAATGAATAGCTCTTTTTTTATATCTTACCAGCACGTGGATGAAATTCTTCTAATACCGACCTCAAACGCTCTGTACTAATATGTGTGTATATTTCTGTTGTAGTGATAGACTCATGTCCTAGCATCAATTGAATAGCTCTAATATCAGCTCCATTCTCTAATAAATGCGTAGCAAAAGAATGTCTAAATGTGTGTGGACTAATATTCTTCTCTAAACCTACTTCTACAGCTAATCGCTTAATAATAGTAAATATCATAGCTCGGGTCAATTGCCCTCCTCTTCTATTCAAAAATAAAATATCAGAACTATCTTTCTTAACTACCTGATGAGAACGTATAGAATCATTATACAATACGATTAGTTCCATACTATTATGATCAATAGGTACAAAACGATGCTTACTCCCCTTACCTATCACACGTATAAAACCTTCTTCAAAAAAGAGATCAGATAACCTAAGTCCTACTAATTCACTTACACGTAAACCACAGCTGTACAATACTTCTAACATTACTTTATTTCTAAAGCCTTCTGGAGTAGATTGATCAATTGCCTCTATAAGTATATCTATTTCTTCTACACTTAATACATCAGGTAATTTACGTCCTGTCTTAGGTGTTTCTATCAACTCTACTGGGGAAACCTTTAGATAACCTTCTAAGATAAAGTAATTAAAAAAATTCTTTAATCCTGATATTATACGCGATTGGGTGGTAGGTGCAACTATATCAGCGATACTATACAAGAACTCCTGTACCACACTTGCATCTATAGCCTCTAATAAGACGTGCTCATCATACCCTTCTATATACCCGATAAACTTACGAATATCTAATTCGTAACTTTCTATCGAATTAAGCGAGAGTCCTCGCTCTAACTTTAAATAAGTAGTAAACATCTTAATAAACCCTTCCCAATACCCAGAAGCCATAGTACATTCTTTTATATCCCAAATATACAAACAAAAAAAGAGCCTCTAAAAAGAGGCTCTCTATATTCAAATAAGATTTTATTCTAATTAGAATTTGTAAGTTAAACTAAACTTAGCATTATCAAAGAAGTTATTGAAAATGTTTAAGTTAGATTTAGTATTTGAAACTGTTGCAACTTTTGTTCCAGCTGCCTTAACATTGTAATTCTCGTAAAAGAAGATATCTCCCATATTAAATCCAAGAGCAATTTTCTCAGTTACAAAGTAATTAAATCCAACAGTAACTCCAGTTTTAATACCTGTTGCTTTTACATCAGCAACTCCACCTCTAATTTTTGCCTCATTATATCCAATACCTACTTCAGCAAAAGTTTTAAAACGTCTTCCAACTTCTAAAAAGTAGTAACGTCCAAATGCTCCTGCATATGTTGTATTAACATGGTCTCCTTTTAAATCCTCAATTCCATCAAATCCTTCAAAACTATTTAAACCAAGTTTTCCAAATCCTAATTCAACACCAACAGCGAATTTATCTGATAACATATATCCTACTTTTGGAGTAAAGTTAAATTCTGTTGTTTTGATATCAGATCCACCATTCTTAGGTTTAACTGTTACATCATTAATTTGGAAAGCCCCTTCAACGAATACATTAGATTCTTGGAATCCGAAAGTTGGTTTTTCTGTTTCTTGTGCGTTAGCAGTGAACCCGAAAGCTGCAACTGCAACTAATGAAAGTACTAGTTTTTTCATGTTTTTAAGCTATTTTTAATTAACAATCCAAATGTAGCGACTATCACTAATAGCGATGTAATTTTTAATGATAAAATAACAATTAGATAACATAAAATCTACAAAAATCACACTAAAACACTAATAAACAATATAATATAAAATAAAAAACAATTCATAAATATAAGTTAAAACAACTGTTTTTAACCATAACAAAACAATTATTATTCGATTTTATACTAAAACACCAGCTATATAAAACCATTTTTAACATAATAAACAGCACAAACCACATAAAACAACACTAAACACTATTCTTATAAGTGTGAAATACTATTTATAAAAACACTATATAACACACATAAGAAGCATTAACTTTTTTTTTAAGCAACTGATTAAGTATTAAATAATATATTTGTCAGAAGTAAATTAAACTACATGAAAATATTAATTATAAATGGTCCTAATCTGAATCTTCTAGGAAAAAGAGAACCTGATGTATATGGTCACACCTCTTTTGAAGATTACTTTGAAGTATTAAAGGCTAATTATCCTGAAGTAGAACTCGAGTACTATCAGTCTAATATAGAAGGAGAACTAATTAATAAAATACATGAAGTAGGTTTTAGCTATGATGCTATTATCTTAAATGCAGGAGCGTACACGCATACCTCTATCGCTATAGCTGATGCCATCTCAGGTATAACAGCACCTGTCATCGAAGTACATATCTCTAATACACATAAGAGAGAAGATTTTAGAAAACATTCTTATATATCACCAGTATCACATGGAGTAATATTAGGCTTTGGTCTAAAAAGTTACGACTTAGCTATTGCTTCTTTACAGTTATAATGAAACATTCTTTTTCTAAGTATATTACTTCTATATGCGTTGTGATACTATCTATATACGGTAGTTATGCACAAGACAACACTGTAAATGGTAAAGTCATAGACTTATATGGTAATCCTATAGAGAATGCTACAGTATTTGTAAAAAAAACGGATAAACAGACTATCACTAACCAGAATGGAGAGTTTCAGATAGAAATAATTCCAGGTCAATATATCTATGCTCAAAAAGAGGATTTTACAATTAGAAGGATAGAGTACACTCCAAATAAAACTAATGCACAAAAACTAGAGCTAGTCCTTACTCCTTTAGAAGAAACAGACATCTTTTACGATAATCCACAAGATGAATATGCCATCTTCATTATGGATCTAGCTAGTACGCATAAAAAAACGAATAACTTAGAGAAATATACTCTTGACTATTATTCTAAAGGTAATCTTCAACTTGCATCAGGAAGAGAAACATTCTTAGGGCAAAAAAGAAAAGACCTAGATCCCTCACTTGATATAACAGATGTAAATAACTTTATCTATCTAGGAGAGTTATCTTCTCAACAAACAGTTTTAAATGAAGATTATGGAAAAGAAAAAGTTATCGCCTTCAATGAAATAGGAAAGGCAAAAGATCTTTTCTTCTTAACAGCAACAGATAGTGATATTAATTTATACGATAAAATCGTTTCTAATCAGATTAATGTAATCTCTCCTCTGATGTCCTATGCTAAGACATATTACTATTTTAAATTACTGAAAAAAGACACTGATTCTTTAGGAAATGATATATATACAATAGGTTTTACCCCAAAAAGGGATAGAGAACCTATCATGGAAGGTAAAATAAAAATCACTAGTGATAAATGGCAAATTACAGAACTGTATGCAGCTATGAATGGAGAAAATGTTGGATTAAAGAATGTAAAACAAGTCGTAATAACTCAACAGTATAAGCATAATCCATTACTAAATCTATATCTTAAAGAAAGTCAAAACCTATATTTGAAAGGGAAATTCTTAGTATTTGACTATGTTGGTTCATTTAAAGCGCATTATACAAATTACCAAACAGACAACTCTATTAATAAATCACAATTCAGCAATGAACTAATCCAATATTCTAATAACTTCTTACATCAGCCAGAAAGTTACTGGGAAAAGAATAGACCATATCCTTTATCTAAAAAAGAGATGGCTACTTTCAATGAACAAGAAATAAAAATACAAGAAGCAACAAGGGTAACATTAGATTCTATAGATAATAGAACTAATAACTTCACTCTTTTTAAGTTAGTCAAGGGATATCAACATTTAAACTCTTATAAAAACTCGGCTATTACCTATCGTGGACTTTTATCCACATTCGCATTTAATGCGGTACAAGGATTCAATGTTACTACAGGCTTAGACTATGTAAAAGTAAAAGACGACTACTCTCAAACTAAACTAGGTACAATCGTCAACTATGGTATCTCCGAAAATAAATATAGAGTATCTGGATATGCATCTCATATCTTTAATCAAATAGACTATAATACAATCACTATATCTGGTGGTAGTACGATATTACAGTTTAACCAAGATGATCCTATTAAAACGCCTATTAACTCATTTGCAAGTGCTTATTTTGGTAAAAACTATGCAAAGTATTTTCAGAAAAGTTACCTTCAAATCAAGTATGAACAATATGCTTTTAATAGATTTAAGTTTAGTGGTTTATTAGAGTATGCTCATAGAAGAGCATTAAATAATAGTCTTAACAGCCCACCATTTGCACCACAAAAAGACTTTACTTCTAATAACCCATTAGACCCAACGGATTTTGATAATGCACCATTTAAAGATAATTCTATCTTTAAATTTAACTTAGGGCTAAACATCATCTTTGACCAAAAAATAATCACTTATCCAGATTACAAACAATATTTACCTACTTCTAAATATCCTATTATATCACTTACATTAGATAAGACATTGAATGCTACAACTAGTAATTATAACTATACTTTTGTATCATTTGCAACACAGTACAATGATAATATCGGTAAAATAGGAAACTTATACATAGGGCTAGCTGCAGGAAAATACCTTGAACAAAATGATATCGCCTTCACTGACTATAAACACTTCAATGGAAATAGAACTTTTATAGGATCTACCGCTGTATATAACAAACAATTCAACTTACTACCCTACTATGAATATAGTACAAATAAATCTTATGTTGAGTTTCACCTAGAACACGACTTTAGAGGGTATATCATGAATAAAATTCCTTTATTAAATAAGACCCGATATTCTATCGTAGTAGGATACCATATGCTGAATGTTCCTGATAAAGATGTGTATGGAGAATATAGTATAGGCTTAAATAACTTTGGTTTTGGAAAGTTTAGACCTTTTAGAATAGACTTCTTTAAAACTGTTTCGAATGGACCTTATAAGAATTTTGGTTTTGTATTCGGTATTAAAGTACTTGACTTAATCCAAAAATAATAACGCTGTATTAGTATTTGATATTTAGCAAGAACGACTCTCGTTATTAATGTAGATCCTTACTTTACGAGCTTAGTTTAGTGAATTCTTAGTTGTCTACAATTACACAAAAGATAGAATAACCACAGCTTCAAAAAGCCGAATATTAAAATATCAAAAAACGACATTCATATATAAGTATATTCTTTTTAGTGTGTATTGAGTAGTTAATGAATTTTGCTCTGGTATACTAGCAGATTGCTTGCAGGTTTCTTGCACATTTCTTCGACAAAAACACCTTCTAGGCAGGAAAACCCCTAGAAATCTCCTAGCAAACCTCTAGAAAGTGCAAGCCTTACGCCTTATATCTATTCCTAAATACTAAAATCACAACTCGTATACTAGTTTAAGATAATAATTGCTCTTTCACTTTAACGTATTCATACCTAATGGTATTACTTTTAAATGATACTGTTATAAAGTCTTTTAAATCAATATTAGGATTACAACTAAGAACTATCTATGGAGAGATATACTACAAAAAAGCACAAAAAAAAGAACTAAGCTTGACTTAGTCCTTTTAATATATTCTTATACTATTCTTCTATTCTTTCTATATGAGCTCCTAGAGCACGTAGTCTATCATCTATAGCTTCGTATCCTCTATCTATTTGCTCTATATTCTGAATCTCGCTTACTCCCTTAGCTGATAGAGCAGCTATCAATAAAGATATACCTGCACGAATATCAGGAGAAGACATCTTAGTAGCCTTTAACTGAGACTTAAAGTCATGTCCTATAATAACAGCTCTATGCGGATCACATAAAATAATCTTAGCTCCCATATCAATTAGCTTATCCACAAAGAATAATCTACTCTCAAACATCTTTTGGTGGATTAATACCTCTCCTCTAGCTTGTGTCGCTACTACTAAGATAACACTTAACAAATCAGGTGTTAGTCCTGGCCATGGCGCATCTGCTATAGTAAGTATAGAACCATCTATAAAGTTTTGGATTTCATATCCATCTGTATGAGCTGGAATATAAATATCATCTCCACGCTTCTCTAATGTAATTCCAAGTCTTCTAAAAGTATTCGGTATCACACCTAAATGCTCCCAACCTACGTTCTTAATCGTAATTTCACTCTGTGTCATCGCTGCTAACCCAATCCATGAACCGATCTCTATCATATCTGGTAACATCGTATGCTCACAACCTTTTAGTGCTGTCACTCCTTCTATAGTCAGTAAGTTAGACCCAACACCTTGAATCTTAGCTCCCATAGAGTTCAACATCTTACACAGTTGTTGGATATATGGCTCACAGGCTGCATTATAGATAGTCGTAACTCCTTCTGCTAATACAGAAGCCATTAGTATATTAGCAGTTCCTGTTACAGATGCTTCATCTAACAACATATCAGCACCTACTAACTTCTCTGCTTCTACTCCATAGAAATATTCTTCTCTATTATATCTAAATGTAGCACCTAATTTTATAAATCCATCGAAATGCGTATCTAATCTTCTACGTCCTATCTTATCTCCTCCTGGTTTTGGGATATATCCTTTTCCAAAACGAGCTAATAAAGGCCCAACCATCATAATAGATCCTCTTAAGGCTTTACCATCTGTCTTAAAGTCATCTGAGATAAGATAATCTAAATCTAACTCATCCGCTTGAAATGACATCTTATTAGGACCTAACTTTTCAATTTTAACTCCTAATTTGCCTAATAACTCTATTAATTTATTTATATCAATGATATCCGGTATATTAGAGAGTACAATTTTTTCTGGTGTTAATAAGACAGCACATAAAATCTGCAATGCCTCATTTTTAGCACCCTGAGCATATACCTCCCCTTGTAGTTTAAAACCTCCTTCAATCTTAAATGTACTCATTACTTCTTACCTTTTGAATGATAGTTATTACTTTTATATTTCTTATTGTTATTGTTGTTGTTAGAATTACTCTTCTGATTATTAGAGTGATTCGTTTTGTTAGATTGTTTCTTATTTACCTGCATTAAGTTAGCAGTAGTAGATAATTCTTCTTCTTTTTTAAATAAATTAATCTTTCCATTAGACAGCTCACATAGATGCTCAAAGATCACTTCGTCTTTCACTGTTTCTTTATTCCAACTCAGATAACTCTTCTTCATATGATTAGCGATCACTAATATCAAGGCATCCTTCATCTCACCATCTTCCCAAGCGATAGCCTTATTTATCATATAGGTAATATTATTACCATAAAATCTATATTTAGGGTGATTCTGAGGATAGGCTAATTTACCAGGTTTTGTAAAGATAGTTTCTTGTGTTGCAATAGGAAATGGGCTATCAACATCTAATTTAAACTCAGACATCATGAATAGTTGATCCCATAACTTATGTTGAAAATCAGGTACATCACGCAAGTGCGGATTCATACTCCCCATCACACTAATAGCATACTTAGCGCCATTATTTCGCTCTTCTCTATCTTCGATTTTACAAATATGGTCTATCAAACTATGTAGATGACGCCCATATTCTGGTATTATCAATGGTTTTCTTAAGGAATTATAATCTAAGTGAGTTACTGCTTCTTTGGAATCAAATTTCATATTATCTATACTGTTATATTGGAATAATTACTTATTAAGTTATTTATATATAACTCCTAATCAAGTAATTTATTTAAAAATAGGTAAAAAAAGGATTATAAAGAAACTATTCCTTCAATAGTTGAAACTGCAATGTATTTATCAATGATTTCTTGTGCATTCTTCACTGTAAGTTTTACAGAAACACTTGCAAACTTACCTGTACTAGAGTTCTTAATTTGAATATCTGCATTACAACCATCAAAAGCTTCTTCTACTCTGGCAATTTTCTCAGGTTCACCTGGCACTATAAATTTATAAAGGTAAGGTCTTGGCCACATTTTATCGTCTTCTAATTGCTCTTTTAATCTTTTATAAAATTCTATTGTCTTATCGTCCATATCGTTTTTATTAGGCAAATATAATCAAATTAACCACTATAATTTTCAAAAGATGTAGTTAAAACTCTTTTGCAGACCACATTTTATTGTACTTTTGCACCTTTGATATTTACAGCAAAATGGACACAAAAATAATCTTAATCATAGGAGGACCCGGTTCTGGTAAAACTACGTTGATTAACGAACTTACTAACAAAGGATATGTTTGCTATCCAGAAATATCTCGTGCGGTAACGAAAAAAGCCCAAGAAAAAGGTATTGATCAATTGTTCTTAACAGAACCTCTATTATTCAGCCAATTACTTTTAGAAGGAAGAATCGAGCAACATAAAGATGCTGTTAAAGAATCAGCGAATATTGTTTTTATAGATAGAGGAATTCCTGATGTACTAGCTTATATGCATTACACAGGAGACAAATACCCTGAGAGTTTTGATATAGCATGTAAACAACATCTTTATCACCAAATATTCTTATTACCACCTTGGGAATCAATTTATCAAAGTGATGAACAACGTTATGAGAATTTTGAACAGGCAAGTCAAATACACGAACATCTTATCTCAACATATAAAAACTATGGTTACGATCTAATCGAAGTTCCAAGAGACACAGTTGAGAATAGAATTGATTTTATATTAAGCAGAATTTAAGAAATCATCATATTTGAGTTAAAAGGGTTATAGTATTCAAACTATAACCCTTTTATTTACAACAAATTTTGTAAATTCGTTATCATATTTTCATATATTTCTGTTAGCACATGACCACACCAATTGAAATTCTTCAAAAGTACTGGAACTACGACAGTTTTCGAGAGCCACAGAAAGACATTATAGATTCTGTCCTAGCAAAGAATGATACTTTTGCTTTACTTCCTACAGGTGGAGGAAAAAGTATCTGCTTTCAGATTCCTACACTTCTATTACCAGGCACATGTTTAGTAGTTTCCCCCTTGATCGCTCTAATAGAAGACCAAGTCAACAATCTTAACAAACTTAATATAAAGGCTACTTCTATTATAGGAGGTACGCCAATGCATGAGATAGATGCCATATTTGACAATTGCCTATATGGAAACTATAAATTTCTATATATATCACCTGAGCGATTAAAACAGACTTGGATTCTTGAACGAATAGAAAAGCTTAAAATCAGTATTATAGCCATTGATGAAGCCCATTGTATCTCTCAATGGGGACATGACTTTAGACCTGCTTATCTAGAATTAGGAAAATTACGTGATGTTTTCCCTGAAGTACCTATTATTGCACTGACAGCATCTGCTAATAAAAAAGTAATAGAAGACATCTGCACAAATCTTAAACTTAATTCTCCAAAGCTATTCACAAAAAGCTTTTTGAGAGAGAATCTAATATACGGTGTATATAAGGTAGAGAACCAATTAAACATGGTTCTACGCATATTACAAAAAAATCCTGCACCAACAATCATCTATGTTCGCAATAGAAAAGAAGCTTATTTCTTCTCTAACCAATTAAATCAAATGAATTATAAAGCTACTTTTTTTCATGGGGGCTTATCTATCATTGAAAAAAAGAAAAGAATGCAAGATTGGATAGAAGAAAAAACACCTATTATGGTAGCGACTAATGCTTTCGGAATGGGGATTGACAAAAAAAATGTAAAGAATGTAATCCATATACAGATACCCGAAAACATAGAGAACTATTACCAAGAAGCCGGAAGAGCAGGACGAGATGGTAATAAAGCATTTGCTACTATGCTAGTCACTCCACAAGAAATCAAGCAAAACAGTGAAATGTTTGAAACGAATCTCTTTGACAAAGAGTTTCTTAAACGCATCTATCGAAAACTCAATAACTTTCTAAGTATTGCTTATGGAGAGGGATACAACTGTACTTACAGTTTAAATTTCAATAAATTCTGTAGTCATAATAACTTTCCACATAGGAGAGCTTATAACGCACTACAATTCTTAGATAGACAAGGTATCATTCGACTATTAGAAAACAGTAAAAATAAAACTAAACTGCTCTTTACTGCTCCTAGTAGTGAAATACTAGACATAACGTATGACAATGAAAGTTACGAGAACATCATTCACTTCATACTACGTACTTACACAGGAATACACGAGTACGAACAAGATTTAGATTTACACCTAATAGAACAACATACTGGCGAAAGTCAAGAGAGCATTATCGCTTGTTTAAAGGATTGTCATGACCAAAACTTATGCAACTACATTCCTGAAGAAAACGATCTTACAGTGATATTCAATGAGGCTTGGGAAGAAGACAGAGTACTATACCGTACATTTCCATATCTTAAACAACAGAACGAACAAAAGATAAATCAATATAAATCTCTCTTATTTTATATTGAAAATGAAGATATTTGTAAGAACAAAATACTGCTAAAGTATTTTGATGAAAACAAAACAACTGATTGTGGTACTTGTTCTACATGTATATCTAATAAAAAGAAACATAAAACTAGTAGTGTTATTATTGACAATATATTTAAAATTCTATTACATACACCTAGCACTATTCAACAATTAGAAGTAGAGCATGGTATAGATAAAGAGGATATAATATATTCACTACAAGTACTACAAGAACAAAATAAAATAAAAATAAACCTAGAAAATCAATATTTAGTAATATGAAAGACTTGCGTATCGTATTCATGGGAACTCCAGACTTTGCTGTCGGGATTCTAGATGCTATATATACAAATAACTATAACGTAGTAGCTGTAATTACTGCTCCTGACAGACCAGCTGGTAGAGGACAGAAGATTAAGTACTCAGCTGTTAAAGAATATGCTTTAGAAAAAAATTTACCAATACTACAACCAACAAACTTAAAAGACGAACAGTTCTTAGAAGAATTAAAAAGTTATAATGCTAACCTTAATGTAGTGGTTGCTTTCAGAATGCTTCCTGAAGTAGTATGGAAAATGCCAGAACTAGGAACCTTTAATTTACATGCTTCCCTTTTACCAGATTATAGAGGAGCGGCTCCTATCAATTGGGCTATTATCAATGGAGAAACAACAACCGGAGTATCTACATTCTTTATAGACGAAAAAATAGATACGGGAGCTATCATTCTTAAAAAGGAATTAAATATTGGAGCTAATGAGAATGCTGGTGAACTACATGACAGACTGATGGTCTTAGGAGCTTCTACTGTATTAGAAACGCTTGAATTGATCAAAGAAAGTAATGTTACTACAACTGCTCAACCAAAAGAAGAAACCAAAACAGCTTATAAATTAAATAAGGACAATACTAAAATTGACTTCACACAAACAGGTCAGCAAATACACAATCTTATTAGAGGGCTTAGTCCATACCCTACAGCATGGTGTTTCTTTCAAGATAAAAGTAATGAATGGACAGTTAAAATATACGAAGCTAATTATGAGGAAGATAGTCACAACTACCCTATTGGTAAAGTAGTTTCTAGCAAAAAAGAGCTTAAAATTGCTGTCGAAAAAGGTTTTATCAATATTTTAAGACTTCAATTCCCAGGTAAAAAACCTATGAAAGCCAATGAATTACTCAATGGAGTTACTTTTACCGAAGACTTAATAGCTCTATAAAGCTCTAAAAATCAACATTTAATGAATTTATAGTTTATTTTAGCTTTTAAATCACTTTGATTTATCAAATTTTTATTTTTTTTTATGCAAAAGACTTGCTTTATTACAGAATTACCCTAAATTTGTATAAGGACGTTAATAAAGTTAACCTTTAAAAAAAATTATTATGAACAAAACTGAATTAATTGATGCAATTGCTAAAGATGCAGAGATCAGCAAAGTGGCTGCTAAAAAAGCATTAGAATCATTCTTATCAAATGTTGAAACTACTTTAGGTAAAGGTGGAAAAATTTCTTTAGTTGGTTTTGGATCTTGGTCAGTATCTGAAAGAGCTGCTAGAGAAGGAAGAAACCCTCAAACTGGGAAAACAATCAAAATTGCTGCTAAAAATGTAGTAAAATTTAAAGCTGGTTCTGAATTAGAAAACGCTGTAAACAAGAAGAAAAAATAATATTAATAGTAATATTAACACTTTTTCGAAAATATAAAGCCTCACTTATTTTAGTGGGGTTTTTTTATTATATTAGAAGATGAAATCTATCTGATAGTTTATATATATGATTCATTCACTTTCCATACAAAGAGGAGATCAGTTAATCTCATTGCCTAGTGCCCTTAACGCAGATCTTATTTTCTCAAGATCAGTCATTCTATTAACAGAACACAGTCAGGATGGCTCTGTTGGCTTTATTCTGAATAAACCATTAGATCTAACCTTATCAGATCTTTTACCGAATACGGAAGCCTCATTTACTATTTATGACGGAGGTCCTGTTCAAAAAAACAGAATATTCTATATCCATACTAGACCAGAGCTAATTCCTGATAGTATTCATATTGTAGATGATTTATATTGGGGAGTAGATTTTGAAGAATTGAATAACATTCTATCCCTAGGAATACTTAACAAGAATGATATTCGCTTTTTTCTAGGATATTCAGGTTGGGACTGCGACCAATTAAAAAATGAGATTCAAGACAACTTTTGGATAGCTTCTAATAAATTAGATACCAAGAATATTTTTTCCCAATCTCCGACAGAACTATGGAAAAGTTCGTTATCTAAATTGGGAAACAAATACTCTCTATGGTTAAATGCACCTGAAAACCCTAACTTTAATTAGGGAATACAGATAACATACTTACATCAATCTAATTTTAGCATTTAATTTATTTACCAAATCAGCAGCTAAAACGTTGCCATATTCTTTCTTACGGTACTTAGTCACAGGTTGAATTCCCATAATGACATTCGTAATAAATAATTCATCGGCCTTCTGTAATTCAAATGGTGAAATGACTGCTTCTTCAAATTTATATTCAGGATGTTTTTGTAGTAACTCGATTACTTGTTTTCGCATAATCCCTTTCACACATCCATCAGATAATGGAGGGGTTTTTACCACATTATCTTTAACGATAAAAATATTACCATTTAAAGCCTCTACAATGTTTTTAGTATCATTCAACAATAAACAGTTCTGATAATCATTCTCTTCAGCAAAAATACTTCCTGTTACATTGATTAACCTATTATTTGTTTTTAAAGTTGACAACAAATGAGAAGTTATATAAAAATCTTTATATAGTTCTATCTCGTAGTTCATAGTATTTAAACTATAAACTCCATTATTTAAAACCTCAGCCGAAACGATATAACCTATTTTTCGACTAGTTGGTAAATACTTACCTTCAGCATCTCTATATACTGTAAAACGCACTCTAAATGCATTTACAACTGATTCAAGACTATTGATTGCTTTAAGTATTTCTTCCTGAAAATACTCCATTGTAAACTCCATAGGTATCTCCATACGCAGAATGCGCATAGAAGACATTAATCTAAAGTAGTGGTCTTCTAAGAATAAAACCTTTTTATCTAAAACTCTAACTGTTTCAAAAACAGCATCTCCATATAAAAAGCCTCTATTATGCTCTACAGATACATCACTATTAGAAACAATTTTGCCGTTAACATTAATCATATATTTCTTTTCTTCTGATTACTATTAACGGCAAATATAAGTTATATTTTATGGAATTATGCAGAACCTAATACTTGTTTTAAGTCCATGATTTGATTTTCCCATAATTGTTTTGATTCATTGATTTCATCTGGCTCAGCGAAATCTGTAACGATAATAGTTACATCTTTTGTCAATTCATCTTTATTGATTTTTAACTCAAAGAAATAGTCAGTTTCTTTATCGTTTTCATCTAGCCATCTATATCGAACTCTCTCATCAGCTTTACGAGTAACAACACGAGCTTTCTCTTCTGAATCTCCCCAAATAAAAGAATAGATCTCTCCACGTGAATTTACATTATCAGCGAACCACTCGCTTAGCCCTGAGGGATCCGAAATATACTGATACAATAATTGCGGAGATGAATTAATTGAGAATTCTAGTTCGTATTTTTCTTTCATAGCCTTTTATCAAATTTTATAATTTTTTCGAATATAATCATATTTTGTAAATAAAAAAATATTTTTTTTCTCATCCTCTATTTGCATTATAAAGTTTTTGTTCTATATTTGCACCCGCATTACAGAAGTAACGCAGCCCAACAATGGCGAGGTAGCTCAGTCGGTTAGAGCGCAGGATTCATAACCCTGAGGTCACGGGTTCAACTCCCGTCTTCGCTACAAGGTAAAAGGACATCTTAAATAAGATGTCCTTTTTTTATTTATATTCTCTCCTGTATTATAAATACTACCGAACTATCATAGAAATATACCTACTTCTATAGAAAGTCACGAACTAAGTTTGTCATCTCAAAAAATCATTAATACAATATGACAAAAAAAATATTAGTAATCAATGGGCATCCTGATCCAGAAAGTTATAATCAAGCACTTGCTACAGCTTATATAGAAGCACTTAAAGAAACTCCTCACACAGAAGTAAAATATTTAGCACTACATTCATTAGATTTCAACCCTAATCTTGAATATGGATATAGAAAACGTACAGAACTAGAGCCTGATTTAATAAAAGCCTTAGATGATATTAAATGGAGTAACCATATGGTATGGATACATCCTCTATGGTGGGTGGGGCTACCTGCTCTGATGAAAGGCTTTTTTGATAGAGCCTTCTTGCCTGGCATCACGTTTAACCATATCTCTACTACAGAAACAATAGGCCTTTTAAAAGGCAGAACAGCTAGAATAATAACAACAGGTGGTGACCTTAGTCAAGAAATCTACACAACAGTTTTTAATGATAGTGGTCTACTTCAACTCAAAACAGGTATTTTAGAATACTGTGGTGTGGAAGTAACAGATACAACTTTCATCGGGTTAATGAATAATTCATCATTAGAAGATCGTCAAAACTGGCTAGAGGAAGTCCAACACTACGCAATAATAGACTCTAAACCTCATAATGTCGATATACACACAAAAACCTTATCAAAATAACAACCTTAAAAACAACGCATTAACCCATAAACTAAAATATTTTTAAAAATAAAAGCTTCTATCCCTTGCATGGTTACTATTTAGTAGTATATTTGCACCACAATATCGCGGGATAGAGCAGTAGGCAGCTCGTCGGGCTCATAACCCGAAGGTCACAGGTTCGAGTCCTGTTCCCGCTACTACCAAGGAGACTTAAATAAGTCTCCTTTTTTTATGCCTATTTTTTTACTTCCTCTTATCTAAATCAGCTTCTCAATAATTTTATATTTTTACACTTTAATAAAAGATAAAGATGAAATATACTTCAGATACTTTCCCTGAATTAACTACTCTTACGAATCCTAAATTAACTTTATTGGTTCGCGTTGTATTTCTACTTTTTACGACATTTTTATTAGTGTTATTATATCTCATCCCTTTGGCTTTAATAAACGACTATACAGGCAGTACGGAGATTTACATACTTATAGGCATATATGCTTTAATACTCACTTATGGAATATATAAGTTCAGTAAAGACTACAAAAAGAAAAGTACTAATGCCATACATAAAATTGTAGTCAATAAACTAGGAATACAATATCACAAACTCAATGGAGAAATAGAACACTTATCATATAAAGACCTCAACAAGTCTAAACAACTTTATACTAAAGATATTTTCACAAAAACAATAGGAGTTAATATAAGCAGTAAAACTTTGTTAAAAGTATTTTACAATCAGCAGGAACGTACTATATCTTTTCAGAACACCGATATTTTTTACACATACCTTTCTACTAATTCTAGAGAACTTAGACAGCACTTCTTACAAGGAGTTACATTATACAGACCAGACTTAAAAATAGCTGATAGTGTATATAATGATTTTTTTATCAATCCTAACACCTTTGAATTTGATAAAAAAGGGTACAAAAAAACAATGATTATCGCACTTATTATATCTCTAGTGATATTAGCTATTGTCTTTTTATCAATCAATGCTTAAAACTGTATATTAACCATAATTCAACAGAATCCATATTACAATATGAACAAAACTCTATTAATATTGGCATTTCTTTGTATTAACTTACATTCGATTGCTCAAATAAACCAAAGATTAAAACCTAAAGACCAAAAATTTAAAGATATAATTGAGGAGTTAGGCAATCCGCTTGAAGGAACACCTAAAATGATAATTCATTACATGGGAGACAAAACGGGTAGCTATATATGGTATTTTAACCAACGAAAAGCCATTAAGCCTAGCTATTTTTCAGGCAAACCTACAGATATATTATCTGGCATCTATATAGAAGACCATGGAGGGATAGTCGAAAAAATCACCTTTAAAGATTATGCCGAAGGATTAGCACAACCTGATTTTCTATATGATTACTGCTTCGTAAAGGATGCAGATAAAGATGGTAAACCTGAGTTTTATCTGACCTACATAATGGATTCTGATGGCTTAGACGCTAAACCTTTAAAGGTGATTGTCTATAATTCTAAACCTAAATCATATGATTTATATAAATCTAAAATCACAGCTTACTTTCCAGAGCAAGAAAGCGATAAATACTACACAGAAGAAGATACTAATTTTAAGCAATTACCTCCAGCTATTAAAAAGCAAGCATTAGATATATTAGCTAAAATTGAACAACAGAGGGAACAAGATTAAATCTAAAAAAAAGGCAATCATTTCTGATTGCCTTTTGTATTATTATTCATTATCCTCTTCTTCCTCGTCATCATCGTAAAAGTCAAACCACTCCGCATCTTCACTAAGAGACTTATCAGCGAACATATCTAATTGTTCAACAAACTCAGTAGCTAAATAAAGGCGTTGTGTTTTCCCAATACTTTCTGATAAACGGTGTAAACGCGGTTCTAAGCGATTTCTAAGCTGAATATCTATATCATCTATAATATACATCTTCAACTGATTTACGTCAAACCCAGCGCTTGCAAACATCTCATTCAATCGATTAGCAGTACCTATCAAGATATCATTTCCTAATGAAAGTAGATTCTTATCTTCATCTAAATCTGTATAATCATGTACTCCATAGATTCTAAGGTCTGTATATCTACTATACGCTTCGAAGACTTCCATTAATCTCTCTACCTCAAACTTATCTTTAACAACAATCAATACTCTTGTAGCGATTTCGCCTTCTACAGGTCTTTCAGTACGCTGTAGAGCTGCGATGATCATAGCTGTTGTTTTCCCCTGCTCTTTAGGTCCAAAAATAACTACATCTCTTCCACTTTTAATTGTTCCAAAAGTTTTCTTTTGAAGAGTTGTTGGTTCTAAAAGACCATTCTTACTTAAGTTCTCTTGTAAAGTACTATTTATCTTTTTTAATTTCATATTCTATTTATTTGCAAACATCTCGACATCTTGCTTCGAAACTTCCTTGCCTCCTAATATTATTAATCTTTCTATTACGTTTCTTAACTCACGGATATTACCAGTCCAATCATATTGTTGTAATAACTCGATAGCTTCACTACTAAATGCTTTTGGAGCTGTTCCTTGCTCTTTTGCTATTTGACTGACAAAATGCTCTGTCAGTAAAGGAATATCATCTCTACGGTCGTTTAATGCAGGCACTTTAATTAAAATAACTGCTAAGCGATGGTATAAATCTTCTCTGAAGCGACCTTCAGCTATTTCTTTTCTAAGATCTTTATTCGTAGCCGCAATAACACGTACATCTACTTTCAAATCTTTTTCAGCCCCCACACGTGTGATCACATTCTCTTGTAATGCTCGAAGTACCTTTGCTTGAGCAGACAGACTCATATCCCCTATTTCATCTAGAAATATAGTTCCGTGATTAGCTTGTTCAAACTTACCTGGTCTATCTTTTACAGCAGAAGTAAAAGCTCCTTTTACATGACCGAACAATTCACTCTCTATCAATTCTGAAGGTATAGCTGCACAATTCACCTCTACCAACATATTTTGAGCGCGGTTGCTTTGCAAATGTATCTGATGAGCCACTAATTCTTTTCCAGTACCATTAGGTCCGGTTATCAATACTCTTGCTTCTGTAGGAGCTACTTTTTCGATAATATCTTTTATTTGACTGATAGGTTCACTATTTCCTATCATCTCGTATTTCTTCCCTACCTTTTTCTTTAAGATTGTATTCTCTACTACTAGCTTACTAGTATCTAAAGCATTTCTAACTGTAGTTAATAACCTATTTAGATCAGGTGGTTTTGAGATATAGTCAAAAGCACCTAGACGCATTGTGTTTACAGCGGTCTCTAAATCTCCATGCCCAGATATCATTACGAATACTGTATCTGGCTTTATCTTTTTAGCTGCCACTAACAGTTCTTCACCGTCCATTTTAGGCATCTTGATATCCGAGATTACTAAATCATAATCTTCACCTGTTATCTTTTGCAATGCCTCTTCTCCATTTTCTGCAGCATCCACTACATAATCCGAAGATTCTTCTTCTAAAATCTTTACTAACACTCTACGAATAGCAGCTTCATCTTCTACTATTAATATTTTAGATGTCTTTCCCATATATTATAATTCAAAAGCAATTTATAACACTAGTATTTAAGCCACTTATAAAGCTCTTTCCATGAAGGTCTCTTTCCGTACATTAACACTCCAATACGATATATCTTAGCCGCTATCCATACTACTAGTATAAAGGTAAGAAATAGAATAATAATTGACACTATAACTTCCCATAAAGGTACACCGAAAGGTATTCTCATCAACATAACAATAGGCGATGTAAATGGAATCATAGAAAACACAGTAGCTACTGTCCCATGAGGGTCCTTCATTACAGTAAAGAAACCAATATACACACCTAACATTAAAGGCAATAAAATAGGTAATAAAAACTGTTGCGTATCTGTTTCGTTATCTACAGCAGCTCCTATAGCTGCATATAATGAACTATATAAAAAATAACCTCCGATAAAGAAAATGATGAAATAGATAAACAGAGAAATCAAAGGCAAACTTAATATCTCACTCACATAGTTCTGTACATCGAACATTATTTCATTCGAAATCATCCCATTAGCAGCTTGCATAGCTTCAGCACTTCCTGCTCCAGGCATAGCATTGATGCCTAATATACTACTTGCTACACCTAATAAAATGGCTCCTACTACTCCCCAGATAAGGAATTGTAGCAACCCAGCCATAGATGTTCCTACTATTTTTCCCATCATCAACTGAAAAGGTTTTACAGATGAGATGATAATTTCTATAATACGATTTGTCTTTTCTTCTATCACAGAGCGCATCACCATATTTCCATAGATAATAATAAACATCATGATAAAGTATCCAAATAATCCACCGATAATAATCTTAATTTCATTAAGACCTTTTACAGTAGCTTCTCCATCTGCTTTCACTAGCTTTAAGTTTACATCAGCTTTAGCTTTATCTATCACAGAAATATCGATTCCACTTTGTTCTAAATTAACATGTGTTATCTTATCTCCTAACAATAACTCTACTTTGCTAACAAAACTTAAGCTAGGACTTTCATTAGAAATATAAGTTACACTCTCTTGATAATCTCCAATATTATCAGACTTTGGAACATACACTATCCCTTCGTATTTTTCCTCTTTCACTCCCTCTTTAAGAATATCTAAATCAACTGCTGATAAATCTTGATATTCAAAAGCTTCATTACTTTCAAACTGAGTTACAAATAATCCACTCTCATCGTGAATAGCTACTTTCTTTACCTCTCCTTTCATACTGCTCAGATAAGCAATAAACACAGTTAGTAAAACAAAAAATATAGGACTAACGAAAGTCATTACGATAAAGGACTTATTGCGCACTTTAGCAATGAACTCTCTTTTTATTATTAATGGTAGTATATTCATATTACTTACTTACAGATTGAATAAAAATATCGTTTACAGTTGGTAATTTTTCTACGAAGTGAGTTACCTGTCCATTCACTGACAATATATTTAATAACTCATTAGGCATTTTTGTACCTAAGTCCACTTCTAACTGTACTTCGTTATTCAGTGATTTAAAACGAGTACTCTCAAACTTAAACTTATCACTCAATTCTAAAAACAAACGCTCGATATTATCACTTAATACCCCTACTTGATATAAGTTAGTTCTGTGTTCTCTTTTCACATCTACTAACTTACCTTCTATTAGTTTATTGGATTTATTAATCAATGCAATATAGTCACACATCTCTTCCACACTTTCCATACGGTGAGTAGAGAATATGATAGTAGTACCTTTTTCTTTTAACTCTAGGATTTCATCTTTTATGATATTTGCATTAACTGGGTCAAATCCCGAAAATGGCTCATCTAAAATTAAAAGTTTAGGCTCGTGTAACACAGTTACTACAAATTGTATCTTCTGAGCCATCCCTTTTGACAGCTCTTGAATCTTTTTATTCCACCATCCCTTGATATCAAGTTTATCAAACCAATAATCTAATTGACGTTTAGCTTCAGCTTTAGACAATCCTTTTAGTTGAGCCAAGTACATAGCCTGCTCTCCTACTTTCATCGTTTTATACAGACCTCTTTCTTCAGGCATATAGCCTATATCTTGAATATGTCTTGGACTTAGAGGTTCTCCATCTAGTAAGATTTGTCCTGAGTCGGGATAAGTGATTTGATTTATTATACGGATTAAAGAAGTTTTACCTGCACCATTAGGTCCTAAAAGACCATAGATTGTACCCTTAGGTACAGTGAGAGATACTTTATTTAATGCTGTTTTATCAGAATATGTCTTTACCACATCCTTTACTTCTAATATAGATTGCATCGGTGAATTCAATTAATTTCTGTAAAAATAAGTAAATATTTGAAAACGGGAGAATGAGGACAGTTATTTTCGGTAGGGCATAAAAAAACCCAACCTTATTTGGATAAATAAGGTTGGGAAAAATTGCTATGAAAAAGAAAATCCACTGTTTAATAAGTGTCCTACAAATGTATAACTTATTTTCAATCAAGAAAACATTTCTTTCACTTTTTCAAAAAAAGATTTGTCATTTTTAGTCGGACTTGGCTTAAAGTTTTGATCCTCAAGCATTTGTTCAAAGAATTCTTTTTGCTCTTTGTTCAACTTTTTAGGTGTCCATACGTTAATATGTACTAACAAATCACCATTTCCGTAACTATTTAAGCTTGGTAACCCCTTACCTTTTAGGCGTAAAATCTTACCAGACTGAATTCCTTCTTCTAATTTGATACGTACACGTCCTGTTACCGAATCAATTTCTTTACTTCCTCCAAGAGCTGCTTCTGCAAAACTTATGTATAAATCATAATGAAGATTATCTCCTTCACGTTGTAATGTATCGTGTTCTAATTCTTCTATTACTACTAATAAGTCTCCTGGTATACTATTCTTTCCTGGAGCTTCATTTCCTTTTCCAGATACCTTCAGTTGCATACCATCTGCTACACCTGCAGGTATTTTGATTGATACAGTCTCATCGCTTACGATCATACCGTCATTATCCGCTCCAGCAGGTTTGTGATCCATTACTTGACCACTTCCTTGACAGCTATTACAAGGAGAAGCTGTTTGCATACGTCCAAACACAGTATTAGCTACTCGCATTACCTGTCCTGTACCATTACAGGTAGGACACGTTTTATAAGTAACCCCGTCTGCTTGAACTTTGCGTTTTACTTTTATTTTTTTCTCTACTCCATTAGCGATATCTTCTAAAGTCAACTTCACTTTTATACGTAAGCTAGTTCCTTTCACTCTGCGCTGACCTCCGCCACCTCCGCCGAAGCCACCAAAGCCTCCGCCTCCGAATGCACTACCAAAGATGTCTCCAAACTGACTGAATATATCATCCATATTCATGTGACCACCTCCGCCGAAGCCACCTCCGCCTTCGAATGCAGCATGTCCATATTGATCATATCTTGCTTTCTTATCTGCATCACTTAATACTTCATAAGCCTCAGCTGCTTCTTTGAACTTCTCTTCTGCTTCTTTATCTCCAGGATTCTTATCAGGGTGAAACTCAATTGCTTTCTTACGGTATGCTTTCTTTATAGCTGCAGCATCTGCACCTTTATCAATACCTAATATTTCGTAATAATCTTTTTTCATCTTTACTGTCTTTTACTTCCTATTTTAGAAAGATTACTGTCCTATAACTACTTTAGGGAAACGAATAACCTTCTCTCCTAGTTTATATCCTCTTTCTATAACGTCTACCACTTTACCTTTCATCTCATCTCCTGCAGGAATTTGTGTCACAGCTTCTGACAAATCGGCATTAAAGTCATCTCCTGCCTTTATCTCTACCTCTACTAACCCTTTGCTATATAATGTATCTGTAAACTTAGTAGCAATTAACTTAATCCCTGTAAGATGATCACTCTCTCCATGTTTTTCTAATTCTATAATAGCTCGGTTAAAATCATCTAACACAGGCAATAAAGATAACATCACACCTTCACTAGCAGTACTTAAAAGCTCTAAACGCTCTTTAGCAGTACGCTTTCTAAAGTTCTCAAATTCAGCAAACAAACGTAAGTTTTTATCTTTTTCACTTGCTAATTGTTCAGCAAGTAATTCTTCTGCACTCTTCACTTCTTGCTCTACGTTCTCTTGCGTTTCAGCAGTATCTTGTACTACTTCTTGTTGAATTTCTTCTTGTTCCTTATTTATATCTTTATTTTCAGTACTCATGATTGTGTATTTATTATTCTTATTAACTGCTAACTTCATAGCAAATCCTTTGCCAACTTAGTCAATCTGTCATTATGACATTTTCATTATTAAGCTATATTCGTGCTAATTACCTCACTTATTCACTCAAAATAGCGATTTATATCACACTCCATAAAAAAAGGAAACTCTAGCATCCTAAAGTTTCCTTCTATCGTTATCTATTGTACCTCTTCTTTATCCTTTAAAAAAGTCCTTTAAAGCCGTTTTTAACGTCTTAAATTTAAAATCAAATCCTGAACTAATAATCTTTTCACTACTTACTTTTTGTCCTTCCGTTACTAAGATTGCTTTTTCTCCTAGAGCTACTCGAATAACACTTTCTGGTATAGCAGGTAGCCAAATAGGCTTCCCCATTGCTTCGCCTAAGCTATTTGTAAACGCTCTATTCGTCAAAGGTTCTGGAGCTACACCATTATAAATTCCCTCTAACCCACGTTCTAAGACATAGACAAACAAGTTTACTAAATCATCAATGTGAATCCAAGAATAATACTGCTTACCTGTACCAATAGGTGCTCCTAACCATAATCTAACAGGTTTTATCATCGTAGCTAATGCACATTCGTGCAAATCTAATACTAAACCTATACGTACAAGGCTCACCTTAAGTCCCAATTCTCTAAAAGCTAAATTACCTCTTTCCCATTGTTCTACTACATTTCCTAAGAAGTTAGTAGCTTTTTGATAATGTTCTTCATCTTGAACCTCAGCTATATTGCTATAAATACCGATAGCAGATGCCCCAATAATATGTTTTATCTGGTGCGTATTTTCTTTAAGTACTTGATACAGAAAAGCAGTTGGTATAATACGACTATCCAATATTAACTTCTTACCAGCCTTAGACCAAGAATCGGCTATACTAGACCCCGCAAGATGAATAATAGCTTCTACTCCTTCTAAACAAGCGATATTGATTTCTCCCTTATAAGGATCCCAAACAAATCCTTTTGCACCCTTTACCTCATTCTTCCCTAAAGAGCGTGTAAGGTAATGTACTTCATGACCTTGATTGATTAGAGATTGAGTTACTCTACTCCCGATAAAACCAGTAGCACCTGTTATCAGTACCTTCATTATTTTTTACTTCTTATTTTTAATGTCCATTCAAAGTTCATAACAGACACCTGATCACCATCCGCATTTCTTCCAATGCTCTTCATCCATACAGTCACTCCCTCACCAGTATCTATTGTTTTCTTTATTGCTTCATCTAATAAGGCTCCATCTACACATTCAAAAAAGATGCGCCCTGTTGCCTTCTTGGTAAAACTACTATTATTATTGGCTACTAGCATAGATATTTTCTCTCCACTCTCTGCAATCTTACGCATAACTAATGCTCCTGTAGATAATTCTGCTGCCATAGCTTGTACAGCAAAGTACATAGAATTAAATGGATTCTGATTTTTCCAACCATGCTTAACAGTCGTAACTGCCCTTACATCAGATATTTCTTTCATACGCACACCTGTCCAATAAGCAGATGGCAATTTAAAAAACAAAAACTTATTAATATTCGATACGTTAAACTTCATAAAACTTAGATTTTTACTAAATATACAAAAAATGTTTATCCCTAACATAAATTTAACAAAAGTTAATTCTGTGTTAAAAAACAGTACTATGTAATACAAAGTACCTTCCTTTAGATATATCTTTGCTATAGAAAATAAGAAACACTATTACCATGAATATAGAAAACACAAAAGCTCAAATGCGAAAAGGTATTTTAGAGTTTTGCATTCTTTCTATTCTTAAAGAGAGAGATTGTTATACCTCAGAAATACTAGACGAATTAAAAAGCGTCAAGTTGGTAGTGGTAGAAGGTACAGTATATCCTTTACTAACTAGATTAAAAAATGATGATTACCTAGCTTATAGATGGGAAGAGTCCAGCTCTGGACCTCCACGCAAATACTACAAGCTAACCGAAAAAGGAGAATTATTTTTAGACGAATTAGCTAAAACATGGTATGAGTTAGCTAACGCAGTAAAAGAAATAACTACTAAAAAAATGAACGATGAATAAAACACTTACAATCAATATAGCAGGATCAGTTTTTCACATAGATGAAAATGCTTATCTAAAACTAGATCAATATCTAAAGGCAATCAAACGTTCGTTTCCTAAAGAAGAACAGGACGAAATCATTCATGATATTGAAATCAGAATAGCAGAACTATTCTCTGAGAATATTACAGACTCTAATCAAGTAATCACAATAGCTGATGTAGACAGAGTAATCTCTATTATGGGAAGTCCAGAAGACTATATAATAGATGAAGAGCCAACTGCAAAAACAGAGACTAAATATGTCTACACAGGCACCAAAAAACTATACCGAGATGGTGAGAATGCTATGGTAGGTGGAGTATTAGCTGGTCTAGGTCACTACTTTAAGATAGATACGGTATGGATGAGAATTATCTTTATGATATTAGTATTATTCTACGGAACAGGAGTTTTATTATACCTTATCTTATGGATTATCGTACCAGAAGCTAAGACTACTTCTCAGATCTTAGAAATGAAAAGAGAGCCTATAAACATCTCTACTATTGAGAAAAAGGTAATGGAGAATGTTAATTATGTAACGAGCAAAATCAATGATGTAGACTACGAACATATCAAAAATCAAACGAAAAGAGCTGGTGAACGCAGTGGTAAAATAATCCTAAATATCATCGGTATCTTCTTTATCGTCATCAGTGTATTGTCCATATTTTCAAGCATAATTGGTATTTCTGCAGCTTTGATTAATAAAGAAATTATCTTAGAAGAAATAGGTTCTGAATTTCCTTTACTTTCTGCAGGAGTTTATCCATTTTGGGTGAGTACCTTATTACTAACTTCTTTAGTTACCCTTCCTTTCATCGGATTGTTAATTATAGGGTTACGCATGATCTATACTAACATTAAGTATGTAGCCCTAATCATAATTGGGTTATTACTACTGTGGTTTATTTCTTTAGGTTTATTCTCTATACCATTCTTAAATGCTAAAAACTATGAATCTCGACACGTCTATAGAACTGAATATACAGAGTCTGCTAAGGCTACCTCAGAATTCAGCTTTGATGACACTACTGATGAAATCAAAATCACATTAGTAACAGAGGATTATTTCAAATCAGATAAGTCAAAAACGGAAGGGTTTGAAGTAAAAGAAATCAACTCACTTTTGCCTATCGAAATAGAAATCTTACCTACATTTCAAAACGAGATATACGGTACTTCAGAAGTTAAAGACTTTACTATCAATAAAAAGAAAAACAAGATAATAAAGATAGATTTGAACTTAACCAACTTAAATCAAGAAGGGAATCAATTAATCATTTCTAACAATCTATTTCCAGAAAACAAAACAAATGCAGATACTGAAAATGCCAAAATAGTATACACTATTTACATCCCAAAAGGAAAAAAAGTATACATCAGTGAACCAGTAAAAGCATTGATAAAATCAAACGAGACACTTACAGCTGGAGCGCATTGGTACGAGATGCAAGAGGACTCTACCCTTAAATGCTCTGACTGCTAGTAATATTAATTTTGTTTCAATTATTACCAATAAAAAAGGTTCCTCAAAAAGGAACCTTTTTTGTATCATATTCATCTGATTAGTAAGAACCAGATTCATTATAAGCATCTCTTATCATTTTATCATTTGCTTTAATCGCAAACTCTACACGTCTATTCTTAGCTTGTCCTTCTTTCGTATCGTTAGAAGCGATAGGATCAGCTACACCGAAACCATCTGTTTTCATACGATTAGCAGCTACTCCTTTAGACGCTAAATACTGTCTTACAGATGCTGCACGTTTTTTAGATAAGCTTAAGTTATACTCTTCTCTACCTGTATTATCCGTATATCCGTAGATCTCGATATCCGTATCTTGGTTCTCAGGGTCTTTAAATACTGTAGTTAACTTGTCTAAATTATCTTTCGCTCTTTGTGTCAATGTTGAAGAATTTAAATCAAAGTTTACAGAATTCTCTCCTAACACTAGCTTGATTCCCTCTCCTACACGTTCTACTTGAGCACCAGGTACCGTGTTTTCGATCTGACGTGCTTGCTTATCCATCTTGTTTCCGATCACTCCTCCAGCAGCACCACCGATTACACCTCCTAGTACAGCACCTAGAGCACCGTTACCTCCTTTACCGATATTGTTTCCTAAGATACCCCCGATAATAGCTCCACCTGCAGCACCGATAGCAGCACCACGTTGTGTCTTATTAGAGTTTTTAGCAGCTTCACATCCTGTTAAAGATACTGAAGAGATTAATAATGTTCCTGCTAATATAAATGTGGCTGTTTTTTTCATCTTGTTTTATTGTTTTGTTTTAAAAGGTAAATTAATTCTTAGTAAAGCGGTATGTCACATCATACGATTGTCCACCTGCATAGAATTTATCAACTAACTCAAATGTATTAGCTGTTTGATTCTTCACACGTAGAGAATACCCTGTTGTTACATTTTTAGCTTTGACACCCTCATCGACGAATTTAAATTCGAAGTTACCATTCGGAGTAACAGTCCATTTAAAATCACTTGCAAAACTAGGACAGTCTCCTCCTTTTGTCAATTCTACTACACCTGTATTATTGTTAGAAACGAATTTCCATTGGCTCCCAATAAAACATTGTGAATCAGCAATATTAAATGAACTCACTTTTACGAACTCACCACCGATGTGCTTGATATCCGTTAAAGTCCAATTCCCTTTTATCCCTACCTGAGACTTTGTGTCCATAGTAGGCTTACACGATGCTACTGCAAGAGCCAGTGCACCAAATAACACTAATTTTTTCATAGATTTTTTATTATTGTTACGTTTTCTTTTACGCGATACTCTTCTCAAAGTTACGAAGAAATAAGATAACCTTGAGTTTTCTGACAAAGTGACACTCTTTTTGCTTTGGTATCTTTTTTGTCCTTACAACACTGTAAAAATATTAAAAATTCAAATAACATTAAACATACAACTATGACATCTGGAAAAATTAACGTTACAGTGGAGAACATCTTCCCACTTATTAAAAAGTTCCTTTACAGTGATCACGAAATTTTTTTAAGAGAGTTAGTATCTAATGCTACTGATGCTACATTAAAACTAAAACATTTAACGAGTATAGGGGAGGCTAATGTAGAATATGGAGACCCTATCATTGAAGTTAAAATAGACAAAGACAATAAAAAACTTCACATCATAGACCAAGGTCTAGGGATGACTAAAGAAGAAGTAGAAAAATACATTAATCAAGTTGCTTTCTCTGGAGCTGAAGAATTCTTAGAGAAATATAAAGATTCGGCTAAAGACACAGGTATCATCGGACACTTTGGTCTAGGGTTCTACTCTGCTTTTATGGTAGCGGATAAAGTAGAAATCTTCACTAAATCATTTAAAGATGAGCCTGCTGCACATTGGACTTGTGATGGTAGCCCAGAGTACACTTTAGAAGCATGCGACAAAACGACTAGAGGTACTGAGATTGTATTACACATTGCGGAGGATTCACTAGACTTCTTAGAAGACTATAAAATCCGTGAGTTATTAGTAAAATACAATAAATTCATGCCTGTGCCTATTAAGTTCGGTACGCATGAAGAAGGTGAAGGAGATGATAAAGTAGAAGTAGATACTATTATCAATAACCCTAACCCAGCATGGACAAAACAACCTGCTGACTTAAGTGATGAAGATTATAAGAACTTCTATAAAGAGTTATACCCTACTCAATTCGAAGATCCTTTATTCAATATCCACTTAAATGTAGATTATCCATTTAACCTTACAGGTATCTTATACTTCCCTAAGTTAAGTGCTGATCTTCAAATGCAAAAAGACAAAATCCAATTATACCAAAACCAAGTATTCGTAACGGATAATGTAGAAGGTATCGTTCCTGACTTTTTGACAATGTTAAAAGGAGTTATTGACTCTCCAGACATCCCATTGAACGTATCTCGTTCTTACCTTCAAGCAGATGGTAATGTGAAGAAAATCTCTAACTATATCACTCGTAAAGTAGCGGATAAGTTAAAATCATTATTTAACGAAAATAGAGAAGACTTCGAAAGCAAATGGAATGATATCAAAATCGTACTAGAATACGGTATGTTATCTGAAGAGAAGTTCTACGAAAAAGCTGGAGCATTCATGCTTTACCCTACTGTAGATAATAAATTCTATACATTAGAAGAATTAAAAGAAGCTACTAAAGATAACCAAACTGACAAAGACGGTAATCTAGTAATCTTATATGCTTCTAATAAAGATGCTCAACACAGCTATATCGCAGCTGCACAAGAGAAAGGATACCAAGTATTATTATTAGACTCTCCTATCGTATCTCACTTGATCCAAAAGTTAGAAAGTGATAATGAGAAAACTACTTTCGTACGTGTAGACTCTGACCATATCAATAACTTGATTAAGAAAGAGGATTCTGAAATCTCTAGATTATCTGAAGATGAACAAAAATCATTACAAGAGATCGTAGAGAATATCGTACCTAAGGATAAATATACTGTGAAGCTAGAAGCTATGGACAGCACAGCAGAGCCATTCATCATTACACAGCCTGAGTTTATGCGTCGTATGAAAGAGATGAGTCAGTCAGGTGGTGGAGGTATGTTCGGTATGGGTAACTTCCCTGAGATGTATAACCTAGTGGTGAACACAAACTCTCCTCTAGCATCTAACATCATCGGTAATGCTGATGAAGCAACTAGAACAGAAAGTATCAAACAAGCAATGGACCTTGCAAAACTATCTCAAGGTTTATTAAAAGGTGAAGAACTTACTGCCTTCGTAAAAAGAAATTTCAACAATCTGAAATAAGATTATAGCACTTCCAGAGAAGCCCATAACAGTGATGTTATGGGCTTTTCTTTTTTACAAACACATCCACTCTTCCTATCATATTCCTTTCAAGTTATTTAATATACTATTATCTAAACTATGCCTCCATAATTTTTCACTTGATTTTATTGACTTATCTAAAAGTCCTTTCTTATCTCTACACCATCCCTCTCTTACACTTTCTACAAGCTAATCTTTCTTTTTCGTCTTACTATACTAGCACATTTCTAGGGGTATTCTTGCACCTTTCTTCGACAAAATGGACTTCTAGGCAAGTAAACCCCAAGGATACTCCTAGCAACCCCCTAGAAAGTGCAAGCCAACCTAGATATAGATGGCTTATAGGAGCATTAAAACAAACATTCTTAATTTACAATTTTTAATTCCTAACCGAAGTATAGCGCTAGACATTTGTCCTAGACTGCTGAAAAAAATATGACTACCTTTGCCACGCAAAAAGTAATAAAAATGAAAGAACAAAATACAGCAAAAGGTGTTTTCTTAGTTGCTATCGGAGCGTCTAGTTTCGGTATGTTAGCTTCGTTCGTAAAACTGGCTTATGCACAGGGATATACGACTGCAGAAGTAACATTGTCTCAAGTACTTATTGGGTTAATCTGTGTGACCTTAATCAATGTACTACGCAAGAAGTCTAGTGATGAACAAAAGGCGACTTCTAAAGATATTAGACAATTAATCTTAGCTGGTACTTCGATGGGATTCACTTCTGTATTATATTATATGGCTGTGAGTTATATCGATGCTTCTATCGCAGTAGTTCTCTTAATGCAGTCTGTGTGGATCGGTATCGTATTAGACAGTATCGCGACTAAAACGTTTCCTAATCTTTTAAAAATAATCTCTGTTATCTTAATCTTATCAGGGACAGTATTAGCGACTAATGTATTGTTTAGTGAAATCAAGTTAGATATTAGAGGAGTGATATTTGGTTTTATGGCAGCGTGCTCTTTTGCTACTACACTATTTGCTTCAGGGCGTATCGCTAATCACTTAGCAGCTCCTAAGCGAAGTATGTTTATGCTATGTGGTGCAGCGACTATCGTATCTATCTTTGTGATCATAACACAGATAGGGCCTAATAACTCTGATGCGATGATGAGCTTCTATACGATGTTCTCAGACAATACTTCTGGTATCCGTGATTTTGACTGGAGTATCTTCTACGGATGGGGACTTATATTAGCCTTATTCGGTACTGTATTACCTCCTATATTCTTGAATATGGGATTCCCATTGACAGGAGTTGGCCTAGGAAGTATTATCTCTTCATTAGAACTACCTGCTTCCGTGACAGTAGCTTTCTTTGTACTAAAAGAAGAAGTTATCTTCATTCAATGGATGGGAATATTAATGATACTAGGAGCTATCGTACTAATGAATAGCAACCTATTATTTAAAAAGAAAAAAATTGAGGTAGTGGAATAACTTCCTCATTGTAGTTTTTATATAAATTTAAAAAGCCTTCTCTTGTTGATCAAAAGAAGGCTTTTTTTATTGGATTGAGTTACTTTATATTCTTCTCTTCGTTCCAGTAGTAGCTATCTGGATAAATGCGCTCGCCGAAGATGGCAGTACCTACTCTCACGATGGTAGCCCCTTCTTCAATCGCTATTTCTAGGTCATGGCTCATCCCCATAGAGAGTTCTTTCATTTCTACATTAGGTAGTTGGAGCGCTATCGCCTCTTGTTGTACTTTCTTTAGTATTTTAAAACAAGGGCGTACCAACCTCTCTTCTGCGCTGAATAAGCCAATTGTCATTAGTCCCTTGATGTGTAATCGATCATACGTAGCTACTTCTTTTATAAACTCAACAGCCGCTTCTGGTGCTACCCCGAACTTGCTATCTTCATCAGAAGTATTCACTTGGATTAATACATCTATTGTTCTGTTATCTCGTTCTAATAGTTGTTGTAATTTTTCTACTACACTGATGCGGTCTATAGACTCTATGCAAGTTACTCCATACTTCAGGATATCTTTGATCTTGTTGGTCTGTAGATGTCCGATAAAGTGTCTAGTACAATTATCAGTGCCTATACCTTCATACTTATCTCTTAGCTCTTGTACCTTATTCTCTCCTATCAGAGGGTATCCCTCCTCTATCGCTATCTTTATTCTATCTGCATCTACCGTCTTAGTAGCGAGCAATAGTTGTACCTCATCTCTAGAACGACCACTGTGTGCGCATGCTGCTGTAATACGCTTTTCTAAACTTGCTAAATTATCCTTTATTCTAGTTTTCATACTTCTCGATTTAAAAAAAGGATATCCCAAAGATTGTTACTAAGGGATATCATGAACTAAACAACAGTTAGATTTTACTTTAGACTATTATCCTTTACTGTTACTACAAATGTAATACTCCTTTTGATCAAATAGATAACACAGATTTAATAATATGAGCTAGTCCAGATACGCACTAAGCGCCTCACTGAAAATAGTGATTTTGTGAATCAGACCATAAAATATTGCTAATATGCGAAAATAATAAGGGAGACTTCTTTACTTTTACCCTCGATAAGACACAAACAAAACCATTTAAAAAAGAACCTATGATTAAAAAGATTTTCTCATTAGCCATTTTATTCTCTACACCGATGTTCAGTCAGGTAGCACGAGATACTATCTGGGTAGATAGCTATGACTATGTAACAGCTAGAAAAAATGCTGAATCTTTTAAAATTGCAAAAGATATCAAAGGCGAACCGACACTAAAATCAATAGAGGTATATAATGCAGCTTCTAAGAAGATAGAGAGTAAAGGGAAAGGAACTCTTCAAGAAGGAGGACAAGTTCTATACACAGGAGCTGTAAACTACTATAATAAAGAAGGAAAAATAGACGCTACTTATACATATGATCAGGATAATATGATCGCTAAGGCAGAGACTATAGATCCTCGTAATGGCAATAAATATATATGTACTTATAGTGATAATATGATTCAAGATGGTCAGGCTATTTATAACTGGCAAGGAACATATATCTATGTAGAAGCTGAAGGAGGTATATATACTCGCTATGAGATCATCAATCCTAAAAATGAAAAGAACTATATCGCCTATTTCTTCGATGAGAATAATTATATCACAGGGGAGAAATACTTCGATGTAAATGGAGAGGTAAAGCAACAAGCTACTTATAGTGGTGGGACACCTTATGATGGGTACGTGACTGCATTAGACTATGACAGCTTCACAGTACAGTCTATCAGCGAATATGGAGAAGGAACGATGATCTCTACTGTGGCTTACTATACAACAGGAAAAGTGAAGAGTAAATCTACAACTGTAGCTAATGTAACAACAGATGTATACTATGATCAAGCGGGTAAAGAGATGGGTACCTTTACAAGTAAACTAGAAGACGATGGATACTCTACTTATCAGGAAGGAACAAACTACATATTCAATACGTATGATAGTCATCCTGATGAGATCTACTCTATCTATACTTATAAACAAAACGTACCTGTACTGGTAAAAGAATACTATACATTCCCTAAAAAGAATGCAGTGAAATCTATCACGTATAGCAATGAAGAGAGTTATATCCAGAAAGTAGAATACTTCAATGAAGATGGTAGTTCTAAAGGACAAATCACTTATAACGAGGATGGATATACTCCTAAAGAAGGGACTATGATAGTAGGGAATGTAAGCTCTATCTATAAAAACAGCAAACTAGTAGAAAGAACAGAAACGTATGAAAACGGTAAAGTATTCGAGGTTACAAAAAACAATACTTCTGTATACTATGACCAAAAGGGGAAAGAGATAGGTCGTATTGACTTTAAACTAGACCCTATCTATGGATCTATGTCTTATATCACTGGTACTAGATATGTATTATCTAATGATTTGATTTCTACTGTTGCTAAGTATGAAAAAGAATTATTAGTATATCAAGCTGATTATGATACTAATGCTGATAAAGCAGTATTGTCAACAGAGTCATACTATTCTAACAATGCGTTAATCAAAGAAGTAGAATATCATGACAATGGTAAAAAAGCTAAGGTATCTACTTACTCACCTAACTCCTACTCTTATACTCCTGTAAAAGAAACACATTTCGACAAAACAGGGAAAGAAATAGGTACATATGACTATATCCCTCAGACAGGAACTCGTATAGAGTTATCTTATGATAAACAAGTAACTTCTATCGAGAAACTACAAGATGGAAACCTTCTTTCTAAAAAGGGATATGCGTTAAAAACAGGTAGTAACTCATACGCTAGTAACTCTTATTTCTTACAGGCTGATATCGACTATAATAAGCAAGGTAAATTCTATAATGAAAAAGGAGAAATAATCTCTACAGCTACTTATAAAGAAGGTGTTCCTTATGAAGGAACAGTGACTATCATAGACTCGTATTACAAAACAGAAACTGTTTATAAAAACGGACATAAAGTAGGTAAAGAGACTATTAAGTACTCTAGTGGAGATGAGATTATCAATATCAACTACTATGATGATAAAGGTGACCTTACTAAAATAGAGTCTTATGAGAATAGTACTCTGAAAACATCTAGTGAGTATAAAGATAATGTGATACATGGTGTATCTACTTACTACGATAGTGAAGGAGAAGTATTATCTACGCTGACTTATAATGAGGGAGTTCCTTATGAAGGAGTGTTAACTGAAGCGTCATATATAAACTTCACCACTAAAGGTTTTGAGAATGGAGAGTTAACTTATGTAAAAGTTTACAATGTAGATGATGCTTATTCTCCTACGAACTTACTAATGGAAGAGCATTATAGAACTAATACTTCATTTGAGAGAACTATCTATCATGCAGAAACAGAAGCTATAGTGTATAAATATAATCTTACAGATAGTGAGCTAGATGGAGCATACCAGTACTATGAAAATGGTAAGGTGAAGTATCAAGCTACTTTTAAGGACGGAACATTAGTAGATGGTTCTGTAGGTATAGTAGACTTTAATTATGAACCATACAACTATTATTCTTCATACGAAGCTTCTGAAGATACTTCTAAGTACACAGTACTAAGTAATAAAAAAGGTACTTATACGATCAGTATTTTAAATACGGATGATAATAAAGAGGTATTTAAAATGGAAGCGAAGGTTAAAAAAGGAGACCATAGTTTAAACCCATTGGCTAGTAAAAAAATAAAACTAGAAAACTTATACCCAAACAATGAGTATAATGTAATGTCATACTACAGTAGTCCTTATGACTATGCAGTAGATGCAGCAGCTACTGCTGTAGCAGCTGACGCAGCGGCAGTAGAAGCTACTGCTAGTGCATATTATGAATAAAAATATTCTTAGATAAGAACCATTAAATCCCAAGTGTTATACTTGGGATTTTTTTGTTTTATAGAAGTATCATTCTCATTTATTTTAATTAACTATTTTGATATAAATATTAATTTTATTAAATTAGACTTCAATAAAACTAAACAAACTATCCACATTATGTCAATTAAGCCCAAACTACCTATACATTGCCCTAGTTGTGAAAGTGAACTAAAGGTCACCCAGCTTTCTTGTGAGCACTGTCAGACTATTGTCAATGGTAACTTCTCTCTCCCACTCCTCTTACAGTTGGGTAGAGAAGAACAAGAATTTATACTGGCTTTCTTTCTAAACAGTGGGAGTCTAAAGCAAATGGCACAACAGATGAATATCAGTTACCCTACTGTTCGAAACAAACTAGATGACATGATAGAACATATCCAGCAACTACAGAAAAAAGAATAATCAACTACTAACCAACAACCTTATGACAAAAAACTATATTCTTAAACCATTTGAAAGCATACAAGATAAAACGCTCTTAGCAATCGGTGTACTAACTGGAGTAGTTATTAGTTGTCTTCAACTATTAACTCATATGCGTAGTATAGCAATTCTAAAACAAGTAACTCTCAAATCAGCACCTACACTTGTCCAAACCTTGAGTGACTTTGCTATCACAACAATAGTAATGACACTTGCTTTATTTGTATTTGGAAAAATCATCAACAAAAAGACTCGACTAATAGATATACTCAACACCGTGTTGATTGCACGTATATGTCTAGATATAAGTGTACTATTTGATATCAATGGATACCTAAGTGATTTCTCTCTTCAACTTATTGACAATATTGCTAATCCTGAAATATTGTTCAAAAGTAATCCACAAGGTTTTGTTTATTTTATCATTACGTCATTTGCTAGTATTCTCTGTCTAGTTGGTTTTGGATACTATATCTACCAAGGTTTCAAACTAGCTACACACCTCAAAAAGAAATATATGATTATTGCCTTCGTACTAATCATCTTACTTGTAGATACTCTGACAAGGCTAATCACTACATTATATTAACCAACACAACAACACTATGAAAAAACTATTAACTACACTTACCTTATGCTTTGCTACTACATTTAGCTTTGCACAAACAGCTGTTCAGGTAGACAGTGAAATTGATGGGGACTTATACTTAGCGAATAAAGACAGTAAACAACTTGCCATTATAATAGCAGGCTCTGGTCCTACTAACAAGAATGGAAACAATCCTGCTGGAGTAAATGCGAACTCGTATAAGTACCTTGCCCAAGGGCTAAAAGAGAATGGTATCAACACCTTCACGTATAACAAGAGGATGTTCGCTCAGATGAAGAACCAGACTATTAATGAGGCAGATATTAAGTTTGAAGACAATGTGAGTGACTTAAATATAGTTATTGACTATTTCAAAAAGGACTATCCTAATATTATCTTGATAGGGCACAGTGAAGGAGCCATGGTAGCTACATTAGCTAGCCAAGACAATAGTGCTGTATCAAAGCTTATCTCACTACAAGGGCCAGGAGAATCAGTTGATAAAGTACTGTATAAACAGATAACAGCACAAGCGCCTTTCTTTGCAAAATCAATAGAAGACATTCACGCTAAACTTAGAAAAGGCGAAATAGTAGACAGCATCCCTCCTATGCTACAAAGCTTATATCGCACTTCTGCTCAGCCTTACCTTATCTCGTGGATGAAGTATGATCCTACTGTAGAGCTTAAAAAAGTAAAACAACCGATTTTAATCTTACAAGGAGATAAAGACTTACAAGTCAAAACAGATCAGGGAGACAACTTAAAACAAGCTGTACCTACTGCAACTCTTGTGACAATAAAAGGAATGAATCACGTACTAAAAACAGTTGTAAAAGAGGAGGAGAACTTAGCACTATACATGAAGCCTGATGTGCCTCTTCACACTGAACTAGTACCTACTATTGTTAACTTTATAAAGAAATAATATGGAGCCTATCTTAATAACATCTGCATTATTTTTCATAATGAGTTTTATCCTTACTCCAAAAACAGCAAAATACTTATTAGCAGGGTATAACACAATGAGTAAAGAGAAGCAAGAGCTCTATGATATAAAAAACATAGTTCGTATACTCAATAATTCTCTAAGAATTGCAGCATTAATAATTTTAATAGGTGCAGCACTATATCAATGGACTGGATTGGAAATTATAAGGGATATTTTTGTCATGTATTTACCTTTAGTATTTCTATTAGGAGTAAATATTTATACGAAGAAAAAATACTCTACTGATCCTATAAAACCTTTTGATATCATTATACCTATAGCAGTACTAATTTTTGTAATACTAATCACACTATGATAGCAACAGAACTACTTATATTTATGTGTCTATTTATTGTCTTAGGACTACTAGTTCCTCATGTCAAAACAATAAATAGCATACTAGGGTATCGCACACACCGTGCGATGAAGAATCAACGCAACTGGGAGTTTGCACAAAAGCTAAGTGGTAAGTACTTTGTATACTTAGGTATAGGTACGGGTATATACAGTGGTATTTCTTATCTACTTCCTACTTACTCAAAGCTATTAAACAATATATACTTCTTACCGATGATACTCAGTTTAGCATTTATTATTTATAAAACAGAACAAGGATTAAAGAAACTAGATGAGTAATCATGAAAACTTATATCACACTCCTCAGAGGAATAAATGTCAGTGGCAAGAACATCATCAAAATGAATGTATTAAAACAATTGTGTGTTGACTTAGGTTTACACAATGTCCAGACTTATATTCAGAGTGGGAATATAATATACCAGTCTGTAGAAGTAGATTCTTCAATACTATCAAAAAAGATACAAGATAAAATACTGAGTACACTAAACCTCACGGTACCTATTCTTACTCTAGATATTGATCAGTTCGAAGAAATACTTGCACAACATCCTTTTACTAAAGAAGAAGAACTAGCACAATTATATCTCACTTTTATAGATGGTACGCCTCAACAAGAGGGAATTAACAGCCTTGAAGAAAAGAAAGATACTTTAGAATTACTACATACTACTGATAATGCAATATACCTCGTCGCAAATATTGGATATGGAAAAACGAAGATTAACAATACTCTAATAGAGAATAAACTAAAGGTAACTGCTACCACACGTAATTACAAAACATGTTTACAAATCAAAGCATTAGCTATTAAGTAACACTTAAAGCATTATCTTTATTGATAATTAAAAATTACTATGAAAAGACTAACTCAATTATTCTCACTATTCTTTCTTCTATTGACATTCTCTTGTTCTAATGATGACAACGTTTCTTCTAATGATGACAATGTCCATTTTACAATTAAAACATACAGCGAACAAGAACATACAATAGATGTAATCATCACCTATGGTACTTATGATCGTAAAGAGAATAAAACCATCCTAAAAAAGCTAGTGATAAAAGACTTCAAAGAATTTACTTCTCCAAAGATTACAACAGATCAAACTTATGCTTTCTTAACTGTAGAGAAACTAAATGATCCAAATCTAATGACTTTTATTAAAATAAACTCTTTCGTCAATGATAGAGACATTATGACTAATGCTAGTAATAAAGAGTTTACTAATGCAGAAGTTGATATTAAGCATTTTGCAAATATGCACAAGAAATAAAAAACTGCTATTATTATAATTAAAACCAAAAGCTTCGTTTATAACGGAGCTTTTCTATTTTTAAAAGGAATATATAAAATACAAATCATCACTCCTTACAAATATTTATAATACTTCATCCTCTTAATTTTTTTATAATTTTTAACTACTATATTTGCGCCCAAATTTACCTACTATGAAAAAAATATTTCTTTTAATCACTTGTATAGCTCTTGGAGCATGCAGTTCTTCGATGAGTACTACTATGACTACTACAAAAGTTAACACACCTCTTAATACAGAAGTTATAGTACTTAAACTTAATGAAGAAGTTCCTACACCAAATACAAAAGTAGGTAGTAGCAAATTTGGAGATTCAGGTTTTTCTGTCAACTGTAACCTAAATTATATATTAAATAATGCTCGTAAAATTGCTCAAGACTTTGGAGCAGATGTCATTAAAATAACAAAACACAAACGCCCTAACCTATGGAGCACTTGCCATAGAGTGAACGTTGATTATTATAAAACACAAACACTTAAAAATAACAATTAATGAAAAAAACACTCTTACTAATCTCTTCTGCATTACTATTATTAAATACAAGTTGTGCTACTATCGTATCTGGAAGCAAACAAAAAATAGAGATCTACTCTACTCCTACGAACTCTACAGTCTATATAGACAATAAAGAAGTAGGTAAAACACCATACAATACTAAACTAAAGAAAAACCAATCTTATACACTTAAGATAGCAAGTGAAGGATATGACACTTATAAAACTGATTTTGAAAGAAGCTTTAATGCTTGGTACATTGGTAATATTGGTTTGGGAGGGATTATAGGACTTATTGTTGACCCTATCACTGGTGCAATTCATAAATTAAAACCTGTACAATACAACAGAACTCCTGCTAAAGATACTGTTATCAAAGCAAATCACAGAACAATCTTTATGAACATTAGTTTAAAAGAACAAGATAAACCTCAACAATAAGAATAACAAAGCCTCGCAAATGCGAGGCTTTCTATATCTAAAGCACTAGTAGTGCCATATCTTTTAATGCTTGTGCTGGTTTAGAATACCAGAATGGCTCAAAGTCTTCATTCGTAAACTCTTCAAAGCTCTTTTTCATTTCTTGATAAGTCATTGTTTGAGAAGCTTTCTCCTTCAAAGTCTCGACAAAATGTACAAACCAATCCCCTACCACTCTATCTACATCTACACCTATCGTCTCTTTTTTAGTATAGAACACCAATTGAGCCATTTCAAACACTCTGTTCTTTTTCTTCTTTTCGAAGTACTCAATATAAGGGAATGTCCCTAACCATACTACTTTTTGATTTGGTTTACATACCGTCAAAGGTTCGTTGTTTAAACAACTGAATATATAATCAGGTGATATACTCGTACGAGGTACTTTAAAATCAAACCATTCATGTAATGGCATATCAAAGCACATCCCATGCATAAAGTTAAACAGTGACTTCTTCAGTCCAAAGGAGAACTTATCGTGTATTGCACCATTCATCTCTATGTGAGGTACATCGTTATTAGCGAATGTTCCCATCTCAGCATTTACACGCTCTACCTTGTATTCCTCTGGGTTCATCCCTACTGGTGAGTGAGCAGTCATCGCAAACTGATGCCAAAAGCCCGATTGCATTACTCCTGCTTCAAACAACTGACGCACCATCTCTAGACTGTCTATTGTCTCCTGTGCAGTCTGTGTTGGGAAACCATACATTAGATAAGCATGTACTAAGATACCTGCCTCTGTAAAGTTTCTATTCACACGAGCTACTTGTTCTACCGTAACTCCCTTATCTATTAATTTTAATAATCTATCTGAGGCTACCTCTAATCCTCCTGATACAGCTACACATCCAGAGGCTTTTAATAATAAGCACAAGTCTTTCGTAAAGCTTTTCTCAAAGCGGATGTTCGTCCACCATGATACCGTTAGTTTACGTCTGATAATCTCTAACGCTACCTCGCGCATTAGTGCTGGTGGTGCTGCTTCATCGACAAAGTGAAAGCCTGTCTCTCCCGTCTGCTCAATTAACGTCTGCATACGGTCTACGATCTGCTTTGCCGTTATTGGTTCATATACCTTGATATAGTCTAAACTAATATCACAGAAGGTACACTTACCCCAATAACATCCATGTGCCATCGTTAGTTTGTTCCATCGTCCATCACTCCACATACGGTGCATTGGATTCACTACCTCTATCACAGAGATATACTCTGTCAATAGTAAGTCTGAATAATCAGGAGTACCTACCTCAGCCTGTTTATAGTCACGCTTCAGTGGATTATTGATATACACTACCTCTCCATCTTTAGCGATAAGCGTACGCTTTAACTCCTCTTGTGCTATCTTTCCTTCTACATAGAGAATCAAGTTCTCTAATGGAGCCTCTCCATCATCTAAGGTGATAAAGTCAAAGAACTCAAATACACGCACATCTTTTAATGAGCGTAACTCCGTATTCGGAAACCCTCCTCCCATCGTGATCTTGATATGAGGATAGTTCTTCTTAATGTACTGAGCACATCTAAAACTGCTGTATAAATTACCAGGGAAGGGTACTGAGAATCCCATTATCTTAGGATTAGTCTTATCTATTAGCTGTTGTAATAAATCAAGCGTAATCTCATCAATATAAGTCAAAGGTTGATGTAGTGCATCATACATCTCATCAAAGGTATGCGCAGAACGACCTAATCGCTCAGCATATCTACTAAACCCAAAGTTGGTATCTACTGTCTCGACAATCAGATCAGACAAGTCCTCTAAGTACAGTGTAGATAAGTGCTTCGCCTTATCTTGTATTCCCATCGTACCGAATGCCCATTCTAATTCTTCTAGTTGTTCAAAGCGAGATGCTCGTGGAAGATAATCCTCTTGTACGATAGCATGTGCTAATGTAGAGTTCTTCCCTTGCAAAAATGCAATTACAGCGTCGATAGTAGAGATATAGTCCTCTTCTAAAGCAAGAATACGATGTATATTAGGTGATACTTCTTCTATGTGTTCATGTACATAGTCGAACAAGTCTATCAAACCTTGTTTACTAAACAATTTCAATATAACCTCTATTCCCAAATCTGCTTGGTAGCTATCTATATTTAGGGTATTCAGAAACCCCTTAATATATGCTGTCGCTGGATAAGGTGTGTTTAACTGCGTAAACGGAGGAGTTATAAATGCTATTGTTGTATTCACTGTATCTAATTTTGGAGTGCAAAGATACTACTATTCAACCGAGTAAAAAACTGTATCTAACATACATTACTTCTTATTTAATCAACATTTAACAAACAAAAAATCAACACTTTACACAATTACAAAAGTTTCTACTCCTTTTTCAGAGAACACTACACCAACACCTTACGCAGATATATCTTAGAATATCCTAAAGGATAGTCCTTCTCTTCTGCAAAAATCTCATAACCTAAAGATTGGTAAAAGTAAGAAGCTTGAAACGAAAAAGTATTCAGTGATATATACTTACAGTTGCGTTCTACAGCTACCTGCTCTGCTGCTAACATGAGTTTCTTACCAAGGCCTTGTCCTCTATGACTCTCTTTCACAGCGAGGTTCTGTATCTCTAGTGTTCCCCATAATGAACGTCCTAATATCCCTCCGATTACCTCTCCTTCTTCTACTAAAGTAACCTCTAGTGATTCATTGATACAAGCTGATAAATGTGTCGTATGACTTACATTATAAGAAGATAATATCTCCTTAATAGCCATCGCATTATGATCATCTATCTCTGTGGTTATCTTTATTTCCATAACTTATTACTTCTAAAATCCACTTGTTATTCCCTTTATATTAATTTCTTATATCCACTAAATCCTGTAGCACAACCAAAGAAATAAGAATGCTTTTTAACGTGTAGTCCTACTGACTCAAAACATTGTGCACTCTTAGTCACATCTTTAAACTTATTCGTATATCTCCACAGCATCTTATATTCATTAATTCCTCCCAACAATAAAGCCCCTAATACAGGGACAATACTCCCTAAATAAAAACCATAAAAGAATTTAAGTATACTATTGTTGGGTTCAGAAACTTCTATAAAAGCAAATTGCCCATTCGGTTTGAGTATTCTTTCTACTTCCTTAGCCAATATTTGAATTTGCTCTTCATTAAATGTCTTTAAACCAAAAGCACAAGTAACATAGTCATAGTGTTCTGAAGGCAAGCTACTCACTAATACATTCTGATGAAGTAGATCTACCTCTCCCTTATACTCTGTCTGATTTCTATGCTCTGCTCTTTTAATCATCTCATCGCTATAGTCTAAAGCAGATAGCTTAGCCTGTGGGAAATTTCTTTTTATAACACCCCACATTTCCCCTATCCCCGTCATAAGGTCTATTACTTCTACTTTTTCGGGTGTAGGTTTTAATTCTTTAATCAACTGCCTTCTCCAACGAATAGAGAATCCAAATGAAGTAATATAATTCATCCGTTCATAAGAACCACTCATCTGATTAAACAGACTTTTTATATATTCTGGATTATAATTATTCTGACTCATTTGATATGGATTATAGGCTTTAAATATGTTTATATATAAACGACAATATCACTCCTAAAGTACTAAATCTTAATCACACCATAACTTATTTCTATTCAATCACCATTTAAAGAATTTAACATATTCCTATCTTTGCCTAAAATATTAGAAATATGGAGAACAATAGTATTCCAATTTACAACATCTGTAACCTACTCGACAATAACAATATATCACAAGACTGTGTAGTATATCGACTTGAAGAGTTTATTTCTAATAGACCGAATATGGTATCTGCTCCTCATAGACATGCATTCTATCAGATCCTCTTCGTAGCAGAAGGGAAGGGAATACACTCTATTGACTTTGAGAAATTCTCTATTGAGGAGAAATGCTTATTTTATCTCAACCCTTCGCAAGTACACAAATGGGAATTCGAACCTGGTACCAAAGGGTTTCTTATCAATTTCAATGATAACTTTCTGCGTACATTCTTAGTTAACCCGAACTATCTAAAGGAGTTTACCTTCTTCGGAGGTAATGCGCAGTACTCTAAGTTCTCTTGTGAGAAGTGCTATGAGACACTACACACGAAGTTCGAGAAGATGTATTATGCCTATACAGAAAACCAACCTTTACAGAAAGACTATATCAAAGTCTTAATGCTAGAACTGTTCTTAGAGACACAGCTATTCTTAGTCAAAAAAGTATTCGAGCCAGAAGAACCAAATGAGACGAAGGGTGCACACTTCATCATCAAGAATTTTGAGAAGCTTGTAGAAGATCATTTTATAGAAAAGAGATTGCCTGGAGAATATGCTGATATGCTACACATCACTCCTAATCACCTCAACTCTTTATGCAAAAAAGTAGTAGGTATAACAGCAGGTGAAGTTATCCGTAACAGAGTTATCTTAGAATGCAAACGATTATTGGTCAATGCCGATTTATCGATTACAGAGATCTCTTACGAACTCGACTTTAAGAACAATGCTTACTTCTCTAGATTCTTTAAAAAGAATACAGGGCTATCCCCTGAAGAATTTAGAAAACAGAACTAAGAATTGATTACTTAAATACAATTCGCTTTTATCACACTGTTCTAAATTGATTAGTGTAAATATCACCACGTTTAGTGTAATATATTTCAGTAGATAGGGTTCTAACTTTGCTGAAAAATAATACATTATGGATTTCCCTCTATTTCATTTAGACTGGTTGAACGATCGTTTCCTCATTGCGATGATAGCGATTATTCACGTATTTATAAACCATGGGCTAGCCGTTGGGTTCTTGCCTTATATTACATTATTAGAACAACAAGGAGTAGTCAAAAGTGGACCAGAAGACATCACTGATCTTGCCTGGGATAAGATGGTACACCGTATGATGATGGTCGGTTTTGTGATCACAACCACGATGGGAGCGATGACAGGAGTCGGTATATGGTTCTCAGCAGCACTAATTAGTCCTAACTCTATTGGTAGTTTAATCCGTGTTTTCTACTGGGGATGGTTTACAGAATGGATTGTATTCGTATTAGAAGTAGTTTTTATCATGATCTATTTCTTAACATGGAAGAACTCTAATAAATCTCTACGTGCTAAACAACGCCATATCCGATTCGGTTGGTTCCTTTCTGGATTCTCATGGCTGACTATGGCTATTATCGTAGCGATATTAGGATTTATGATGGATCCTGGTAACTGGATACAAGAACAATCTTTAGTAAGTGCATTGACTAACCCTATTTACTTACCTCAGCTATTATTTAGAACACCTACAGCGATGGTTGTAGCAGGAGCCTTTGGTTTCTTACTGATTATGTTGTTCACTAAGAAGTCTAGTGCTATCAGACCTACGGCTCTTAAGACTACAGCTATATGGGTATTACTATGGTTACCACTATCTATTCTAGCTTCTATTTATTACTATAACGTGATACCTGATGCGATGACAGCGAATATGAGTACAGCGGTAGGTACTATGGACTTTGCTAAATACTATGATTTATTAAAATACATTATCCTAATAGCAACTAGCTCACTAGCTCTGTTAGCAATCTGGACACTGTGGAAACCTAAGAAAGTCAATCTTATCATTGTGATTATTCCTTTTGTACTATCGCTTGGTTTCTTAGGAATATTCGAACGTGTACGAGAATTTATCCGTAAGCCTTATGTCATCGGTAACTATATGTACTCTAACCTGATCAGAGAAGAAGACTATCCTCTGCTACAGCGAGACGGTATACTGAAGCACTCTACTTATACCTCTATCACAGAGATTACAGAAGAGAATAAACTAGAGGCTGGTAAAGATGTGTTTATGATAGCGTGTTCTCGATGTCATACCAGTCAGGGGATTAACTCTATCATATATGTATTCGAAAAAATGTATGGAATAGGAAAGCCTTTAGATATCAACTCGATGAAAGCGTATATACCTAATATGCACAACGGTAGAACCTATATGCCTCCTTATCCAGGTAACGAAGAAGAACTAGATGCACTAGCCCATTATATTTTCTATTTACAACAGAGTGGTGCGACACTAGAAGGGGCGCAGAGTGCTGGAGCACATCTTAACCCTACTCACTCTGTAGAACATTTTATAGAACAAAAATTAAACAATAACAAAAATGAATAATACTCCATTACCTAAAGATATACCCTTAGACTTACCATTACCAGAGTGGTTACTAGTTATTCTATTAGTAGTTTCATTCTTAGCACATATTGTGTTTGTAAACTTAATGGTAGGAGGTTCTATAGCTACGCTATGGGCAGAAATAAAAGGACTTAAAAACAAAGAATACGATGTACTAGCACAAGAAATAGCTGCGACAATAACAGTAAACAAATCATTAGCTGTAGTACTAGGGGTAGCTCCTCTACTGAGTATTAATGCACTGTACACCATTTATTTTTACACAGCTAACTCCTTGACAGGGATTATGTGGATATTGATTATCCCTATGGTAGCGATTGTTTTCCTATTGACCTACTTACACAAGTACACTTGGGAAGCAATGGCGAATATGAAATTGTTACACATATCTATCAATGCTCTAGCAGTAATTATGTTCTTATTCATTCCCCTAATCTTCTTAGTGAATATCAATCTGATGTTATTCCCTGAGAAATGGATGAGTGTAAGAGGATTCTTATCTGCTTTAGCCCTGCCAAATGTATTCCCGAGATACTTCCATTTTATCTGTGCTTCACTAGCCCTGACAGGTCTATTTATCACTTGGTATATGGGGCGTAAGAACTATCCTTTTGAAGAATATTTTAAAGTATTCACTAGAGCGAAGGTTAAACGTCTTGGATATCAGTTAGCGTTAGGAGCATCTGTAGCTCAATTCCTATTTGGTCCTATCGTGATGGCTACTTTACCTGCCAAAGGGTTTAGTTGGGCTATGATGGGAGTGATCTTATCTGGTGTAGCTGTAGCTGTATATGCAGTGTACTATATGATCAAAACACTAAGAGGTACAGATGACCAACTAGACAGATACTTCAGAAGAATAGTGATCTCTATGGGGATTGTAGTCGTATTCATGGGAAGTGGACGTCATGTCTATAGAGCGAATGCTATCAACCCACACCGAGAACTGATGGCTCAAAAGACAGCCGAATTTGAACAAGCATCAAAAGAAGCTAGAGAACAAGCAGCTAACCAACAAGAAGAAGAAAAACAAGCGATAGCTACTGCCGAAGCTTCTGGTGATAATACAGCTAAGGGTAAAGCAGTCTTTAATAGCTACTGTGCTGCCTGTCATAAAGAGAAGGCACCACTAGTAGGGCCTCCTGTGACAGAAATGCAAGAAATATATGCAGACAATAAAATGGATCTAATCAAGTGGATTAAGTCTCCAGGTAAGAAACGTCCTGATGCACCACAGATGCCTCCATTCCCTCAGATCAATGATACGGATATGGAAGATCTGACTCAATATATCTTAAACATTAAATAAGTAGATTATGATTATTACGATATCACTATTTCTCATCTTAGCCATACTGATCATCTCAGGTGTTATCATTTCTAAGGTGATTAAAATCTATCTCTACTCTTCTAAGAATAAAGAGATGTGGAAAAAAGAAATTAAAGAAGAAAAAGACTATCAGTTTATAAAAGGTCTTTACTAACTCAGTGTTCTCCCCAGCACTGCGCACATCGTATCCCTCATTAGTAGGTAAGTATTGTATTTCCTGTAAGGTAATCTATTATTGTCATATCAAGAGAATGCTCCCAAAACTCTCTTTTTTATAGATTACTTACATCACCATTCCCAATACCTTATCTATTCTAATGGGGGATATTTTTATTCTATCTACTTCAGGTTATAACACTGTTCTTTACTTCTTAGACCAATTACTCAATTCCTCTTCTGCATCATATAAAGACTGTGCATACCATGCATAGATATTCATAATCATATATCTTTCTATGCTTCCATCTACACTCTTCATAGATACCATGATGAGGTGAATACGCCCAAGATTATACTTTTTTATATTGACTAGCTGTTTAGCTGTATACTGTTTCTCACTTCTAAAATACTTTTTGAGTATCAGCTTATCTCCTCTTATATAAGCAGTACAGAGATATATAACCTGATTCACTGTTATACATGTAACTAACACCGTAATTACATACTTTATAATCACAAACCAATAATCTCCAACATCATGACTGATTGTAACAATGCTACAAAACAGAATGGTCAACAATATATTTAGTATCAGATGCCCTAATGAATACTGATAGGACAATCTCTTTTCTTGTGCAATCATCTAGTTAAAGAGTTTAGTTGTTCCAAAGAAAAGATTTTAACCCCTATATATCAAATCCTATAATCATAAACCATAGTAAACTACACGATATAGGACATAATTAGCTATAATCAGGGATAAGAAAACACCTACTCTACTGCTAATAATTAGGTTCAAATAAGATATCTCGCTCTAACAAAATCTCCTCAATACAAGCTCTCCATCTCCTTAAACTTCCTACTCCAACTATTCACGTACTAAGAAGGCACAGCATGATAGTAATATTATGGGATAGTGATACCATAGTGGTCGCATTAAAATAGGCTAAAATTATGCGACCACTATGCGATCACAAGCCGACCACTATGCGACCACATCAAAAAAAGACTGTCTCATCCTACTATAGCTGTACAGTTATTGTTTATAATCCTACTTTTAGCTGTACACTTACTTATGCTTTCTATTCTTCAAAAGATGAATTGATTTTTTAACAGATATAATTCTTTTAAAATAAACTACTTTTAACCAGGGTAATTCAATTACTAAAATGAATTTTCTAACACCATATCAAGTATTATAATAGACATTGTCCGAAATCGAGTTCAATAACAAGCAATATGCTCAAATACAAATACATCTTCTAAATGATAAAGTTACTTATAGAAAAACATAAAGGTATCATCACGTATGACACCTTATCTCATTTAAATTTTAATGGCTCTCCTGCTGAGGTAATAGATGAGTTAAAAGAAGATTTGTTTCAAGCAGAGTTTGGTAACCATACCTTACTTGATATTGGTTGGTATCCAGAGTTTGATGTCGATGGGCATTTCTGTGTACAAGTTATTTCTAATTATGACTGGGAAGCTCCCTTATATAAAGAGAACTGTAAATCATTTGCCTCTTTAGAAGAGTGTGTGCTCCATGCCCTTCAGCACTGTTTATAAATATACACTATGATACAACAAGATATACTATTAGCCATGATACCTGCTTTCTTAGGTGTCATAGATCATCATATCAGGGCTATCGCTTATGACTATACAGAAGATACAATCTCTCTATATGTTTATACAAGTACCGTCCCTACAGAAGAGGATTATGAGACTATAGATATCGCTGTCACAGAGATATTGGCCTCTCTGCCTCAGCTCCTATATCAGCATATAAAGATTGTACAGCACACAGCTCCTATTAGAGAACTTAATTGTTATAAAGGATGGTTCTTTGTAAGGAAAGAATAATGTTCTATACCTTATTCTCAATTGATTTATTGATAGATTAGTCTTAATAGCCTTCTACTCTGTTTCCTTTTTTAAATTAAACTTTAATCTTTAAACAACGTTAAACCTTCATTTAAAAACTGATTATTGTTTAAATTAGCAAAAAATAAACACTATGCCTTTAGACAAAATTACGTTTCAGAACGCGGGCTATTTTTCAAAACTAATGTTAGATTACCTTAATCAAGAGGCTAATCTAAAACACTTATATAATCACTTTCCTACTATAGAAAACTTTAAACAACAGTTAGACGAGAAGCGTGCTAACTATCCGATAGAACATAGAACTGTACTCTGTCAGGCGTTGTTAAGTCAATATAAAAACACGAAGACTTCTGAGAAGACTTTAGAGCATATAAACGCATTAGCGAAAGAAAATACATTTACAGTTACGACTGGACACCAGTTAAACTTATTTACGGGACCGTTATACTTCTTATACAAAATCATCTCTGTGATCAACTTAGCCAAAGAACTGAACGCTAAGTATCCCAACGAAAACTTTGTCCCAGTGTACTGGATGGCAACAGAAGATCACGACTTCGAAGAAATTAATCACTTCGTATTTGAAGAAAAAGTGATTTGCTGGAACAGAGAGAGCAAAGGTCCTGTAGGAAGATTAAGTACAGAAGGTCTGGATAAAGTATATGAAGTATTCCAATCTCATATCGGGGTAGGTAGTAATGCTACTTATATCAAGGAGCTATTCGAAAATGCTTATCTAAAACACGATAATCTGACGGATGCTACACGTTACTTAGCGAATGAACTATTCGCAGAGTACGGACTGGTAATCATAGATGGTGATGACGCTGAACTGAAAAAGTTATTTGCTCCTCATATCAAAGAAGAATTACTTCATCAGAGTGCTATCAAAGAAGTTGAAAAAAGCTACGATACACTATCAGAATACTTCATACAGGTCAATCCTCGTGATATCAACTTATTCTATATACAGGATAATCTGAGAGAAAGAATTATCTATGAAGATGATATATATAAGGTAAATAATACGTCTATTACCTTCACTAAAGAAGCAATACTAACAGAACTAGAGAATCACCCAGAATGCTTTAGTCCTAATGTGATACTGAGACCGTTATATCAAGAAGTAATATTGCCTAATCTATGCTATACTGGAGGTGGTGGAGAATTGGCATACTGGTTAGAATTAAAAAAAGTATTTGATTTACACAAGATCACTTTCCCGATGCTATTACTGAGAAATTCAGTGCTATTAGCGACTTCTAAACAAGTAGAGAAAATGGATAAACTAGAACTCTCTTGGAAAGATATGTTCATGAAACAAAGTCACTTAATCAATGCGAAAACGAAAGAGTTCTCTTCTATTCAATTTGATTTTGAACAACAACGCCAGTTCTTAGAAGAGCAGTTTAAAACACTAGAAGAAATAGCTTTACAAACGGATAAATCTTTTATCGGAGCAGTAAATGCACAGAAAGTCAAACAACTAAAAGGATTAGACAACTTAGAGAAAAGACTGCGTATCGCTGAGAAAAGAAATCACGCTGACAAGCTAGAGCGCATTACCTTATTACAGAATGAACTATTCCCTAATAATAGCCTACAAGAGCGTATCGTTAACTTCTCTGTGTATTACAAAGAATATGGAGACCAGCTGATCAAGGCACTATTTGCACAATTAGAACCACTAAATCAAGAATTTGACATTGTCATTCTTTAATACAAAGCAAAAACTAGTATATTAACTATTACAGAAACATATTTAGATTAAAATAAAGATATTAGTGAATAAATGCCATTTATAGCACAGATGGCATTTATTTTTATAAGATATTGAATTTTAAGGTTTTTAGGGAAATGTTGATAAATAAGATTTCGTAGAGTCGCAAATAATCGTATTTTTACCAATTATAAAAACATTCTTTTGGTAAAATGGGTAAAATCATTGCTATTGCTAATCAAAAAGGTGGTGTAGGAAAAACTACAACATCAGTTAATCTTGCTGCTTCATTAGGAGCACTAGAGAAAAAAGTACTTATCATAGACGCAGATCCTCAGGCCAATGCTTCCTCTGGATTAGGAATCGATGTAGACTCTGTTGAGATTGGTACTTATGAAATATTAGAGCACAGTAATACGCCAGAAGAAGCGATTGTGGAATGTACAGCTCCGAATGTATATCTAATCCCCGCCCACATTGACTTAGTGGCTATTGAAATTGAGTTGGTGGATAAACCAAACCGAGAATACATGCTTAAAGAAGCACTTAAATCTGTCAAAGATAAGTTTGATTACATCATAATCGACTGTGCTCCTTCTTTAGGTTTACTTACACTAAATGCGTTGACAGCTGCTGATTCTGTAGCTATTCCGATTCAGTGTGAATACTTTGCATTAGAAGGTCTTGGTAAATTATTAAACACAATTAAAAGTGTTCAAAAAATACACAATCCTAATCTAGATATAGAAGGATTGCTATTAACGATGTACGACTCTCGCTTACGCTTGTCTAATCAAGTGGTAGAGGAAGTACAGAAACATTTTAACGATATGGTATTCGATACTATTATCCAACGAAATGTAAAATTAAGTGAAGCACCTAGCTTTGGCGAAAGTATCATTAACTATGACGCTACTAGTAAAGGGGCTACAAATTACATCAATCTAGCAGAAGAAATTATTCGAAAAAATAGTTAGACTTCTCTAGAATTATTATTTAGAATATTATGGCAAAGGCAATTAAGAAACAAGCTTTAGGAAGAGGACTATCGGCTCTATTAAAAGATCCAGATAACGATATTAGATCAATCGAAGATAATAATGCAGATAAAGTAATCGGCAATATTATAGAGCTAGACATAGACTCTATTGAGATAAATCCATTCCAACCTAGAACGAACTTTAACGAAGAGTCTTTACAAGAGTTAGCTACAAGTATTCGAGAATTAGGTGTAATACAACCTATTACGGTTAGAAAAATTGAGTTCAACAAATACCAATTAATCTCTGGTGAACGCCGTTTAAGAGCTTCTAAAATAGTAGGATTAGACTCTGTGCCTGCTTATATCCGTATAGCGAATGACAATGAGTCTCTAACTATGGCTTTAGTAGAGAATATCCAACGTCATGATCTAGACCCTATCGAGATAGCACTGTCGTATCAACGTCTAATGGAAGAAATAAATCTGACACAAGAACAAGTAAGTGATCGCGTAGGAAAGAAACGTTCTACTATCGCTAATTACTTGCGCCTACTGCGTCTAGACCCAATCATTCAGACAGGGATAAGAGATGGATTTATCACTATGGGACATGGTCGTGCTATTATTAATATAGAAGACTTAGATGTACAGACAGATATCTATCACAAAATCATTACAGAAAACTTATCTGTAAGAGAGACTGAGGCTATCGTAAAAAAATATCAAGAACAACTAAGAGGTATAGTATCACCTGCTCTATCTAAGAAAAATACAGAGTTTAATATTCCAGAAAGTTATTCGAGATCATTCGGACAATTCTTTGGAACAAAAGTAGATATTAAAGTTTCTAATAATGGAAAAGGAAAGATATCTATTCCTTTCCACTCTGAAGAAGACTTAAATCGTATTATCAAACTATTAGAAAATTAGTGAAACACAAGTTATTAATCCTATTATTCTTCATAGGAGCAGTCTGTCACCCCACCTATGCACAGTCTGTAAGTGAAGAAGATGAACCTACTACGAAAAAAGAGTCTGCAGACTATAAACCATTAGATCCTGTAGCTCCTTCTCGTGCGGCATTCTATGCCTCTGTTATTCCTGGAGTAGGTCAAATCTATAATAAGAAATACTGGAAAGTACCATTAGTATATGCAGGTATAGGAATACCTACATACTTCTGGATGGATAACCAAAGACAGTATAATAGATATAGAGACGAATATAAGAAACGTCTACAAGGTGTTAACGATCCTAACGACCCTACTTTTGGAGGATTAGACAACGATCGTATATTAGAAGCTCAAAAGTTCTATAGACGTAATAGAGACTTATCTGTCGTAATCACAGTTGGTTTTTATGTTCTAAGTATCATCGACGCTAACGTAGATGCTCACTTGATGCAGTTCAACGTTAATGAGAACTTGACTATTAAGCCTGCCTTTGAGATAGACAGAATGAATCTTCAGAATCAAAATCAGTTCCAATATGCGATAAATGTAGAATATCGCTTTTAAAATATTTATCCAATGAAAATTGCTTTATTAGGATATGGCAAAATGGGTCAAATCATTGAAAGAATTGCCATAGAAAGAGGCCACGAAATAGTACTTCGCAAAAGAAGTTCTGATACTTATGAAGGACTAAAAGAGACAGATGTAGCGATAGACTTCAGTGTGCCTTCTGCTGCTGTACAGAATATTACAACTTGTTTTGAACTAAATATCCCTATTATATCAGGTACCACAGGTTGGTTAGAAGAATATGATAAGATGGTAGATCTATGTACGAAAAGCAATGGTGCTTTTTTATATGGGTCTAATTTTAGTTTAGGAGTAAACCTATTCTTTGAGCTAAACAGCTATTTAGCTAAGATGATGAATAATCTTAATGATTATAAAGTATCTATGGAAGAAATACATCATACCCAAAAGTTAGATGCTCCTAGCGGTACAGCTATTTCTTTGGCTAATGGTATTATCGAAAATACAGATTATACAGCATGGACATTAGATACACCAGATGCTAATCAGATACATATCAATGCAAAACGCATAGATAGCGTACCTGGTACACACAGTGTATTCTATGACTCTGCTATCGACCAGATAGAGATCAAGCACACAGCTCATAATAGAGAAGGCTTTGCTCTAGGAGCAGTAGTAGCCGCTGAATGGATACAAAATAAAAAAGGAATATTCTCTATGAAAGATGTTCTGAATCTAAAAAAATAATTACCTTCACTAATAATCATTAAACAATACTAAACTATGACAATGTCTCAATGGTTTTTGTTTTTTCTTTTAGTACAAGTTATACACTTTCTTGGAACTTGGAAATTATACGTAAAAGCTGGAAAGAAAAGCTGGCAAGCTATCGTGCCTGTATATAATGCTGTGGTCTTAATGCAAATCATAAACCGTCCTAGATGGTGGGTTATCTTATTGTTTGTACCTATTGTGAATTTAATCATGTTTCCAGTAGTTTGGGTAGAGACACTTAGAAGCTTCGGAAAAAACAAAACAGTAGACACTATACTAGGAGTAGTAACACTAGGTCTTTATATCTATTATATCAACTATGCTGTCGATGTAAAATATGTAGAAAACAGAAGTACAAAAGCAGCTACAAGCTCAGGAGAGACTGTTAGTTCAATTCTATTTGCAGTTGTTGTTGCTACAGTGATTCACACTTATGTAATTCAACCTTATACAATACCAACGTCTTCATTAGAAAAGACTTTACTAGTAGGAGACTTCTTATTCGTAAGTAAGTTCCACTATGGGGCAAGAACTCCTATGACTACGGTAGCGTTACCAATGGTACATGATACTTTACCATTTACAAAGAAGAATTCTTACTTAAAAAAGCCACATTTACCATACTTTAGATTACCTGGTTTTCAAAAGATACAACACAACGATATCGTCGTGTTCAACTGGCCAACCGATACTGTTTATCAGTTCAACGATCCACTTAGAAGACCTGCTGTAGATAAACCAATCGACAAGAAAACAAACTATGTTAAACGAGCTGTAGGTTTACCAGGAGAAAACATTTCGTTAGTTAATGGTGATGTTTACATCAATAATGAGAAATTAAAGCTTAATGATCGTGCTAGATTACAGAGCACTTATACTGTAAAAACAGACGGTACACCAATAGATCTAAATGCTTTAGTAAAACGATTAGATACAAGAGAAGGTATTGAATACTTTAACAATGATCCGAAAACATTAATCTTCGCCGCTTTAACAGATGAAAATGTAGAAGTATTAAAGTCTATGTCTCAAATAGTAAGTGTTACAAAAGGATATCCAGAAGAAGCTAAAGCCTATATTCAAGCAGCGTATGCTAATGTAATATTCCCTCATAACTCTAAAACTTGGACAAATGATGACTTAGGTCCTCTACATATTCCTGCTAAAGGAGAGACAGTTACGCTAAATGCTGATAACTTCCCAATGTACCAAAGAGTTATTCAGGTATATGAGGGCAATAAATTAGAGGTTAGAGGCAATAAAATCTATATCAACGATGTAGCTACAGATAAATACACTTTCCAACAAGATTATTACTTCATGATGGGAGACAATAGAAATAGATCTGAAGATAGTAGATATTGGGGATTTGTACCTGAAGATCACATTGTAGGAAAACCTGTTTTTGTATGGTTAAGTATAGATCAATACGTTCCATGGTCAAAAGCATTAGATAAGATTCGTTGGGATAGAATGTTTACTACTGTTAATGGTAATGGTAAGCAGACTTCTTACTTCCCTTACTTCTTAGTAGCCGTGATAGGTTTAGTAGGTTATAATACTTACAAAAAGAGAAAAGAAAAAAAGAATTCAAAATATTAAATTAAAACATGAATAACATACTTATTCATCCTAGTTACTTCCCTTCTATCAGTCACTTTGTAGCTATGTTACAAGCAGACAAAATAACATTTGAGATGGAAGATAACTTTCAAAAACAAACCAATAGAAATAGAGCGTTCATCTATAGTGCTAATGGAAAGCAAATGCTTAATATTCCAATCAAACACTCAAAAGAACTTAAACAAAAATATAAGGATGTAAGAATAGAGCATGCTTTTGGCTGGCAAAAACAGCATTTTAAGAGCCTAGAAGCTGCTTATAGAACTTCTCCTTACTTCGAGTACTTTGAAGATGAGATTCGTCCTATTTTTGAAGGAAAACCAGAGTTTATGTTAGATCTTAACCTTCAAATACATGAAGTGTTATGTTCTTGCTTAGGGATAGACCTCCCTTATGAACAAACTAAAGACTACCATAAAGAAGTAAGTAATGACATTACTGATTTGAGAACTTTAATAAATGGTAAGAAAGATACTAATATCTACACTCCATACATCCAAGTTTTTGATGAAAAACATGGCTACTTAAACAATCTAAGTATTCTAGACTTATTATTCAATGAAGGAAGACATGCTATAGATTATCTTAAAAAGCAGTCATTAAGCATATAAAAAAAAAGCTGACCAGTGGTCAGCTTTTTTTCTTTCATAGCGCAATTTTATACTTTTATTTTAAGTACTATAACGATAAATTATAAGTAACAAACAATCAACATATCTTTTCCTTTTCATAGCATTAAAAATCGTTGATGACCTTATCGTTATACACTTAAGACAATAATTCTGAAAAAAGTCACATCATTTTATACAATTTATTTTAAATAAATTGTACTTAACTAGCAATCAGCCTCTCCCCTTACAAAAAGATTTAAATTATCTGGAGATAAAAAAGGAATATCTAATCCCAGACCGCGTATAATAAACAACATCCCGAAGATTACGATAACATAAGGGTAATACTTCATAATACCGTTTCTTACTCTAGGAGAAAACATATCTCTTACATAAATAATAGAACTCATCAAAGGAATAGTTCCTACTCCAAATAGAGCCATATAAAGCATCCCCATAAATACACTCTGTGTAGCTAATGCACCAAACAATGCGACATAGACCATACCGCATGGCAAAAAGCCATTAAAAAAACCAATAAAGTACAGTGTTCCTTTATTTTGTTTTTTAAACTGACCTCCTAGTTTAGTTTTAATCTTACTCACTATAAAGTAAAAAGGCTTTAGAAAGCCAAAGTTTCCAAGCTTGTTTTGTGGTATTAATATAAAGACAATCATTAAAATCCCTACAACAATAGACATCTGCTGCTGTAGTCCAGCTAAGTAAAGGCCTTTACCAAACATACCAAAAACAAGTCCTAAAATAGAATATGCAGATATTCTCCCTAAATGATAGGTGAATATCTGCATAGCTTTTTTAGTACCATTACTCTTAGAAACTGGCAACATCATAGCTATAGGTCCGCACATACCAATGCAATGCAGACTACTAATCAGTCCAAAAATAAGAGCTGTAATCACTAGTTAATCTTTTTTTACAGTTAAACTTTGTTTATTTCTGTAATCTGATCCATTATAAGACCATTCTACTGCAATATCCCAACGACCGTCTACCAGCGTATTGTTAGGTATGAGCAAATTGGAAGAAGACAGTGATATAGGCATATCAAAGTCTAATTTCTGGTTAGACGGTCTGTATAGGAATATTTTTCCTGTAATATTTTTTGCGTCAAAATCTGAAGGAAACACAATCGATATATCTCCTGCTTTAGTAGACTCAATAGATACCGGAGTAGCAAGCTTCAATGCAGCTACTTCTCTATCGTGTTTACCATCTACTTCTATTTCTTGTTGATAATAATTCTCAGTAACTAACTCATTATCATATTTACTATCAATCTGTACTCTAATAACATATTGCAAAATGAAGACCATAAAAATCCCCATAGCAATAACAATACCTGTTCCAAAATTAAATTTCATACCTAACAAATTTTAATATTAATCCAATGTTCTAGGGCCTAAGAAGTTTGTTGAAGTTGTCTGAATCAACTTATCTCCTTCATACACCTCTATTTTAACTTTTGTACGATGACTTTCTAATAAGAACTGTGGAACATCAATAAACATAGTTCCTTCTGCATATCCTTCTTTAACCACTTTTATAATTGGGTTCCCTACTAAAGTAATAATTCCTGTTTCTGGAGAAGATAACTTAAAGGTTACATTCTCGAAATCCTTCATCGTTTTATTAACTACCTTAAAGGTATAAACGTTTCTAATATTCTCCTTATCATCTACGGTGACATGGGTATACGTTTGACCTGCCACACGAAGCACAGTAGCTTCAATATCTGTTCTTAAGAACAATAACCCTACCAGAATAGTCATTAGGATACAAAGAACAGCTACATAACCTTTCTGACGCAAACTAAATTTAAACTTAGTACCTTCTGATATTTCTGATTCTGATGCATAACGTATCAAACCAGTAGGTAAACCAACACTCTCCATCATGTGATCACACTCATCAATACAAGCTGTACAGTTCACACACTCTAACTGAGTACCATTACGAATATCAATACCTGTTGGACATACATTTACACATTGCTTACAGTCGATACAATCTCCTATACCTTCTGCAGTTCTATCAACTCCTTTTTTAAACTTAGCTCTACCATTTGTCGCTTCACCACGCACGTGGTCATAAGCTACAATAATAGATTTATTGTCTAATAAAACTCCTTGTAATCTACCATAAGGACAAGCAATAACACATACTTGCTCTCTAAACCATGTAAATACAAAGTAGAAAGCTCCAGTAAATATTATTAATCCAATAAAACGCCCCATGTGATCTGCTGGTCCGTCTTTCATCATTTGAAGAACGACATCACTTCCAATAATATAAGCTAAGAAAACATTAGCAATCAAAAAGGAAATAACAAAAAATATAAACCACTTTAAAACTCTCTTTCTTATTTTCTCAGATGTCCATGGTTGTTTATCTAAACGCATTTGAGCTCCTCTATCTCCATCAATCCAATATTCAATACGTCTAAAAACCATTTCCATAAAAATCGTTTGAGGGCAAATCCAACCACAAAATATACGACCAAATGAAACTGTAAATAGGGTAACAAAAACTACACCAATAATCATAGATATTACTACAAGATAAAAATCCTGTGGCCAGAAAGGAAAACCAAAAATATTAAACTTTCTATCTATTACGTTAAACAATAAAAACTGGTTTCCATTTATCTTAATAAATGGCGCAGCAAAAAGAAACAAGATAAGAGCGTAACTTACGATCTTACGTTTATTATAAAAAGGGCCCGAAGGTTTTTTAGGATAGATCCAAGCTCTTTTACCATCTTTGTCAATTGTACCTATGGAGTCACGGAAACTCTCATCATGTATTGTAGCCATAGTAAAATGTTTTTCAATGAGTAATAAAGTAATAAACTACTTATACTCTATTCTTATTATGTTAGTTTATAATAGTGCCTAAGCACAAGTTTTTGACAGATAATCTGTCAGAAATCTTCTAATTATTGTCGCCTAAAAGATTCCTTATTCTCTTAATCTGAAATATACCTAACTGTTCCGCTTTCCCTAACCAAAGTAAAAAACACAAACAATCATATTCGTTTATTAAAAAGATAAGATTTACTTCTCATCTACTGTTATATCAACATCTATATATATAAATCCTAAAACAGTATAATCGCTTCTAAATACCTTATATTTTAAACAGTTTAACTCTACCAAGTCCTCGTTTAACAACTAAATAAAACCTTGACAGACATAAACTTTTTTTATACTAGAAAGGTACGAAAAAAGCTCTCAATATGCATTGTATTTATGATAATAATACTATAGATAATGTCTTTATTAACACCAATAAACGAAATAAGTCAACACCTCTTGATCAATAGAAAATATTTGGTATAAAAGAGGGCTAAATTGTCAACCTTAGCCCTCTATTCTTTTTACCAGTCTATACTAATAATACAGTTAGTATAGACTATATTATTTTAATTCTTTACTTCAACAGTTTCTGCATCTACAGCAACCTCTTCAGAAGCTTCTTCTTTTGCACCTTCTTCTGAAGCATCTCCTCCAGTCAATTCTGCTTTAGACCATACAATATCTCCTTCTGGAGCTTTAGCCTCTGCTGGAACTGTACCATTAAGAGAAATAACATAAGAAGCTAACTTTTCTATTTCAGATGGTTTGAAATTTGACTTCCAAGGCACCATTCCTTTACCAGGACGTCCACCTTCAGAAATTGTATTGAAGACATTTTTCATACCTCCACCTAATATCCAGTGGTCGTCAGTTAAGTTAGGTCCGATAGATCCCCCACCATCATTCTTATGACATACAGCACAATTTGTATCAAAAAGTGCCTTACCAGCAGCTAACACAGTTGGATCATCAGAGAATACTGCTTGATCAGCTGTTAACATATCAGGAGCATTTTTCTTGTACTCCTCAACTTGTTCTTTAGCAGCAATCATTTCTTTTTCAAACTCAGCAACTTGATTATCTGCATCAAATACGTGATATCTCAACATATAGATTACAGCAAAAATTGCAGTCACATAGAAAAGTCCAACCCACCATGGTGGTAAATCATTATCTAACTCTTTAATTCCATCATAATCATGATCCATCATGATATCGCCTTCTTGCTCAATTGTTTTAGTATTAGTCAATTTCTGCATTAAGCGTTTTACCCAAGGGGCATCTCTTAATGGGCGACTAGCTTCTTTTTGTTTTAGAGCTCTCTCTTCAGGAGTCATTAAGCGATCCAAAATCTTGTTTGTTGCAGATGCTACAATTTCAACAGCAATCAATGCGAACAAGAATAAACCTAATAATATTAGAACAACGGGATGTTCTACAAAAGCCGGTTTATCACTATCCCCCCCTACTAACCATTCTATCGCTAAAAAGAAAATAGCAAATAGAAGAGGAACTCTTACATATACTGGAAAAAACTTTTTCATAATTTTCGTGAATTACTATCAACATTGTGCTCTTCATCATCCATGAATGGCATATTGCTCAATTCTTCTATTGTGTCTTTCTTATAAGTAGCAACCCACACGAAAAGTCCAACAAAGAATGTAAAGAAAATAATAAGTGATATAATAGGGAATATCTCCACTCCACCTATTGTTTCCATATTATGTTTAATGAATTTTAGCATATTGATTCATTTTTAAAATATTATTCTTCTACCTTTTTAATGTCGGTACCTAAACGTTGTAGATAAGCAATCACTGCTACAATCTCACGATCACTCATAGGTATAAACTCTTCACCTTTTGCTTGTGCACGTTTTTTACTATCCTCATATGACTTCACATAATCAGGATCACCTTCTAAGTTCTTAGCAATCTCTTCAGACTGTGCTTTTATAGAAGCCTTCGCGTTAGCAATATCCTCATCTGTATATGGAACTCCTAAAGTTCTCATTACACTCATTTTAGTTTCTATATCTGAGTAATCTGCATTTTTATTAGCAAATAACCATTTATATCCAGGCATGATTGAATTAGGAGATGTTGACTGAGGGTCATACATGTGGTTATAATGCCAACTATCAGAATATTTACCTCCTACTCTAAATAAATCTGGACCTGTTCTCTTAGAACCCCATAAGAATGGGTGATCATAAACATATTCCCCTGATTTTGAGTACTCACCATATCTTTCAACTTCTGAACGGAAAGGACGAATCATTTGTGAGTGACACCCCACACATCCTTCTCTAATATAAAGGTCACGACCTTCTAACTCTAGAGGAGTATATGGTTTAACACTTGTAATAGTAGGAATATTTGACTTCACAAATATTGTAGGAACAATCTGTACCAATCCTCCAATTAAGATAGCTACTGTAGTTAAGATCGTAAACTGAATAGGTCTTCTCTCTAAATGAGTATGCCATCCTTCTCCTTTTAATCTACCAGCAGAAATTCTTTGTAATGCAGGTGCTTCAGCTAATTCATCTTGAACTGGTTGACCAGCTTTTACAGTTTTATAGATATTGTAAATCAATACTAATACCCCTGCTAAATACAATGTTCCTCCAATAGCACGCATTGCATACATTGGCATAATAGCTGTAACTGTTTCTAAGAAGTTACCATATTTTAAAGTTCCATCAGGGTTAAAGTCTTTCCACATTAAGTGTTGAGAGAAACCTGCCACATATAATGGAATAGTATATAAGATAATACCTAATGTACCAATCCAGAAGTGGAAGTTAGCAGCAGCTTTAGAATAAAGCTCTGTTTTAACCATTCTAGGAATTAACCAGTACACCATACCGAATGTCATGAATCCGTTCCAAGCTAATGCTCCAACGTGTACGTGAGCTACGATCCAGTCAGTATAGTGAGCAATAGCGTTTACATTTTTAAGAGATAACATTGGTCCTTCAAAAGTAGCCATACCGTATCCTGTAATACCTACTACGAAGAATTTTAATACTGGATCAACTCTTACTTTATCCCAAACTCCACGAAGAGTTAAAAGACCGTTGATCATACCTCCCCAAGATGGTGCAATTAACATTACTGAGAACACAACTCCTAAGTTTTGAGCCCATTCTGGTAATGCTGAATACAATAAGTGGTGAGGACCTGCCCAGATGTATAAGAAAATTAAAGACCAGAAGTGAATGATAGATAGTCTATAAGAATAAACTGGTCTATTCGCTGCTTTTGGTAAATAATAATACATTAAACCTAAGAAAGGTGTAGTTAAGAAGAATGCCACCGCATTATGTCCATACCACCACTGCACTAATGCGTCTTGTACCCCTGCGTACACAGAGTAAGATTTAAATGCACTTACAGGTAACTCTAATGAGTTAAAGATATGTAATACAGCTACAGTAACAAAAGTCGCTAAGTAGAACCAAATTGCAACATAAATATGACGCTCTCTTCTTTTGATAATCGTCATAATCATATTAACACCGAATGTCACCCAAATCACTGCAATCGCGATGTCTATAGGCCATTCTAATTCAGCGTACTCTTTTGATGTTGTAAATCCTAATGGTAAGGTAATTACAGCACCAATTAAAATTAATTGCCATCCGTAAAAGTGAAGATTACTTAAAAAGTCACTGTACATTCTGGCTTTACATAACCTTTGTAAAGAATAGTATATTCCTCCGAAAATTGCGTTACCAACGAACGCAAAAATCACAGCATTAGTATGCAATGGACGCAATCTCCCGAAACTCAACCAAGATATTCCATCTGTTAAGTTAGGAAATATAAACATCACTGCTAAAACTAATCCTACAAGCATCCCGACAGCTCCAAAAAATATTGAAGCATAAAGAAATTTCTTTACAATTTTGTTGTCATAATAAAATTGTTGCACTTCCATAGTTGTTTATATTTGATTTTCTTTTTGTTTATTATCTGTTTTTTTGTCTTTCTTCTCTTTTGAAGTAACTTTTACTTCGTCATCAAAAAGCATACGCACTGAAGGGGTATACGCGTCATCAAACTGACCGCTTTTTACTGACCGTATAAATAAGTATAGAAATATACCAGCTACTACTACACTGATACTAATTAAGAAATATATAACACTCATACCTAATATTTACTTGTCAAAATTAACATTATCTGATGCCTTAAAACATGATAACTATCATATTTAGCTTTTTATCTTAATCTTTCTTTATAATCTTCTTTGCAAAGTAATTACTCATGATCGTTACAAAGCTGATTATAGAAACAGTGCTTATGGGCATTAATATAGCCGCTACCAATGGAGACATTTTATTCATTATAGAAACCGTTATACCAATCACATTATAGCTTAAAGCTAAGATATAACTTAATTTGATAATTTTAACAGATTTCTTTGAATAATTTAAGAATGACTTTAAGCTTTTAAACATCTTAGCATCTAGTATGGCATCACTTGCTGGAGTAAACACATTAACATTCTCAGAAACAGACACTCCTACATTACTTTGAGCTAATGCTCCTGCATCATTTAATCCATCTCCAACCATCATTACATTCCCCCCATTTTCTTGCAATCTTTTGACATATTCTAATTTCTCTTCTGGCTTCTGATTAAAAACCAACGAAGTAGAACTAGGAAGCAACTTTTCTAACACTTCTTTCTCACCATCATTATCTCCTGAAAGAATAGCTAATTTATATCCGATATTTGTTAAATTATCAAACAATTCTGTAACGCCTTCTCTATAGTGGTTAGCAAATACAAACTTCCCTTTATACTCCCCATTAATTTGGATATGAACTGATGTTTCATTTAACACTTGTTCACTTTGAATCCCTAACAAACTAGGAGATCCTATTAGATAACTATTTTTGTTTATCGTACCCAACAGTCCTTTTCCTGGTATTTCTTCAAATAACTCAGGTTTGACAACCACCTTTGTAGACAAAAAGTTATACAGTTTTCTACTCAAGGGATGATTAGATGCTCTAATAATATTTCTAATATCGCCTTGTTCTTCTTTAGATAACTCCTCTCCGACATACTGTATAGTTGAACTTGCATTAGTAGTAATAGTACCTGTCTTATCAAAAACAATAGTATTCACCTTTGCCATTTGTTCTACGACAGTAACATTTTTTAAATAGAACTTATTTCTACCATAAATACGGATAGCATTACCTAAAGTGAATGGAGCAGTCAAAGCTAAGGCACAAGGACAAGCAACGATTAGAATAGCTGTAAACACATTAAAAGCGGCATTGATATCCACAAAAGCCCAACCTATAAAAGCAGATATAGAAATCAGCAATAATACAGGGGTAAAATAATGACTAATCGTATCCGTAATAGTTTTATACTTAATATCCACTTTTTTCTGGAAGACATCATTACTCCATAACTGAGTTAGATAACTTTGAGAAACAGTATTCACTGCCTCTATCTCAATAACGTCTCCCACTTGTTTTCCTCCTGCAAAAACTTTATCTCCTGATTTCTTTTCTACAGGAACAGCTTCACCTGTTACAAAACTATAGTCAATAAAAGCTGATTCTGAAATCAATATTGAATCCACAGGTACTAGTTCTTGGTTACGGATCAGAAGACGATCCCCTTTTACAACCTCATAGACTTGAATAGGTTCTTCTACTCCATCCTCTCCAATTTTAGTAATCGCAATAGGAAAATAGGATTTATAATCTCTTTCAAAAGATAGGAAGTTATAAGTACGTTGTTGAAACAGTTTTCCTAACAACATAAAGAAGACTAACATAGTCATACTATCAAAAAAACCTGGGCCTAAATCAAATATAATATCTATCGTACTTCGAATAAACATCACTATAATTCCTAAAGACATAGGAATGTCTATGGTATAATTTTTTGTTTTAATCCCTTTCCAAGCAGCCAAGTGGTAAGGAGAAGCAGAATAAAAAAATACGGGTAAAGAAATAAGTAATATAAGCCATCTAAAAAAATCCTTATATTCTCTCATCCAGATATCATCAATATTAAAATACTCTGGGAAAGAAAGCATCATAACATTTCCAAAACTAAAAAATGCTATCCCTATTTTATAAATTAAACTTCTATCTATAGCCTGAGGCTTATCTTCATAATTTTTTAAACTTATATAAGGTTCGTAACCTATCTTCGTTAGTAGAAGAACTAACTCTTTTAAAGATACCTTTTCAGAATTAAATGTAATTGTTGCTTTCTTTTCAGGGAAATTAACCAATACTCGAATCACACCGTCATTTAGTCTGTGCAGATTCTCTAATATCCAGATACAAGAACTACAGTGAATATGTGGGATATATAAAGAAACAATATTAGTTGCTCCTTCATTGAACTCTAGGAGTTTGTTAATAATTTCTGTTTTCTCTAAAAAATCATATTTACCATTTGCTTCTTCTGGAGTAGCCCCTGGAGTAGTCTCCATATCATAATAACAGCTTAAATCATTATCGCTAAAAATCTCATAAACTGTCTTACACCCATTACAGCAAAATTCTTTATCATCGAAGTCAATGCGGTTAAAGGTTGTCACCTCATTACCACAGTGATAACACTTATTTTTATCCATAATTTATTGCTCATTTTACCTATACCAAAGGTCTACGTTTAATAATGGAGAATATATGACATTTATCATAAAAAATCACTATCTTTGTAGAGTTATTTTAACAAAAACTACTTGGTCATGGGCAGATGTGAACAGTGTATTATTAGAGAATTTAGTTCTCTAAAAGCATTAACTAGAGAAGAGCTTTTAACAATATCTGAAACTAAAACTCACTTTATCGTAAAGAAAGGGGAAACCATCTTCAGTGAAGGTGATAACCTTAATGGTGTATTTTGTATCAAGGACGGTTTTTGTAAATTAACAAAACTCAACTCTAATGGTAAAGACACAATTGTTAAGCTTGCTAAGAATGGAGACCTTCTAGGACAACGCTCTATCATTAATGAAGAGACATCTAATCTTACTGCAACAGCGATTGAAGATATGCAAATCTGTTTTATTCCTAAGAAAGAAATGATGGAATACTTCACAGATAACAATAAATTCTCTTTACTTGTAACAAGAGACATCTGTAACCACTTAAAAGATGCAGACAAAGGCTTAGCTGATCACACTCACAAGACAGTTAAAGAGCGTCTTGCTATTATACTTCTAAAACTTGAGGAAGTAGGTGGTATTAATCCAGAAAATAATGCACTGAATATCCAATTATCAAGAGAAGATCTTGCTAATATGGTCGGTACTGCCACAGAAAGCTGTATTCGCTTATTATCAGAGCTTAAAAAGGACGGTATAATAGAATTATCTGGTAAAAAGATTATTCTAAAAGACAAAAACGAACTAAAAGCATTAGCTCAATAATATCATTCATTCTTTAACGTAACTTTTTATCATTTAAACTTAGATATCATTATTTAATATTCTTAAAATAATGTATTTTCGCAACATGATGAATGAAAAATATATAGAGCAACTACAATCTATTTTAAGCTCGCCAAAAAAGATAAGTATTATCCCTCATAGAAATCCTGATGGTGACGCCATTGGCTCTACATTAGGGTTGTACCATATTTTAAAAGCATTAGGACATGACGCATATATTATATCTCCTAATGATTTTCCACACTTCCTTGCCTGGATGCCAGCTAGTGAAAACATTATCATCTTTGATAAAAAAAGAGAATTAGCTAATCAGATTCTTTCTTCTAGTGACTATATCTTCACTTTAGACTTTAATATTCTATTAAGAACAGGGGAGGATATGGAAAAAGTTCTTGAAAAGATGACTGCTCCATTTGTAATGATAGACCACCACCAAATGCCCGGTGACTATGCTACATTAACCTTCTCTAATCCAGAGTTTGGGTCTACATGCGAACTTCTATACACTATTATACAAGCATTAAAACTAACTCATTTAGTTGATAAAGATGCTGCTACATGTATATACACAGGTATTGTAACTGACTCAGGTTCTTTTAGGTTCCCTAAAACAAATGCCAACACTCACCGTGTTGTAGCAGAATTGATAGACAAAGGAATAGACAACCCTGCTATACACAATGCTTTATTTGACAACAGTAATTACAACAGATTACAATTATTAGGTAAAGCACTCCAAAACATGGTAATATTACCTGAATACAATACATCATATATATATCTGACTGATAAAGAACTTAACGAGTTCCAACATCAAAAAGGAGACACAGAAGGTTTTGTTAACTACGGATTATCAATTAAAGGGATTGACCTAACCTTTTTCTTTATTGAAAGAAAAGATGAAGGCATTGTAAAAATATCACTAAGATCACAAGGCAATATGGACGTGAACCAACTAGCACGTAAATATTTCGAAGGTGGAGGGCATGTAAATGCCGCAGGTGGTAAATCTACACTATCTTTAGAAGATACAATAACTCGATTTACAGACATCATTAAAAAGCATAAAAAAGAATTCTATGTATAAATCTATTCAGTTTCTAAGTATAGCATTATTTGCTGTTTTTGCTACTAGTTGTAATCAAGATAAAGAAGCAAGAAAACCGATATCAAAGTCAAAAGAAAGCATTATACAAAGCTCTGCTTTGAAAAATATGGATATGGTTAAAAGTGAAGAAGAACTCATAAGCCAATACATAGAAACAGATAAAGATAATACATATATCAATTCTAAAAACGGTTTTTGGTACAGCTATCAAGAACGAAAAATACATGACTCTATCAGACCTTCAGAAGGTAATACTGTCATGTACACTTATGAAATAAGCACTTTACAAGACAGTTTATTATATTCTTCTAATGACATCGGAGTACTATCTTATATAGTTGATAAAGAAGACATCCTTCCTATATTAAGACACTCTATCAAGCTCATGAAGAAAAATGAGTCTATCAAAGTACTTAGCCCTTCTATATTAGCATACAGCTATCTAGGCGACAGAAACAAAATAGGTAAAAATCAACCATTAATATTCACTATAGATTTAAAATCAATAGAAAAAAGTAACTAAAATAATATGAAAAAAATGACAAGTTTAATTCTAAGTATTGTAGCATTAGCTGCTTCTTGTACTTCAGCTAAGACAGATTTACCTGATGGTTTATATGCTGATATCAAAACATCAAAAGGTAATATCGTTGTTGAACTAGAATATGAGAAAGCACCAGTAACAGTTGCTAACTTCGTTTCATTAGCAGAAGGTAATAACCCTTTTGTGGACAAACAATATAAAGACAAACCTTATTTTGATGGTATCGCCTTTCACAGAGTAGAACCTAATTTTGTTATACAAGGTGGAGACCCTACAGGTACAGGTTCTGGTGGACCAGGATATGTATTTAAAGACGAATTTGACCCAAGTTTAAAACATGATAAAGCAGGTACTTTATCTATGGCAAACAGCGGTCCTTTTACAAACGGAAGTCAATTCTTTATTACACATAAAGCTACTCCACATTTAGATGGAATGCATTCAGTTTTTGGATATACTGTAAAAGGTCTTGATATAGTTAATGCTATCACTCAAGGAGACAAAATGGAGTCTGTAAAAATCATTAGAGTAGGAAAAGAAGCTAAAAAATTCAACGCAGTCAAAGTGTTTAAAAAATACTTTGAAGACGCTGACAAAGCTAAAAAAGATCAAGCAGACAAAGTAGAAGGTGCCCAAAAAGAATACGCTACTAAATTCGCAGAATTAAAAGCAAAAGCTACTAAAACACACTCAGGTCTATCTTACGTTATCATTAATGAAGGAGAAGGTAAAAAACCTAATATCGGGCAAGATGTAATGATTGACTACGCAGGATTCTTTGAAAACGGACTTATGTTTGATTCAAGTAATGAAGAATTATCTAAGCTATTCGGTACTTTTGATCAAAGAAGAGCTAACGCTAACCAATACATCCCTATCCCTTTTAAATATGGTACTAAAACAGGTTTAATACCAGGTTTTATTGAAGGAATAGAGCAAATGAAAATAGGAGACAAAGCGATTATCTTTATCCCTTCTCATTTAGCTTATGGAGAACGTGGAGTTGGTCCTATCCCTCCTAACACTGATTTAGTTTTCCAATTAGAAATGACTACTGAAAAGTAATATTCCGAGATATTTAAAATTACAAAAAGGATTGACGTACGTCAATCCTTTTTTATTTCCACATACCAGAGCACTCCTTATTTACTCATTTAGCACTGTATAAAACCATTTAATATTCCTAACTACAAAATCTATAGAAACAAAAAAAGACGTGGTTAAAACACGTCTTTTTTATTTCATATATCATCTTATTATGACATATCTATTTTTAAGCTTCAGATACCTCTTCTGCTGGTTGTTCTTGTTGTGGCAAATCTGCTCTAGTCAAGAATGTCATTACCTCTGAATCAATCTCGAAAATAGTCTTTCTAAATAACTCAAATGCTTCGAATTTATAGATCAACAATGGATCTTTTTGCTCATGTACAGCTAACTGTACAGATTGCTTTAATTCATCCATTTTTCTTAAATGCTTCTTCCATGCCTCATCTAGAATAGTCAAAGTAATGTTTTTCTCAAAATCATTAATTAATGACATTCCTTCTGTTGCATAAGCTTCTTCTAAGTTAGTTACGATATTAATCGTTTTAACACCATCTGTAAAAGGAACTACAATACGCTCAAACTGACCTGCATTGTTCTCATAAACATTTTTGATCACTTTAAATGCTTCTGCTGCACTACGTTTACATTTATCTGCATAAGCATTATAAACGATATCGTATTGCTTATTAGCGATAGCAACTACATCACCTTTTGCAAACTCTTCTTCACTAACCACATTGTTCGTACCGAAATTACGGATAATATCAAATTCGTAATTTTTATAGTCACTAGCTAATTTGTTAGTCTCTACAATACGCTCACATAGGTCATACATCATATTCGCGATATCCACTTTAAGACGCTCTCCGAATAAGGCATGCTTTCTACGTTTATAGATTACTTCACGTTGTGCATTCATCACGTCATCATATTCTAATAAACGCTTACGAATACCGAAGTTATTCTCTTCTACTTTTTTCTGAGCTCTTTCGATAGACTTTGTCATCATAGAGTGTTGGATTACTTCTCCATCCTCTAATCCCATTCTGTCCATTAATTTAGCTACACGATCAGATCCGAATAGACGCATTAAGTTATCCTCTAGTGACACATAGAACTGTGAACTACCTGGATCCCCTTGACGACCTGCACGACCTCTTAACTGACGGTCTACACGACGAGAGTCATGGCGCTCAGTACCGATGATAGCAAGACCTCCTAAGTCTTTTACTTCTTGAGAAAGCTTAATATCTGTACCACGACCTGCCATGTTTGTAGCAATAGTTACGATACCTGATTGTCCTGCTTCTTCTACGATTTGAGCCTCTTGTTTATGTAATTTAGCATTCAACACATTGTGTCTAATACCACGCATTTTCAATGATCTACTTAATAACTCAGAAATCTCAACTGATGTTGTACCGATCAATACTGGACGTCCAGCATTTGATAACTCTACCACATCCTCGATTACTGCTTTAAATTTCTCACGTACTGAACGATAAATCTTATCTTCTTTGTCATGACGAGCGATACCTCTATTCGTAGGAATCTCTACAACGTCTAATTTATAAATCTGTAAGAACTCACCTGCTTCTGTAATCGCCGTACCAGTCATACCTCCTAGTTTGTTATACATACGGAAGTAGTTCTGTAATGTAATTGTAGCAAATGTTTGAGTAGCTGCTTCAATTTTCACATTCTCTTTAGCCTCGATAGCTTGGTGTAATCCATCTGAGTAACGACGACCATCCATGATACGTCCCGTTTGCTCATCTACGATCATAATTTTGTTATCCATTACTACATATTCAGTATCTTTTTCGAATAGAGTATAAGCTTTTAATAACTGGCTTAAAGTGTGGATACGCTCACTTTTCACTCCGAAGTCTTGGAACAATACTTCTTTTGCTTCAGCCTCTTCATCCTTAGATAGATTCTGTGCTTCTATCTTAGCGATTTCAACACCAATATCTGGAAGTACGAAGAAGTTTTGATCTGTATCTTTTGATAAGAATTGAATACCTAAATCAGTTAACTGTACTTGATTATTCTTTTCTTCGATCACGAAGTATAACGCCTCATCTACTTTATGCATTTCTCTATTGTTGTCCTGCATATAGTGGTTCTCAGTTTTTTGAAGTAATTGTTTTACTCCTTCTTCACTTAAGAACTTAATTAACGCTTTATTCTTAGGTAAACTTCTATATGCTCTAAACAATAAGAATCCACCTTCTTTAGTATTTCCTTCACGAATTAATTTTTTAGCTTCTGCTAAGAATCCATTAGCTAGCTTTCTTTGCATCTCTACTAAGTTAGCTACTTCTGGTTTTAATTCATTAAATTCATGACGATCTCCTTGTGGTACAGGTCCAGAAATAATCAATGGCGTTCTAGCATCATCAATTAATACAGAATCCACCTCATCCACGATTGCAAAGTTGTGTTTTCTCTGTACTAATTCTTCTGGCGTATGTGCCATATTATCACGTAGGTAGTCAAAACCGAATTCGTTATTTGTACCGTATGTAATATCCGCAGCATAAGCCGCTTTTCTACCTGGAGAGTTTGGTTGGTGATTATCAATACAATCAACAGTCATTCCGTGGAACTCAAACAATGGAGCTTTCCACTGACTATCACGTTTTGCTAAGTAGTCATTCACTGTTACTAAGTGAACTCCATTTCCTGTTAATGCATTTAAGTACAATGGTGAAGTTGCTACTAACGTTTTCCCTTCCCCTGTATGCATCTCAGCAATTTTACCTTGGTGTAATACGATTCCCCCGATTAACTGTACATCGTAGTGGATCATATCCCAAGTAACTTGTTTTCCTGCAGCAGACCATGTATTCGCCCAATGTGCCTTATCATCTACGATAGTCACATAAGGTTTAGTCTCTGCGAAGATTCTATCTTGTTCTGTTGCAGTAACGATTACTGTTTCATTTTCTTTGAATCGACGAGCTGTTTCTTTTACTACAGCGAATGCTTCTGGTAGAATATCCAATAGCAATTTCTCAGAGTTGTTATAAGCCTCTTTTTCTAAGCTATCAATGCTAGCGTAGATAGACTCTCTCTTATCGATATCTTGCGTTTTCTCAATTTCTTCTTTATAAGAAGCGATTTTAGCATCTTGATCTGCTCTAGATTGCTGTATCTTTTCTTTGAAGTAAATTGTTTTCGCTCTTAGTTCATCGTTTGAAAGGCTAGATAAAGCTCCTTCATACGTTTTTATTTTCTCAATTAAAGGCTTGATGTCTTTGATATCTCTTTCTGATTTATCTCCAACAAACACCTTTAATATGCTGTTTATGATACTCATAAATTTATGTGGTTTATTTTTTTATTACTGTCAAATCGTAAAATTAAATAAAAAAAAAGCCTTTTTAGAGGCTTTTTTCTTATCTATATCTTAATACTCATCCTCGTTCCAAAGGTAATCTTCGTCAGTCGGATAGTCTGGCCATATCTCTTCCATTGATTCATAGATTTCTCCCTCATCTTCTATAGATTGAAGGTTTTCTACTACCTCTAGAGGAGCACCTGTTCTAATTGCATAATCAATAAGCTCATCTTTCGTCGCAGGCCATGGAGCATCACTTAGGTAAGATGCTAATTCTAATGTCCAATACATCTCTATTCGTTTTAAATTTTTAATGCAAAAATAATTTTTATTATGAAATTATCAAGCTTTTTTTTATTTATTTCAGCTGTTTTCAAGAACGTAGCTTTTTAAAATCTACAGATTTTAAGAAAAATAACACTTTTTTAGTCTTCTTTTCTTGGAATCCATTTCACTTCTTCAGCCTGTAAATCAAAAGTCAACTTTCGTGCCAACACAAAAAGATAGTCAGAAAGTCGGTTTAAATACTTCAAAACTGACTCGTCTACAGGCTCTGACTCATTCAGACTCACTGACAAACGCTCTGCTCTACGACAAACACATCTTGCGATATGACAATATGACACAGTAGTATGTCCACCTGGCAAAACGAAATGAGTCATCTGTGGTAATGAATCTTCCATACGGTCAATTTCATTTTCTAATAGCTCTATATCAGCCACACTTATTTTTGGAATATTTAGTCTTTCTTTTCCATTTTTCAAAATTGCTTTCTCTGGATCAGTAGCTAATATAGCTCCTACAGTGAATAATCTATCCTGAATCTCTATCAATACTTTTTTATACAAGGGATTTATCTCTTGATCGCGAATTAAACCGATATATGAATTCAATTCATCTACCGTACCATAACTTTCTATTCTGATGTGATGTTTTGGCACACGTGTACCACCAAATAATGCTGTTGTTCCCTTATCTCCAGTTTTTGTATATACTTTCATAATATTGTTCTTGGTTTAATTAACTCACAAAGTACAACAAAAAAAGAAATGTCTAAAGCTTATTCTCTAACGAAATCTCTATTATTTCTAATCAAAGATCTATTGATATAAGATAAACCTTAATAACACATAAAAATAACTTTCTAAGAACTACGATCTACTTAATACGTTCATCACTCTCTATCACTCCATCTCTAAGTCTGATGATGCGATGTGCATGTGCAGCTATATCTTCTTCATGTGTTACTAGTATAACCGTATTTCCATTCGCATGTATTTCATCGAATAGACTCATAATCTCAACAGAAGTCTTAGTATCTAAATTTCCTGTTGGTTCATCAGCTAATATAATAGCTGGTTTATTTACTAGAGCACGAGCTACAGCTACACGTTGCCTCTGCCCTCCTGAGAGTTGATTAGGATGGTGATCTATACGATCACTTAATCCCACCTGATCTAACACTTCTTTTGCACGAGCATTGCGTTCTGCTTTAGAGTTACCTGCATACACCATAGGTAATGCCACATTATCTAACGCAGTCGTTCTAGGCAATAAATTAAAAGTCTGGAATACAAAACCAATATGCTTATTACGAATCTCTGCTAATTGATCATCTTTTAGAGCACTAACATCTTTACCATCTAAGTAATAACTACCGGAAGTAGGCGTATCTAAGCATCCTAAGATATTCATCAAGGTAGACTTACCGCTTCCTGAAGGTCCCATTAGAGCAACATAATCTCCTTTTGCTATTTCTAAATTCACACCTTTCAGCACATATACTGTTTCAGATCCCAATTTAAAATCGCGTTTAATATCTTTTACTTGAATAATATGAGTAGACATAATAGATAGTTTAGTTATGCTTTTAGTTCATTATCTTTTCTAATAATCCGAAAGACTCTTCTAAGATAAATAAATTACTAGAAATAATACATCTACTTACTAACTATCTAACAGAACAAATTACATACGTAGAATAAAATGTTGTTTTAATTGTTCTGATCTAATAAATGCTACACCGTAATAATAGAAATCGATCGTAGCACTGAAGCGCTCATCTAACACGATCTGCTCCCAGAAAGCCTCTATCTCTTCTCGCCCTTCTCTTCTATCAATCACAAGGACGCTATCATTATGCATACGAGTACATACATCAGTTATAGCAATATCGTTCACACTAGACATATAGATCATATCTACTGCATCAGAAGATTCTTTTAATGATTTAACACAAGCCACCTCCACAGAGAGTGTCCCATGTACGGCGAGAGACTGAGGCTGATAGTAATTTAGCATGCGTAGTATAAAAACATCTTTCTTTGCCATCCCTCTCCATCTGCTATCTTTAGGATATAATCCTTTAGTCAATAAATTAAATATAAATGGAGAATGCACCCCATGTTCATTACTTGACTTCCACCAATATCTAAAATAGTTTTCTTTCTTAGCCATCGCATTATAGTAAAGATTCTTCTACAAAAATACATATAAATAAAAAAAGCTTCTCGAATGAGAAGCTTTTAGTGACCGCGGCAGGATTCAAACCTGCAACCTTCTGAGCCGTAATCAGATGCGCTATTCAGTTGCGCCACGCGGCCATTATTCTTTTATTTATTTCTATCACAGTCTTGATTTGAATCAAGACTTTAGTGACCACGGCAGGATTCAAACCTGCAACCTTCTGAGCCGTAATCAGATGCGCTATTCAGTTGCGCCACGTGGCCTATTGCTTAATTGCGAGTGCAAATATAGGACGATATTCCGTAAATACAAACTCAGCAATCAAAAAATATCAATTAATTTTTACCTCTATTTTTTAACTTTCTTACTATTAATCGTTTAATGATCTAAAAAAAAGTAATTTTAACATCTCTTTTATTTGACCTTTTCTACTAAAACATTAGCTTCTTTCATTTCTCAGGTAATATTTATTTGAATCTATAAGAGAAAAACGCGTCAAAAGTGAGTCTATATCTAACACCACAGACAGTATTAGTGACAACAAAAACTTTAAAAATCTCCTTTAGAGGGAAAATAGTGCAAGAATAATATCGCTGTAATAACGAAAATCATCAAAACAAAATAGAATGGATTACCTGTAAAAAGACCACAGACCAAAAATAACACAGTTGCTACAACTCCTATAAATAAGAAGTCAAAACTCTTTTTATCGATTAAATCATCGTCCCATTCCTCTTCTTCCTCTCTCAACAATTCCTCTTGTTCCCGTTTATACTGAAGATATTCTTCCTTGGTATTAAAACGCTTAATAGAGAAAAACCTTCTAACGATAAAATAGGCTAGTATAGCTACTACTATAAATATTGTTAGTTCATACATAATCTTCTTCTTTTACACCCTATACTCTGACAAAAAACAACTAGATAAAAACCGATACAGCATTCTACTACTATCTTCTCTTTATATCGTCATTTCTTCTGTCATTAAAACTGAGTCAAAGAAACAACTTTTGTTTTATTCTCAAAACATTTAGTATTGAAAATTACGCATTTATATAACAATTAAGAAACTATTTATAAAAAAAAGAGAACATTTATAAATTATAAATGTCCTCTTTTTCAATATACATACAGGTTATTTTTACTTGCTTAATGTTTTTAATACCTCGTCATTATTCGTAGTATTTTTCACATTGTCAATGATAGATGTCATCGCCTCCACAGAGTTCATATCATCTATATATCTTCTAACCATAAGAGCACGCTTAAGCTCCCATTCGTTTAATAATAAATCGTCTCTACGTGTACTAGATGAAGTAATGTCTATCGCAGGGAAAATACGTTTATTTGCCAACTTACGATCTAACTGTAACTCCATATTACCAGTACCTTTAAATTCTTCGAAAATCACTTCATCCATTTTAGACCCCGTATCTACTAACGCTGTAGCGATGATACTAAGAGATCCACCATTTTCTATATTACGAGCCGCTCCGAAGAATCGTTTTGGTTTTTGTAATGCATTAGCATCTACCCCTCCACTTAATACCTTTCCAGATGCTGGCTGTACGGTATTATAAGCTCTTGCTAAACGCGTGATAGAGTCTAATAAGATTACTACATCATGACCACACTCTACTAATCTCTTTGCTTTCTCTAATACGATATTAGCTACCTTCACATGTCTCTCAGCTGGTTCGTCGAATGTAGAAGCAATTACCTCAGCATTCACACTACGCTGCATATCTGTCACCTCTTCAGGGCGCTCATCTATAAGTAACACGATTAAGTATGCCTCAGGGTGATTAGCTGCAATAGCATTCGCTACCTCTTTTAAAAGAACAGTTTTACCTGTCTTTGGTTGAGCTACGATCATACCACGTTGCCCTTTACCGATAGGAGCAAACATATCCATTAGACGAGTAGAAATAGTACTACTCTTCGCATCTAGATTAAACTTCTCATTCGGGAATAAAGGAGTCAAATGCTCAAAAGATACTCTATCTCGAACAGACTGAGGATCGTGACCATTAATTTTCAACACCTTTACTAATGGGAAGAACTTCTCTCCTTCTTTCGGAGGGCGCACCACTCCTTTTACAGTATCACCAGTTTTCAGACCGAATAATCTAATCTGTGACTGAGATAAATAAATATCGTCTGGAGAAGATAAATAGTTGTAATCCGCAGAACGCAAGAATCCATATCCATCAGGCATCATTTCTAATACCCCTTCACTCTCTATAATACCATCAAATTCATAATCAGGTTCTCTGAAATTATTCTTTTTGTTGTTATTATTTCTATTCTGTTGATTGTTATTTCTTTTTTGATTGTCGTTTTCAGACTGTTGAGGAGCAGTATTATCTACAGTAGATATTTCCTCTTTCGCTACAGGCTCTCTATCTGTTGCTGCAACATTAGTTACTTCAGTAGAAGCATTATTCTTAGGTTGTGATTGTTGCTGACGAGATTTGAAATCACGTTTTTGCCCATCACGTCTATTATTATCAGGTTGTCTCTTTTTGAAATCCCTTCTATTTTCGTTTGTAGAACCTCCTTTTTCTTCAGCAGTTGATTCACTTACGGTTTCTTTCTTTTGTTCTTGTTTCGCAGGAGCTTCTTCATTTCTCTGGTGAGTTGTTTTGCGTTGTGTATTATCTGCTAATACACGAGAAGCCTGCTCCACTTTACTCTCTACCTTCCCCTCATCCTCATTAGATTTACCTAGTCTCGGTCTTCTTGATTTCTCAGTAGTAGGAGTTGTATTTTGTTTAACTGTTTTATCTGTTTTTACATCATTGTTAGCCTTATCCACAGCTACTTTTTTAGCTACTGCAGGAGCCTTCTTTTCCTCTAAAGGAGCTTTATCCACAGGTTTAGCTTTTACAGGTGCTTTTTTCTCCTCTGCATTTGTCGCTTGTTGATGTTCTAATATCTGCCCTATAAGTTCGTCTTTTTTCAAAGAAGCCACCTTAGCAATTTTTGCTTTTTTAGCAATCTCCTGAAGATCTGCGACCTTCATTTTTTTTAGTTCGGAAATTTCAAACATATAAATGTTTATAGATTATAAAAATATTGAGTTGTGTAATTTTAAATAAGAATGGAAATTTAAAATAGAATTGCCGTATTATGAAGAACTTACGACAGTACTGATGCAATATTACGAATAAAATTTTATAAACAATAGGTTTTTATAAAAAAGAAACACTATTTTTGTACTTCATACATTTTTACAATTATGTTACAGAGAATACAGACTGTTTATTTGATTCTTGTCTTTATCATTATGGGAGTACTACCTTTTTTCATCCCATTATGGACAAATGGTGCGAATGAACCTATCTATTTCATGATGATGCCTTCATCTACTATCCTATTCGGATTATCTACTGCTCTTACAGTAGTAGCTATTATGGGGTATAAAAATAGAAAGAGACAGTTTGTAATTAATAGATTGAATATAATATCAAACTTTATACTATTAGGATTATTTGTATATCGTGCGCTAACAGTATCTGGAGAAACTGCGGAAGCTATTTCTGAGAAAGGTATTGGGATGTTCCTCCCTATTATTTCTATCCTGTTCCTTGTCTTAGCGAACAGAGCCATTAAGAAGGATGAAGATCTCGTAAAATCTGTGGATCGTTTACGATAAACCTAACATCTTAGTTTATTAGTGCGTTAAAAAAGCCGAACCTATATGAGTTCGGCTTTTTTGTTTTTAGGCCATTCGATAATTTCCATATCCTTTATCGCTCCGTTATCTATCACAAAGCGCAACATCGTACGCACCTGATGAAAACCACTTATACCAGCTGCACCAGGATTTAGATGTAGTACTCCCATCATCTGATCATACTGTACCTTCAGTATATGTGAGTGCCCACAGATATAGATAGCAGGCTTCTCTTGCTTGATTCGCTCTCTTACATTAGCTCTATATTTCCCTGGATATCCACCTATATGGATCATATAGACCTTCATCCCTTCACACTCAAAGAATAACTCTTCAGAAAATTCTAGTCGAGCCTCTTTACCATCTATATTTCCCCATACACATCTAAGTGGTTTTAGCGCCTTTATGGTATCAGTCACTACTAAGTCTCCTATATCTCCTGCATGCCACACCTCATCTGCCTGTCTGACATACTTCAGGATAGACTCATCTATAGTGCCGTGTGTATCCGATAATAATAATATTTTTTTCACCTTTATCTATTTATAATAAGATAGCCTCTCTTAGTGAGAGGCTATACTATGATTACTCTGTATAAAACAAAATTAATTCTTCTATTGCATTCTGACAAACTGGACAGAACTCTGGATACTGATTCGTTTTCATTCTACAGTCTAACGTACCTTTATACACCTTGCGTCCTTCTAGTCCTTCATATACTCCTAGTGGGTATTTTTTACTGTCTTTTTCTAATGTAGGTACTGGAGTTCCCTTTTTAAGCATTTTTTTCCACTTGCTATCGAAGTCTACTAATGTAGTTATATTCTGCTCCCAAGGTTCTGTCTGATTAGAAATTAAATCACTCAACACATCATTAGGGTAAAAATACTCATCTGCTAATCCTGCAAAGCTATGCCCAAACTCATGTACTACCACAGGCTTAAAGTCCTTATGTCCTGTAGTCGTCAATGTATAAGAATTATAGATTCCTCCTCCTCCATACACATCTGTATTCGCAAGAATGATAATGTGTTCATAAGGAATACCTGCTAGTACATCGTGTAATTTCTTAATTCTGTTCGTAGTCAAATAACGCTCCGAATAAAAAGTATCAAAATTAGACTCTACAGCTGTCTTTTTCCAATCTCCTTGTCTTGGGACACTTACCCCTGAGTCTTTAGAAGCACTCTTTACAGCAATAAAATTAAAATTATCAGCAAATTTATCGAAAGGCTTATGTGCTAATAATTGTTCTATAGACACCTTTACAGCATCCATAAATTTCCCCATTTCTTCTTCCTTAAATCCTTCTGCAACGAATACTACATTGATAGCCTTAGCATTGTCTTTCGCTTTATGTACATACTCATGTTTAGTCACATCCTTAGTTCCCTTAGTATGGATTAATATATCTTTAGGATCTACATGATGTACTAATTTATCTTTTTCTTTTCCATCAGCATCGAATAGGATTAATTCTATACGCACATTATCTTTCGGAAACGGTACTAAGAATACATTCTCAAAGCTCTTGGTATTCTTCTGCGCTTCCTCTGTAGATAACCACTCTTGGAATAGTGTACTGAAGCTATTAGTATAGATTAATGTATTTGTTTGCTCATCGTATACACGTACTTGTCCATTTCCTTTTAAGGCATTCTCTCCTAAGTTATGTGTACGCCCAGCCCATGAAGGCAAAGAAATTAATTCATCTAATAAGATAAATTGTCTCTCGTTATTTCCTCCGAATACATAATCTAGACGCAATGTTTTGTCTTCAAAATATTGATTAAAATCCTGTGCCTGTACATAAGAGCCTATACACAAGCCCAGTAATACTAGTAGTTTTTTCATTATTAATATAGTTAGGTTAATTGGGTTAGTTACTTGTCACAACAAGTCAAGTCGTAAAAATAAACATATTTCTAAACTATCTCTTGCTTTTAACGTTGTTTACTTCAGATCGATTTAATTGATCTCTCTTTAGAACTAGTTTTTCTAATATAACCAACGCAAACTTATCAGAGCCATCTCCCTAATCCACCGTTCACACTAGAGTTATACATATTAAGTACATAATTATAACAGGTCGAAAAAGGGATGTTTTTTGAGGTGGTCGCATAGTGGTCGGATAGTGATCGCATAGTGGTCGCATAAAAAAGGGCTAAAACTATGCGACCACTATGGCATCAAACCACGATCACTATTCTAGCAATACAGCCCTAAATAAATTAAAATCCGCCTTCTTACTAAATACCAATAGTAATCCGTCTAGCCCTTTCATTTCTTAGTTATTTGTTCTTCTATTCAAAAAATGAGTTCCTAATTTTATAATAACATCAACTACCTAGTCCCGATTTTAAAGTATATTTGCGTTTTACAAAACAAAGAGAATTACATTGAGATACTTTTTAGAATTCGCATATAACGGAACACATTATCACGGATGGCAATTACAACCTGATGCTATATCAGTACAGGAAGTACTGACTAAAGCTATCTCTACTCTACTACGCATCCCTATAGAGCTAGTGGGAGCAGGTAGAACAGATGCTGGAGTACATGCTAAACAGATGTATGCACACTTTGATCACGAGTTACCTTTTGACAAAGATTCTTTAGTACAACGAATGAATTCTTTTTTACCTGAAGACATTGTTATTTATAATATACATACGGTAGCAGATGATGCCCACGCACGCTTTGATGCGACAGCACGTACCTACGAGTATCACATTCATCAGTATAAAGATGCGTTTTGTAATGCGGGTAGCTACTACCACTTTAGACCGCTGAATGTAGAATTAATGAATCAAGCTGCTCAAATCTTATTTGAGTATGAAGACTTCGAATGTTTCTCTAAGACACATACAGATGTATTCACCTTCAATTGTACTATTTATAAAGCACATTGGGATATTCTACCTGATAACAGACTAGTATTTACCATCTCTGCTAATCGCTTCCTGCGCAATATGGTCAGAGCGATAGTGGGTACTTTAGTCAATGTAGGGCATGAAAAAATAACACTAGATGACTTCAGAACGATAATAGAAAGTAAAGACAGAGGCAAAGCTGGCTTTTCTGTACCTGGAAAAGGTCTTTATTTAACTCAAGTTAGTTACCCTTATTTATGAAAAAACTAAAATCATTACCTCTACAGAAATTATTACAATATACTAAGCCGTATCAAAAACGATTTAATTGGGTAGTTGTATTTGCGATTTCCCTTTCTATATTCGCTGCCATACGTCCGTATATGCTAAAGATAACTGTAGATGAATACGTACAGAAACAAGATCAATCTGGGTTGCTACTCTATATCCTACTGATGGGATTAGTACTCGTACTAGAAGTATCTTCACAATTCTTCTTTACCTATTGGGCGAACTGGTTAGGACAGGATATCGTAAAAGACATTCGAGAGAAACTATTTGATAAAATCATCAACTTCAGAATGCGTTATTTCGATAACGAACCCGTAGGAAAATTAGTGACACGTGCAGTATCTGATATAGAATCTATCGCTAGTATCTTCAGTCAAGGACTCTTTATGATCGTCAGTGACTTACTAAAGATGTTCGTGGTACTGTGTATCATGTTCTATATGAACTGGAAATTGAGCTGTATCGTATTGATAGCTATGCCTATTCTATTATATGCTACTCGAGAGTTCCAACGACACATGAAAACTGCATTCCAAGAAGTACGTACACAGATATCTAATCTAAATACATTCGTACAAGAGCGATTAACGGGAATGAAGATCGTACAACTCTTTACGAGAGAAGAAATAGAATACGAAAAATTCAAAGAGATTAACCATAAACACAATGTGGCTTGGCTAAAGAATATTCTGTATAACTCTATCTTCTTTCCGATAGCGGATATCGTATCTTCTCTTACTCTTGGTTTTGTGATTTGGTATGGAGGGATGTCTATCGTACAAGGAGACAACCTTACTTCTTTCGGAGATTTATTCGCCTATACGATGTTGATCACCATGCTATTTAACCCATTGAGACAGATAGCTGATAAGTTCAATGTCATGCAAATGGGGATTATCGCAGCAGAGCGTGTATTCGAAGTATTAGAAACAGAAGAACAGATAGACGATAGCGGTACAGTCACTGCCCCACAGTTTAATGGTAAAATAGAACTAAAAGCTGTTCGCTTTAGTTATATCGAAGGAACAGAAGTACTAAAAGGGATTAACCTAGATATAGCTGCTGGTAGCACCATTGCGATCGTGGGAAGTTCTGGTGCAGGTAAGTCTACTATCATCAATCTATTAAATAGATTCTACGATATAGACAGTGGTACGATCTGTATCGATGGTGTCAATATCAATGAATATAAACTAGCTACACTGCGCAAACAAGTAGCAGTGGTACTTCAGGATGTATTCTTATTTAGTGACACAATATACAATAATATCACGCTACATGATGAGAGTATCACAAGAGAGACTGTCATCGAAGCTGCTAAGAAAATAGGGATACACGACTTCATCTTACAACTCCCTGGTGGATATGATTATAATGTGAAGGAACGCGGTGTCATGCTATCATCTGGACAGCGTCAGTTGATCGCTTTCTTACGTGCGTATGTTAGTAATCCTAGTATTCTGATACTAGATGAAGCTACCTCTTCTATCGATACACATTCAGAAGAATTACTACAGAAAGCGACTGACTATCTAACTAAAGATAGAACGTCTATCATTATAGCACACCGATTAGCAACGATAGTAAACGCTGATCAAATTATCGTAATGGATAAAGGTAAAATAGTAGAAAAAGGAACTCATAAAGACCTATTAGAAATCCAAAACGGATACTATAAAAACCTACACGAGTCACAGTTTAACAAACAAATATAGCTCAATATACAGAAGCGATAGATCCACATCTATCGCTTTTTTATTGTTCATTATAACAATGGTTTCTCTACCCAAAATGAATTAGACGAAAACTTCCGAAGAGTAGAAATACTTTTGTTCTAAAATTTCAATATTTTTTAGTACGCTATTCTCTCCTAGTTTTTTAAAAGATTATCAACAATATTGCCTTTTTGATAATAATTGTCACGTCTTAATAGCCAAATAAGCCACACTCCTTGCAATTACCTTAGTTACAGCCTATCAACTTTTCGTATTGAAAGTTTCAATAACAGAAATAAATGATTATTTTCGTAGCATAAAATATAGAAATATATAGATATATGAAATTCGATATTATTGTTTTAGGAAGTGGCCCTGGAGGTTACGTTACTGCGATTAGAGCTTCTCAGTTAGGTTTTAAAGTTGCAGTTGTTGAAAAAGAAAATTTAGGAGGTATCTGCTTAAACTGGGGATGTATCCCAACGAAAGCTCTTCTTAAATCGGCACAGGTGTTTGAGTACCTTAAACACGCTTCTGACTACGGATTGACTATCAATGGTGATGTAGATAAAGATTTCAATGCTGTTATCGCACGTTCTCGTAACGTAGCTGAAGGAATGAGCAAAGGAGTTCAATTCTTAATGAAAAAGAATAAGATCGAAGTTATCGACGGATTCGGAAAAGTAAAACCAGGTAAGAAAGTAGACGTTACTGACAAAGATGGAAAAGTAACTGAACTATCTGCTGACCATATTATCATCGCTACAGGTGCTCGTTCTAGAGAGTTACCTAACTTACCTCAAGATGGTAAAAAAGTAATCGGATACAGACAAGCATTAACATTACCTCAACAACCTAAGAAAATGATTGTTGTTGGTTCTGGAGCTATTGGAGTTGAGTTCGCTTACTTCTATAAATCAATGGGAACTGATGTAACTATTGTTGAGTTTATGCCAAATATCGTTCCTGTAGAGGATGAAGATATCTCAAAACAATTTGAGCGTTCTTTAAAGAAAAATGGTATCAACATTATGACTAATTCTTCTGTAGAGCGTATCGACACTACAGGTGAAGGAGTAAAAGCATATGTAAAAACAGCTAAAGGTGAAGAGGTATTAGAAGCTGATATCTTATTATCTGCTGTAGGTATCAAAACGAATATCGAGAACATCGGATTAGAAGAAGTAGGTATCGCTACAGATAGAGATAAAATCTTAGTAAACGATTTCTACCAAACTAACGTACCTGGATACTATGCTATCGGTGACGTAGTACCTGGACAAGCGTTAGCTCACGTAGCTTCTGCTGAAGGTATCTTATGTGTTGAGAAAATCGCTGGACACCATGTAGAGCCATTAGATTACGGAAATATCCCAGGATGTACTTATGCTACTCCAGAGATTGCTTCTGTAGGTATGACTGAGGCTAAAGCGAAAGAGGCCGGTTATGAACTTAAAGTAGGTAAATTCCCATTCTCTGCATCTGGAAAAGCAAAAGCTGCTGGTACTCCTGATGGATTCGTTAAAGTTATCTTTGATGCTAAATATGGTGAGTGGTTAGGATGTCACATGATCGGAGCTGGTGTTACAGATATGATCGCTGAGGCTGTAGTTGCTCGTAAATTAGAAACTACTGGATACGAAATCCTTAAAGCTGTGCACCCACACCCTACTATGAGTGAGGCTGTGATGGAAGCTGTAGCTGATGCTTACGGTGAAGTAATCCACTTATAAGAATTAGATTATTCAATATATAGAAACGGGCTGCCTTAAGGTAGCCCGTTTTTTATTTATCTATTCTAGAAACAGTGTTCTAACCATGAAATAAAAAAGCGAGTCCTTCTTTCGAAAGACTCGCTTATTCATTTTATAGTAAATTCTTATGATAGAATATCTACTCCTAAATAATTAGCTGGTGTGATTGCTTTAAGTTCAGTTTTAATCGCATCAGATACATTTAATGTCTCGATGAAATTATGCATTGATTCTTTATTAATCACTGTATTCGTTCTAGTCAAATCTTTTAATGCTTCATACGGATTAGGGTATCCTTCTCTTCTTAGGATAGTCTGAATAGCTTCTGCTACTACAGCCCAGTTATTCTCTAAGTCTTGAGCAAACTTATCTGCATTCAGCAATAACTTATTCAATCCTTTTAATGTAGACTCAAATGCAATAAGCGTATGTCCAAAAGGCACTCCTATATTACGCAACACTGTACTGTCTGTCAAGTCACGTTGAAGACGTGATATCGGTAACTTAGCAGCTAAATGTTCAAAGATCGCATTAGCAATACCTAAGTTTCCTTCTGAATTTTCGAAGTCAATAGGATTCACTTTATGAGGCATAGCCGAAGAACCTATCTCTCCTGCCTTAATCTTCTGTTTAAAGTAATCCATCGATACATACGTCCAGATATCTCTATCTAAGTCTATCAGTATCGTGTTTATACGTTTTAATCCATCGAAGAATGCTGCGAAGTGATCATAGTGCTCTATCTGTGTAGTCGGGAAAGAATGCTTAAGCCCTAAAGTCAATTCTACGAAGTCAGTTCCAAACTGTTTCCAATCTTGTTTTGGGTAAGCTACATGGTGGGCATTAAAGTTACCTGTAGCACCACCGAATTTAGCAGCAAAAGGTACTTGCTCTAATAATGCTAACTGCTGTTCTAAACGCTCCACAAATACGTAAATCTCTTTACCTAGACGTGTAGGAGAAGCAGGCTGACCATGTGTACGTGCTAACATAGGTACATCCTTCCACTCTATGCTCAACTCTTTTAATCTATTGATAACAGTTAGTAAAGATGGTTTATACACATCCTCATATGCTTCTTTAGTCAATAAAGGTATAGAGGTGTTATTAATATCCTGAGAAGTTAGTCCAAAGTGAATAAACTCTTTATACTCTTCTAACTTTAAAATGTCAAATGCGCTTTTCAGAAAGTACTCTACTGCCTTCACATCGTGATTCGTCGTTTTCTCCATCTCCTTGATCCACAAAGCATCTTCTGTGGTAAACTCTTGATACAGTTTACGCAATTCAGGAAAGATAGAACTTGGGACATTGGCTAATTGAGGGACATTGTGCTCACATAGAGAAATAAAGTACTCTACTTCTACTAATACTCTGTACTTGATTAATGCTTCTTCTGAGAAATAATTAGCTAGTGCATTGGTCTTACCTCTATAACGCCCATCGATAGGCGAAATAGCATTTAATTCTGTTAGCATATTTTAGATTGTGTTGTTAAGACACAAAGATAAAGCATTCGATACAGAATCAAAGTATCTTAAATAAAAAAGATAGTTGATAGTAGGTTTGTTTTTTTGTGATGGTGTTTTTTTGTGATGGTGTTTTTTTGTGATGGTGTTTTTTTGTGATGGTGTTTTT